>JAFSJO010000090.1 GCA_017449415.1 Synergistaceae bacterium
TTCAACACCGTCGAAGAGCTTGCGTCGATCACTGAGCCGGTCATCATCAGCGCGATTGCGTCGGGGGATATATACACGGAAGGCCCGGTAGTGATTGATATATTATTTGAGGAGTGAAAATTAAAATTGATTTACGCTGTAAAGGAAAAATTTTCAGAAAAGTTGAACGTCGAAAATGTAATCAGCCTTCGAGGTGTTTTATCCGAATGTGCCGACCCTGAGCTGGTGAGGGTTGAAGGCGAAGCATGGAAGCGCGCTGTGGTGAGACAATATGATAATGCTCGACACTAGAGCAGCTTTTGAGACCATGAGCGTTTTGATTCCGACCCTTCCGTCAGCCTTACGGCTGCCACCTCCCCTTAAAAGGGGAGGCAAAAGAAATAACGGCAGACACAGGATTTCTTGCGCCCCCTTGCAAGGGGGAGAGAGCCACGCAGTGGCGAGGGGGTCAAGTTTTTGGACACTTAAAGAGGCTAACGAGCCATGAATCCTCACGTGATAATCTACACTGACGGCGGAGCTTCCCCCAATCCCGGCAAAGGCGGCTGGGCGGCGGTCTTGTATTCCCCCGAACATGACGCGAAGCGCGAGATTTATGGCGGCGAGCACGACACAACGAATAACAGAATGGAGATCACGGCGGCGATAAAGGCTCTCGAAGCACTGAAGACTCCCTGCGACGTTGATTTATATACGGACTCGACGTATCTAAAAAATACTTTCGAGAAGAAATGGATCGCCAAGTGGCGCAAGAACGGCTGGAAAAATACTTCCGGAGCTGTGCTGAACCGCGACTTGTGGGAGAAGCTGTTGAGCCTCACGGAGATCCACAGCGTCAAGTGGCATCACGTTAAAGGCCACGCCGACGACGAATTGAATAATCGTTGCGATGAACTCGTCAGAAAAGCCCGTGAAGAGCTTCGCTGAAAGCCTCCTGCATTTCCTGTGGCCTGTAAATTGTCCCGTCTGTGGACGACCCGCCGAAATAATCTGTCCTGAATGTGCAAAGCAACTTTTCGCCGACGAAGTCATTGAGCGACACTTCAACAATCTTAAAATTTTTTCCGCAGCATGGTATCACACTGCCATCAGCGAGATCATAGCCGCTTTCAAATACGCAGGCTTGCGAGCTATATGTCGGCCTCTCGGTCGAGCAATGGCGGAGTTCATTCCCAAGCCCGAGGCTGATTGTCTCGTCCCCGTGCCGCTGCACCTGAAGAGCAAACGACCTTACAATCAAGCTCTCGAACTCGCTAAAGGAATGAGCGACATCTGGGGGATCAAGATTTTTGACGGGGCTGAATGGTCGCGTGAGATGCCCAACCGAGCCGGGCTCAATGCCAACGAACGAAGAAGACTGACCGCCGATGCCTTCGTAATCTCACAGGATATAAAAGCTCTCAACGTTGCTATAATTGATGACGTTTGCACAACGGGAATGACTCTTGCGAGATTCTCGCAGGCGTGTGAATTTTTCGGCGCACACACTCTCGGAGCTTACACCCTCGCAACAGTCAGCGAATTATAACTATCGAAAGGACTAAAAATCTTGCAGACAAACAATAATCCATCAATGGTTCGCCACGCCGTCATGATGATGGCCGGAACGTTAATGAGCCGAGTTCTTGGCCTTGCTCGTGAAGTTCTCGTGGCGGCATATTTCGGAGCTACGGGCAGCATGGATGCTTTCAATGTCGCTTACACACTCTCAAACCTTGCGCGTCAGTTGCTGGCCGAGGGAGCTTTGTCGGCGGCGTTCGTCCCGGTGTTCTCGAAGGTCTTGAACTCCAGCCGAGAGAAAGCTATCGCGCTTGCGCGTCAGACTATGACGGTGCTGTTGTTCGTAACGTGTATCGCCGTGGGGCTTGGAATATATTTCGCGCCGGCTCTGGTCAAGATTATGGCTCCGGGCTTCGACTCCGCAAGCCATGAACTCGCTGTGAGCATGACGCGGGGAATGTTTCCGTTCCTGATCTTCATATCGCTCGAAGCGTTGACGATGGGCGAGCTTAACAGCTTAGGCTCGTTCTTCATTCCGGCACTGTCTCCGGCGTTCAGCAATCTTGTGTTCATAATCACGGCTCCTTTCTTCGCGGCTCGATTCGGAATTTACGGGCTTGCGTATTCAGTTCTATGCGGGGGCTTCGCTCACTTCATGACGCAGTGGCTTTGGGGCTTCAAGATGAAAGCCGTGTTATATCCCACGCGACCCGACATGAAAGACCGCAACCTGAAGCAGATCATGAAATTATTCGTCCCGTATGCCGCCGGGCTGTCGTTGAACCAGATTAACCCGGTTATAAGCCGAATGTTAGGCTCGTTCCTGCAGGAGGGAAGTATATCAGTCCTCAATTACTCCAACAGAATTTTACAGCTTCCGTTGGGTCTGTTCGTGATCGCGATATCTCAGGCCGTGTTGCCTCAGCTGGCTCGTGCCAAGACAGACGAAGAATTTACTGACATGTTGAGGCAGGCTGTGAGGTTTGCGCTGTTCGTCGTGCTGCCGGCTTCGCTTGGTCTCATGGAGATCTCGAGCGAGTTCGTTCACCTCGTGTTCGTGCGCGGGAATTTCAATCAATGGGCTTGGGACGCGACCTCGTCATGTTTGGCTCTTAGCATGTTGGGGCTGCCGGGCATGGCTTGCTCCACCGTCATCATGAGAGCTTTGTACGCGCTGTCGATGCCTCGCGAGGCTTTCAAGGTTACGTTGTTCAGTGTCGTATCGACCGCCGTATTCTCGTTAGTCCTCGTGTATCCGATGGGCTACAACGGGCTTGCGCTTGCGCCGGGGATCGCGTTCACGCTGTCGGGGCTTTTGGGTTTGTATTTCGTCCGCAAGAAGATCGGGCGGCCATTGGGGATAATCACGCGGAAAATTTTTTGGGATTATCTGACCGTCCTCGCGGTGCTTGATGCCTCGATCGTGATATTCAGGTTCGTGCTGCCTTACGATCCTGCGGCGAGCCTGCTTATCCGTTCGGCGTGGTGTCTGGCTGTGATAGCTCTTGCGGCTGTCGCGTACAGCGTTGCAACATTGAAGCTCAAATTCGAGGAGTGGCCACTGCTTCGTCAAGCGTTTAGGAAGAGTTAGGAGTGAGGAGTGAGGAGTTAGGAGTTATGGTTAGTAAGCACAATTCAGAAAGAAAGGAGCTTTTACATGAGAGACACATTCACAAAAATTTTCGGGACAGCTCACGAGCCTGAGAGATTTTTCGCACCCGGCCGGGTCAACCTCATCGGCGAACACACCGACCACGAAGGCGGCTTCGTCTTTCCGTGCGCGATCAACCTCGGAATAGACGCGCTCGCGGCCAAGACACCGGGCAACACTCTGCGGCTCTACTCAATGAACTTCGACGCGGGGATCTTTCAACCGTTCGAGATCGACATCGACGAGATCAGCGAGAAGTCGGAGCTTCGCTCGTGGGTCAACTATCCTTTGGGGGTCGTCAGCGTCTTGAAATCTCACGGCTACAAGCTCGGAGGCGCGGATATCCTCTACAACGGAAATTTACCCGGAGGCGCGGGGCTGTCATCGTCGGCGGCTATCGAGGTGCTGACGGGAAAAATTTTCAGCGAGCTTTACAACCTCAACATCGACGGCGTGAGCATGGCGAGATTTTCTCAGGAGGCCGAAAATAATTTCGTCGGAATGAATTGCGGCATCATGGATCAATTCGCCGTGAGCATGGGTCGAAAAGATCACGCCGTGTTGCTGAACTGTTCGACGCTTGAATATCTCTACGCGCCGTTGGAGCTTGCGGACTACAAGATCATCATCACGAACTCGAACGTACCGCACTCGCTCGCGGGGTCGGAATATAACCTGCGCCGTCAGCAATGCGAGGGAGCTTTGGCCGACATTCAGAGAGTCAAGAAAATTTCATGCCTGTGTGAGCTTACGCCGAATGAGCTTGATGAGGTCTCGTACGCTGTCGCTGACCCCGTGAACTTGAAGCGCGCCCGCCATGCCGTCAGTGAGAACGCACGAGCTATCCGAGCCTCAGAAGCTCTGAAGTCCGGGGACTTGAAGACGTTCGGGAAGTTGATGAACGCGTCGCATGTCTCGCTGCGAGATGATTATCAGGTTACAGTCACGGAGCTTGATACACTCGCGTCGCTTGCGTGGGGTCTCGATGGAGTTGTCGGGTCTCGAATGACGGGCGGAGGGTTCGGAGGCTGCACCGTGAGCATCGTCGAGAACGGCGCAGTTGACGGCTTCATTGATAAGGTCGGCGCGGAGTATTCGAGGCTGACGGGACGCAAGGCAGACTTCTACATCATAGAGAGTTCTGACGGAGCGAAAAAGATATTATAATATTCAAAAAAAGGAGCGAATTTTCACTATGATATTTGAGCAGTTTTCAAAGATCGGGATCATTCCCGTGGTCGTGCTTGATGACGCGAAAGACGCCGCCCCCCTCGCGAAAGTCCTTTGCGAGAACGGACTCCCCTGCGCTGAAGTTACTTTCAGAACCGCCGCCGCCGAAGAAGCAATCAAAACAATGTCGCACGAGTTCCCGGACATGCTCGTCGGAGCCGGGACTGTCCTGACGATCGAGCAGGCTGACAAGGCCATCAACGCCGGAGCTAAATTCATCGTCGCGCCCGGCCTCAACCCGAAGATCGTTCAGCATTGCCTCGACCAGAGCGTCCCCGTAACCCCCGGCACTCAGACCCCCAGCGAGATGGAGCAGGCTCTCGAGCTTGGCCTCAAGGTCGTGAAGTTCTTCCCCGCTGAGCCGTCAGGCGGTCTCAACATGATCAAAGCTGTCGCGGCTGCGTATGTCGATCTCAAGTTCATGCCCACCGGCGGGATCAACGCCAAGAACGTCAGGGATTACCTCGCCTACAACAAGATCATTGCCTGCGGCGGGAGCTGGATGGTCAAGAAGGATTTAATCGCGGCTGGCGAGTGGGACAAGATCGGCGCAATGGTTCGTGAAGCCGCCGACATCGTTAAAGAAGTCAGAGGGAACGCGAACTAAATGCCGGTCGAAAACATCATTGCGGCACTCGAAGCTAAGAACGGCGAGAACATTCTGACCCTCGACCTAAAGAACAAAGGCGGGCTTGCGGACACTTTCATACTCGTAACCGGAAATTCTGAAACCCACATGAAGACCCTGACCGACGCGGCCGAGGAAGCTCTCGAACGTGAGGGGCGCAAGTGCAGGATTGAGGGCGAACAGAGCCAGAATTGGCGGCTGATTGACTCCGGCGATATCGTCGTGCATGTGTTCAGCCACCGTGGCCGGGAGTTTTACAGGCTCGAAAGGCTTTGGGGTAACGAGTAGTTTTCAGTTCAGATAACGATTCAAGATTTCAGCGGTCTTGCCTTTGAGGGATTCTAATTTTTCTTCGGCGGCCGCTATTTTTTTCTCGATAGCTTCGCACTCGTCAATGATCTTCTGTTGAGCTTCCAGCGGCGGGACGGGTATCTTGATGTCGCGTACCATGGGCACGGTCAACTGCGGAATAGTTTTTCCTGATTTTTGAAATTCTGTTTGTTTGAGTACGCCATACAGATACTTTAATTTAACCTTTGTCGTATCTGGTGTTGCGACGATCAAGCGCACTATGGGATAAAAGGGAGCTTCTCTCATGGCTGTATATCCTATAGTGCCACGCGCTGATATCGTTACAGAATCCTCATGAATACGTGCGACGTTCGTGTATCCATAAAGCGCATTTTCCTCTGTGCCATTGGAATATATCGGTACGGTATGGGTCGCTGTTGCCTCTTTCGACCAGTTACCCTGCGGAACATCTCCACCTGCTATTAAATCTTTACAAACATCTTCGAGTCTAAAGATCGTTACCCCCCCCCTCGAGATTACGTCAAGGTTGGTAAAAATCTCCTCGATCTTCTTGCGATAGCTCTCGATGCTCATGCGCGTGGAGTTATATTCGTCATCGACGGCTTCACACTCCGCGACGATCTGCTGTTGGATCGCTTCATCAACATTCGGAACGGGAATTAATTTTATGTCATCAGGATACACGTGTGGCTGCGCTGCGCCTTTCTGTAAAACGCTGTATATCTGCTCTTGAATGGCTTTCAAATAGTAATATATGTATTTTGTTGTTAATGTCGTTTTGGCTCTAATCGTTGAACAATCGGACGCAAAGATTCGCTCACGCCAAAAATTAACATATCCAGCATTAGCCCCCGACGCGCTCACCGTTATAATGTCGGCTTCTCGGTTGTATTCGTTGTGCGTGTAAGCAAAGTCGAGACCGCCAGCAACGACTTTATAATCGCCCGGCACTGTTTCAGCGCGAGTAATGGCTCTGCCCTTTGAAACGTCAGCTAACGTTCCAAGATCAA
>JAFSJO010000091.1 GCA_017449415.1 Synergistaceae bacterium
AATGAACTTGGCCGAGAGCGGCTTCAGCCGGGGTCAGGATGTCGAGGCTGACGACTATGGCACGGAGCTTCTGAAGAAAGCTGGCTACGACCCTTACGGACTCTACAGAGCTATGAAAGCCTTCGCGGACAACAAATTCGTAACGCAGGCGAGCGGCTTCAACTCACACCCGCCGACGGCTCGAAGACTCAAGCACCTCATGGACAAGGCCAAGGCCGTGAAAGGAGAATAACATGGAACTGCTGCATCATGTCGAAGAAATCTTTGAAGTTATCGTTCAGTTCGGCGTGCTTGTGCTTGAATGTACGGGCGTTACGACGCTGCTGTTCACGACCGCCAAGACCATATGGGGCTGCATACGTCGCGACCCGAAGATCCGCTTGACACTCGCCAAGGGCATTGCGCTTGCACTTGAGTTCAAACTCGGCGGCGAGGTTCTGCGTACGGTCATCGTTAGAGAGTGGAGCGAGCTTGCGATCCTCGGAGCTATCATTTTGTTGCGCGGCACGCTGACGTTCCTGATACATTGGGAAATCAAGACCGAGGAGGCGAACTTAGAATGATGCCGACAAGAGAGCAGGCTATCGAGCTTGTGAAGAAATACAACAAGGAAGAGTCTCACATTCATCACGCGATCGCCGTCGAGAACGCCATGAGACACTTCGCAGAGCTTTACAACGAAAGCCCGGACCTGTGGGGAGTCGTCGGACTGCTTCACGACATCGACTGGGAGATGACGACCGACACGCCAGAGCGACATTGCCACGTTGCGCCGGAGCTTCTGAGGGAGGCCGGAGTTGACGAGGAGATCATTCACGCCGTTCAGTCTCATGGCTGGGGGATCTGCTCGGACGTTGAGCCGTCGAATGACATGGAGCGAACTCTCTTCACGATAGACGAGCTCACCGGGCTGATCATCACCGCGGGACTTGTCAGGCCGTCGAAGTCGCTTGCTGACCTCGAACTGAAGTCCGTCAAAAAGAAATGGAAAGACAAAGCCTTCGCACGCGGAGTCAATCGCGAGATCATCAAGCAGGGTGCGGAGAAGATGAACATGCCGCTCGATGATGTCATCACGGAGACGATAAAGGCGTTAAGGCCGGTGGAAAAGCTCATAGGAATGTGAGGCTTCAATGCTAAAATATTCCCGTGGAGATGATTAATTACAATGGCTATAAGAATTTTACTTGCGGACGATCACCCTCTGACGCGCTCGGGCATAGCTGAGTTCGTGAGGCGTGAGCCGACCTTTGAACTTGTCGCCGAAGCTGAGGACGGCACGGAGGCCTGGGAGCTGATCCAGAAGCTCAACCCTGACGTAGCTCTGCTCGATATTCGTATGCCCGACATGAGCGGCGTTGAGGTCGCCCAGAAGATCAAGGCTGCGGGTTACGGTACGGCTATCGTCATGCTGACTTCGTACGACGCTCAGCAATATGTCATGGCATCATTGAAAGCCGGGGCCAAAGGCTTCGTGTTAAAGACCGTCAGCCCCAAGGAGCTTACAACAGCTATTAACACGGTTGCGCGCGGCGGCCTGTATCTCGATCCCGAGGTCGCGTCTTTCATGGGATCGGACGACTTCAGCCCGGAGCCTCTGTCAGCGAGGGAACGCGAAGTGCTTCTGTTGGCGGCTAAGGGACTTTCGAGCAAAGAGGTAGCCCGCAGACTTTTCATAAGCGAACGCACCGTTCAAACTCACCTGGCTTCGATCTATGACAAGCTAGGCTCACGGAACAAGACCGAAGCTCTGCTGCTCGCGTTGAAGTACGGGGTAGTTACCCTCGAAGAGCTTCTGGAGGACTAGTTCAGACTTAACACACTATGCTTGAAAGATTAAGAAATTTTTTTGCGAGGCCAAGAGCTAACTTCCTGGCCTTTTTGCTTTGTGCTCTGATCCTGCCGTCGGTCGCTGTGCTGCTCGTGGCGGTGGCCGGCATGGTGAGTCAGGAGCGAGCCATGGAAGCCGCCGTTAGCTCGTACGTTCAGGACTTGGCCGAGAGCATGTCATATCACCTCAGCACGGACGCTGATGTATGGACGTTCTCAATGTTGAGCGACTTCACGAGGTTTCCTTTCTTCTCGTGGGGGCCGTCCATTCCGGGCTGGGTCGCGCTTATCGACAACAGCGGGCGCGTCATCATAGCTTCCCCGGGCGCGATGAACATAGCCGCAATATGGCGAAGTGATCTCCCGGTCGGCAAGGCCGTCAAGATCGCGGACAAGCAAGGCGCGCAGTTTACGTTAGCTGTCTATCCGGTGAAGCGTGCTGGAGGCGGCTACGTCGTTGCGGCGGTCTCGTGGACTCAGCTGCTCGGCGGTCTCGTCGGGGTCGTGCGCGTGTGGCCGTTCCTGCTCATGGTGATCGCGTTGAGCAGCTTCGTCGCCATTAAATTATTATGGAGCAGGCTCGTAACTCCGTTGAGGTCGCTGGTCGCGGAGATCGACAACATGACGCTCGGCAAGGACGTTCCCGAAAGTATCGGCAATAATGCAGTCGCGGAGATCGAGAGCGTTCACAGTGCGCTTCGTCGGTTTGCTCAGGCGGCAGTCGAGCGTGATAACCTTCGCAATCGTTACGTCAGGGACATCGTGCAAGCTCAGGAGCGTGAGAGGGTCGACATGGCACGAGAAATTCACGACGGCCCTCTTCAGGACATCACGGCGTTGGTGCAACAGCTTCATATGACTCTCGACGATGAGAACCACAGCGACGTGGCTCGAATAAAGCTGACCGAGACGATAGCCAAGAGCGTCGTTAGGGAGCTTCGGTCTCTGTGTGATGAGCTTGCGCCGCCGTGGATGGATCTTGGCCTCGTTGAAGCTCTTACCGAGCTGGCTGAGAGGCTGTCGCAGGTCTACGACATTCAAGTGAGCGCGGACTTCGACATTGACGATGACAGCCGCGAGATTGAGATCGAGAATGAGAAGTCGCTCTCTTTGCTGCGTATCGTGCAGGAAGCTGTCTCGAACGCCGTCCGACATGGCGAGGCCTCCGAAGTTCATATATTGCTTGGAAGGAAAGGAGACAAGATTACGCTCAACATTACGGACAACGGGAACGGCTTCGACGCTGAGAAGATCAATCACGAGACTTTGAGGGTCGAGGGTCATCGCGGGCTTGCGAGCATGACGGAGCGAATGTCTTTAATGGGAGGGGATTTGAAAATCGAGTCGATGCCCGGGCATGGAACGGAGATCAAAGCGTCGTTTGAGTTAGGAGGAAGGAGTTAGGAAGAAGTTGAGTTAGATACCTCTGGGCTTGACGTCGATGCCGCGCTCTTCGTCAGTCCCGGGGACTATCGAGTCGCATATCGCCGCGCAGAGTCCGGCCACTGCCATTGGGGTCTTCAACACTGCCCAGACCATTCCGCCCAACGTTTGCGCAAGCTGACTGCTCGCCGGATCCATGAAGAGAGTCTGATTAGCCTCGACCCAGCCGGGGAGTCCGAGAGCCATGAGGAACGCGAAGCCGATGATTAAAATATTTCTCTGGCTGCTCATGTCCGCACGCATAAGAACTTGGATACCCATCGCGCCGATCGTTCCGAACAGAGCTATGTAAGCTCCGCCGATTATCGGGGACGGCATCGTCGCTATGAGAGCGCTCAGCTTGCCAACGAAGCTCATGAGGATCAATATCACCGCGCCAGTCCTCACTACCACACGCGAAGCTACGCCCGTCAGTCCGATTAAGCCAATATTTTCAGTGTATGACGTTGTACCGACCGAGCCAAGCACGCCCGACAGCGCACAGCACAGACCTTCGGCACCGATGCCGCGGCTTATCGTCTCAGCGTCAGGGTCATCAACGCCCGAGGCGTACGAGACTGAATGATAGTCGCCGATCGACTCGATCATCGTCGCAAAAAATCCCGCAAGCAGAGCCGCGAATGACATGAGGCTGAACTTCGGCATACCCCACGGAATGATCACGGTCTTGATGTCGCGGAGCCAAGGAGCTTCAGTTACCCTCGCGAGGTTGACATAGGCCGGGTGGTCGGGTGCGAACGTCCCGTTCTGAGACAGGAACAAGCAAGCGCAGTAAGTGATCACGATCGCGAGGAGTATCGCGAAGATGTTCACATATTTATTCTTCAACACGAGGCTGAACAGGAAGATCAGTATCACGACCGCCAGCGAGGCCGGCCAATAGTTCGCGGCGTTGCCCTGTACGGCTGTCCCGGCGAGCGAGAAGCCTATCGCCATGATGACCGGGCCAATGACCACCGGCGTGATGACCTTGCGAATGATCCCGACGATGCGGCTGTAGCCGATGAACGAGAGTATCAAGCCCCCGGCAATCAGTCCTCCGCCCATGTACTGCATGACCGTCTCAGGCCCGGCAGCTTTGTAAAGCGCGATGACCGTCATGACCGAAGGGATAAAAGAAAAGCTCGATCCCTGAACTATTGGAAGTCCTGAACCGAGCTTCTTGCTGGTCTGAATGAGTGTCGCTACGCCCATTCCGAAATATACGCAGGATATCAGCGAAGCGATTTGTAACGCGTCCATCCCCATTGCGGGGCCGAATATCAATGGAACAAGTGTGGTCGAACCGAAAAGCGTCAACACGTGCTGTGCTCCCGAGAGAAGCATTATGAAGAAAGGCGGCCGGTCGTTGATCCCGTAAACCATTTGTCTGGCCATGTAAAAACCTCCTGAAAAAATTTTAATTTCCAAGGGGGGGATTTTACGTTGTCGCTAAATTTTTGTCAAGCCGAAAGGCTCGAGGCTCCTCTTCAAAATTCCGTGCATGTTGGCGATGGCGATCCCGTAGTTCACGACCGGGACTCCGACGCTCACGGCGCGTTTGATCCTCGACTGCATCTCTTGCTCGTTCAGCATACAGCCGCCGCAGTGGATCACGAGAGCGAACTTCTTCAACTCCTCTTTGCTTGGAAACTCTCCGCCGGACGTGAAAGAAAATTCGGGCTTGGCCTTCGTGAAGTCTCTGACCCACGCGGGGATCTTCTCTGTTCCGATGTCTCCGCACTGTCGGTGATGAGTGCAGCCCTCCGAGATCAGAACTTTCTCGCCGTCTTTGAGGTTTGAGAGTTTCTTCGCGCCCTCAGTCAGGAGCTTCAAGCTCCCTTTGTATCTCGCGAACAGGATTGAGAACGAAGTCAGCGGGATCTCGCGCGGGACGATCTTGTTGACCCTCTCGAAGACCTGCGAGTCTGTTATGACGAGTCGCGGCTTTGCGTTGAGGCTCGCGAGCGTCTGTTCCAGCCCCGTATCCTGACACACGAACGCCATACAGCCAGCGTCGAGAATGTCGCGGATCGTCTGCTGTTGCGGGAGTATCAAGCGTCCTTTCGGTGCGGCCTTGTCGACGGGTATCACGAGGACGACGACATCGCCGGGCTCCAGCAAGTCCGATACGAGTTTCTTCTCGGGCGCGTCTCTCTTCGCAATCTCCGCAATCTTTTCTTTGAGCAAGCTCACGTTCTCGCCAGTAATCGCGCTTACGGGAATAAGGGGGTGGGTGGGCGGGGTTCCCCCTTGGGGGGGCGGAGGGGGGGACTTCAAATCGATCTTGTTATTCGCAACGATATATGGAAGCCTCCTCTCCTCGAAGATCTTCAGCAAGTCGCTCTCGGCTTGTGTGAAGTCGCTGGTCGCGTCGTGAACCAACACAGCCACGTCGCAATTCGCCAAGACGTTCAAAGCTCTCTTCACTCGAAGCTCACCTAACGCCCCCTCATCGTCAAGCCCCGGCGTGTCGATTATCAGCACCGGGCCGAGCGGCAGCAGCTCCATAGCCTTTCTCACCGGGTCGGTGGTCGTGCCTCTGACCTCTGACACGACTGAAAGATCTTGACCTGTTACGGCGTTGACGAGGCTCGACTTGCCGGCGTTGCGAAGCCCAAAGAAAGCTATGTGAACTCTCTCGCCTGATGGCGTGTCGTTGAGGCTAGAACCGGAAGTCGCGCTTGTTGTCATTCTTCATTGCCTCGATGTTCTCGCGGGCGATCTCTCGGACGCTCTCACGCGGGATCCTTTCAAGCTCACGTTCGATCATCTCGTAGCCGATCCGTTTCGTCTCCGGCGAGGCGTAATCTTCAAGATACTCCGTGAGTGTCATCAGCGCGTTAGGGTGGCAGCAGTTCAATATCTGCCCGGACTTGCAGAGGCTCATGAACCTGTCGCCAGTTCGTCCGGCTCTGTAGCACGCTGTGCAGAACGACGGAATGTGATTTTGTTTCATCAGCCATTGAACGACCTCATCGAGTGTTCGCTGATCCGACACGTCGAACTGTTCAGTATCGTGAGGCCTCTCCTCCTCCGTGTAACCTCCGACCGACGTACGCGAGCCGCCGCTGATCTGTGAGATTCCGACCTCCAGCATCTTCGCTCGGACTCTCTCATTCTCGCGGGTCGAGATTATCATTCCCGTGTAAGGCACAGCGACCCGGATACACGCGGCGATCTTCGTGAATATTTCATCAGGTATCGAGTTGTTGAAGTCGTCCGGGTTGATGTCGTCGGCTGGCTTGACCCTCGGCACGCTTATCGTGTGAGGCCCGACCCCGTGAACAGCTTCGAGATGTTCGGCGTGCATCAGAAGACCCGCGAACTCGTACCTGTAGCCCTCAAGTCCGAACAGAACTCCGAGCCCCACATCGTCAATGCCGCCCTCCATTGCTCTGTCCATGGCCTCGGTGTGATACGCGTAGTCATGTTTCGGCCCTGTCGGGTGCAAGGTCTCGTAGCTCTTTCGGTTGTAGGTCTCTTGGAACAGAATATACGTCCCGATCCCGGCCTCTTTGAGCTTGCGATAGTTCTCGACGGTCGTGGCGGCGATGTTGACGTTGACGCGGCGAATGTCTCCGTTCTTGTGATGAACGCTGTAGATCGTTTTGATGCTGTCGAGAATGTACTCGATCGGATTGTTGACTGGGTCCTCGCCTGCTTCGATAGCGAGCCTCTTGTGTCCCATGTCCTGCAACGCTATGACCTCGGCGCGGATCTCGTCCTGAGTCAGTTTCTTTCGCGGGATCGTCTTGTTCTTCGTGTGATACGGACAATACAGGCAGCCATTGATGCAATAGTTCGACAGGTACAGCGGCGCGAACAGGACGATCCTGTTGCCATAGAACGCGAGCTTAATCTCCTCCGCGACCTTATAAATCTTCTCAATCGTCGCAGGATCTTCGCACGCAAGCAACACGGAAGCCTCGCGGTGAGTCAGCCCCGAGCATGTGCAGCCTTTCTCGTTGAACTTCGGACGCGCCTTTTCGAGCAGCGAGTCAATCAGTTCAAAATCGTTCTTGTGGGCTTCGGCGTAGATGAGTGTGTCGAGTATTTCGTTGTGGTCGATAAATTCGTCGGCCTTTAGTGAAGCTGGATTATACATGTAAGTTTTACCCTCCGTTCTTGTGGGTCAGAAAAAATTCTTTCCCGTCAGAAATTCTTTCGGAGATTATAGCACTCGCGGGGGCTTATGATATTATATTTTCTAAATTTTACTTTTATTTGGAGGGATCTATTATGGGTGAAAAGAAAGGCACCTTACAGGTCATACTCGGCGCGGCGTTCCTCATGGCAACCTCCGCGATCGGGCCGGGTTTCCTGACACAGACGACCGTCTTCACACAGCAGCTTATGGCTTCCGCAGCTTTCGCCATTGCCGTAACAATCATCGTAACCGCTATCGTGCAGCTGAACATCTGGCGAATAATCTGCGTCTCGGGGCTTCGCGCTCAGGACGTAGCTAACAAGGTCATACCCGGCCTTGGATATTTCCTCGCGTTCGCTGTCGCGTTGGGCGGGCTTGCGTTCAACATTGGCAACGTCGGAGGCGCGGCCTTGGGTCTCAATACCGTCTTCGGAGTTCCGAACTCTTACGGAGCGGCGATCAGCGCAGCCGTGGCGATATTCATCTTCCTCAACAAGGACTTGGGCAAGGCCATGGACTACTTCACTCAGATGCTTGGAATTTTGATGATAGCTCTGATGCTCTACGTGGCTGTGCAGTCAACTCCTCCGGTAGCTCTTGCGGCCAAAGAGGTCGTGATGCCCTCGACGATCAACTGGACGATAATTCTGACGCTCATCGGCGGAACTGTCGGAGGCTACATCTCATTCTCGGGCGCACATCGTCTGATTGACGCGGGAGTACGTGATGCGAACGACGCTACCAAAGGCGCAGTTAATGGCATCGTCGTAACCTCGATCATGCGCGTGTTGCTGTTCCTCGCTGTCCTTGGAGTTGTCTATGTCGGAGCTGGCGAGATAGCTCAGGCTCTTGACAAGGCCAACCCTGCGGCGGACGCTTTCAGGCGTGGAGCTGGTGAGCTTGGCTATCGCATGTTTGGCGTGGTGCTGTGGGCTGCGGGCGTTACGTCCGTTATCGGAGCTTCGTATACGTCGGTGTCGTTCCTGCGTTCGCTGTTCGGAGGGATCGACCGCAACTATCGCTGGTGGATGATCGGCTTCATTTGCGCTTCGACCGCCATTAACATTTTCGTCGCCAATCCTGTTGCGCTTCTCATTGCCGCAGGCTCGGTGAACGGTCTCATATTGCCGCTTGCTCTCGGCTCGATCCTGCTCGGAGCTTACAAGAAGGACGTAATCGGTGAGGAGTATCGCCACCCCGTGGCTCTCACAGTGATGGGCTGGGCTGTCGTTGCGTTCACGTTCTGGATGGGTATTCAGGCAGTGCCGAACATCTTAAAGATCTTTGAGTAATGGATACATTCAAAGCCAAAATTCTTCCCGCCGGAGAGACTTGCCTGTTTGTCGACTTCGGCGAGAAGATCGACATGAAGATCAACAGCCTCGTTCAGGGACTGAAACGCGCTCTCACTGAAAAGCCTTTCGAGGGCATGAGGGAGCTTGTTCCGACGTATCGTTCGCTGTCTGTCTACTTTGATCCCCTGACTGTCGACCTCAAAGCTCTCAACGAGCGTCTTGCCACGGAGCTTGAAACTGTCGCCGACGTTCTCGACGATGAGAAGACCAGCGCGAGCGAGATCCGCGTACCTGTCTTCTTTGGTGGCGAGTTCGGCCCGGACTTGGGAGATGTCGCAGAGCATACGAAGCTCACAGTCGAGGAGGTCATTAAGCGTTATTGCGAGTCGCCGCTCTACTGTTTCATGAACGGCTTCACGCCCGGCTTCCCGTATCTTGGCGGCATGGATAAATCTCTCGAAACTCCGCGTCTCAAAAATCCCCGCGAGTTCATTCCCGCCAACAGCGTCGCAATCGGAGGAGCGCAGGCCGGAGCTTACTCAATCGCGAGTCCCGGAGGTTGGCGCATCATTGGCCGAGTCCCCTACGAGCTTTACGACCCGAACCGCGACCCCGCTGTAGCCATTCAAGCCGGAATGTGGGTTCGCTTCTATCCCGTCGACATGGCTCGCTACAAAGAGATCGAGGAGCAGGCCAAGGCCGGGACTTACAAAATCGAATATGGACAAAGGGGGGCTGTCGCATGAAGCTGACTATTCAGTCGCCCGGGCCTCTAACGACCGTGCAGGATCTCGGACGATGGGGCTGGCAGGCTATCGGTATGCCCGTCAGTGGCGCAATGGACGCTCCGGCTCTCGTACGCGGAAATATTCTGCTCGGCAATCCTGACGGCGCGGCGGGTCTCGAAATGACAATGACGGGGCCGACTGTCTCGTTTGATGGCGATGGAGCTGTCGCGATCACCGGCGCGGACTTACAGCCTCGAATAAACTCCACGCCCGTAGCTAACTGGACAGTCCTCAACGTCAAGAGTGGTGATGTCCTGAGCTTCGCCGGAGCTTGCGGCAAAGGTTTCAGAGCTTACTTGTGCGTCAGCGGTGGCGTTGATGTTCCTCCCGTGATGGGGAGCCGCAGCACGTACATGAAAGCCAAGATCGGCGGCCTTGAAGGTCGGAAGCTCGCTAAAGATGACGTGTTGATGACCGGCGAGGGAGGCAGCTTCGTCGTTGGCGCGACGTGTCCGGAAAATCTGCGGCCTGACTACTCGAACGCTCCGCTCAGAACGGTGCTTGGCCCTCAGGATGATTACATCAAGCCCGAGGGGATCAAAACATTCTTCGAGAGCGAGTACAAAATCTCTTCGTCGTCCGACCGAATGGGCACGCGCATGGAGGGAGACAAGCTCATCGAACACGTCAAAGGCCCGGACATCGTCTCCGACGCTATACCAATGGGAGCTGTGCAGATCCCCGGGCAGGGTTTGCCTATAGTGATGATGGCTGACCGCCAGACGACAGGCGGCTACGTCAAGATCGGAGTCGTTCATGCGATCGACGTTGCGAGGTTGAGTCAGTTCATGCCCGGCTCGTCAGTCCGTTTCACGAAGATAACTCAGGAGCAGGGGATCGAGATTTCAAAGTCCGAGGCGAATATGTTGAACATGTTGCGCGCTCACGTGGCTCAGGCTCATTCGCGACCAGCGGCTCCCCCTGTGGGGGCGGGGGGGGGACACTCCCAACAGCAGAGCGGAGCTATGAATATCATCGTGAACGGCGAAAAATTCTTCGTAACTTGGGAAAGATTATCATGATAAGGAGATGAAATTTTATGTCATTCAAAGTTGACCTTAATAGCGACCTTGGCGAGAGCTTCGGCGCATGGAAGATGGGACGCGATGCCGATGTCCTGACGTTCGTATCGTCGGCTAACGTTGCTTGCGGATTTCATGCCGGCGACCCGATGGTCATGAAGCAGACCGTGAAGGACGCGATAGCCGCAGGAGTTGCGATAGGTGCGCACCCGTCGTACCCGGACTTGAAAGGTTTCGGAAGACGCAACATGACCTGCTCACCTGATGAGCTGTATTCCGACACGCTGTATCAGATCGGAGCTTTGAGAGCTTTCTGTGATGCCGCCGGTGTCAAGCTCCAACACGTGAAGCCTCACGGAGCCATGTACAACAGCGCAGCCAAGAAGCCCGAAGAAGCTTTGGCACTCGCTCAGGCCGTCAAAGACGCGGGGGGCGGTCTGATCCTCATGGGGCTTGCTGGCTCGGAGTTCGACAAGGCCGCCGAGAAGCTCGGGATCCCTTACGCCGCTGAAGCGTTCGCTGATCGTGGCTACATGAACGACGGAACTCTCGTGCCTCGCAAGATGGAGGGCGCGTTTGTTCGTGATGTCGAAGTTGCCGCCCAGCGAGTTATCCGCATGGTCAAGGAGGGAGTAGTCGAAGCCATTGACGGAACTGTCGTGAAGCTTCGTCCTCAGTCGATATGTCTTCATGGCGACTCGCCGTCGGCTGTCGAGATGGCGCGGACGTTGAGACAGCGTCTCGTCGAGGCCGGGATAGAGATCCTGCCGCTGTGCAAAATAATTTAAGGAGGAATTGTCATGACGAAACCTAGCGATTACGCCGCATATTCACCTCAGGACGTTCGCAAGATGATACGCGCCGGAGAATGGGATCGCCCGACCTCTGGAATGTGTGAAGGCTACGTTCAAGCTAATCTCGTTGTCCTGTCGAAGGACTTGGCCTATGATTTTCTCGTCTTCGCTCAGAGGAACCCGAAGCCTTGCCCGATCCTCGACGTTACGGAGCCGGGACAGACCGAGCCGAAGCTCATAGCTCCGGGCGCGAACATTGCGACAGACATTCCGCGCTATCGTATCTGGAAGAATGGCGAGCTTGCTGACGAGGTTACTGACGTAACGAAATATTGGCGCGATGACCTCGTGGGATTTCTGACGGGGTGTTCGTTCTCGTTCGAGGGCGCGTTGATCCAGAGCAACATCAGCGTCCGACATATCGACTGCGGCTGCAACGTCCCCATGTACATCACGAACATCGAGTGCCAGCCTGCGGGTCGTTTGAAAGGTCCGATGGTCGTGTCGATGAGGCCGATCCCGGCTTCGCTTGTGCCGAAAGCTGTTCTGTGTACGGGACGCTTCCCGGCGGTTCACGGTGCGCCTGTTCATATCGGAGACCCGGCGGCGATTGGCATCAAGGACATCAACAAGCCCGACTTCGGGGACTCCGTCGAGATCCGCGAGGGTGAGCTTCCTGTCTTCTGGGCTTGCGGTGTTACGCCTCAGGCTGTGATCATGGCGGCCAAGCCGGACTTTGCGATCACTCACGCGCCGGGGCACATGTTCATCGCTGACCTGCGCGACAACGATTACGCGGTGTTCTAAAAATAAAAAGAGGAATCAGGCTCGCAAGTCCTGACTCCTCTTTCTTAACTCTTAAAATTCTTATCCGATATACTTCTTCAAAGTCTCGCGGACAGCTCCGGGGCCTTTCAACATCTCCGTGAAGAAACCTTCGACCTTCTCAGCCAACCCAACATCTTTGAGACTTACGCCGAATATGTTCGCGTTCGTCAGAATGGGATCGAGTACTCCCCTAGCTGTCTCAGGTGCGCCGAGCTTGACGGACTTCAACGCGGCCTGAAGCTGCGGCATCATCGGGTCGGGGCTTACGGGCATCTCGTTGCCTTTGTCATCGACCCCGAGCAAGTAACGGAGCCACCCCGCCAACGCCAACGGTATTGCCGTCAACGTCTTCGCGTCGAGTTTCGGGTCGGCTTTGTAGCTCTTCAATGTTTCGCCGAATCTGACGGAGACTTTCTGGCTCGTGTCCGTCGCGATCCTCTGAGGCGTGTCCGGCATGAACGGGTTGGGAAGCCTCTGCTCGATGACCTCGTCAATGAACGCTTTCGGATCCAAAATTCCGGGGTTCGTAACGACGGGCAGACCCTCAACGTAGCCGATACGCTCAACGAGCTTCTTTAATTCAGCGTCGTTCATCTCGTCGGCGATCTTCTCGTAGCCAAGCAGGCAGCCGAACACAGCAAGCCCGGTGTGAAGAGGATTGAGGCACGTCGTAACTTTCATACGCTCGGTCTTGTTGACGGTGTCGCGGTCGGTCATGTAAACTCCGGCCTTTTCGAGCGGCGGTCTTCCGTTCGGGAAGCGATCCTCAACGACCAGATACTGAGGGATCTCAGCATTGACGAACGGAGCTATGTACGTGTGCTTGGCCGTGATCACGATGTCCATGTCCTCAACGCCGAGCGAAGCAAGCTCTTTGTAAACTGACTCGGCCGGGCGCGGTGTGATCTTGTCGATCATCGTCCACGGGAAGCTGACCTGACTCTCGTCGGACAGCCACGCTATGAACTCCTTATCTACGAAGCCTTTGGCCTCCCACGCTTTCGCAACTTCGAGGACACTGGATTTCAGCTTCTCGCCGTTGTGGCTGCAGTTGTCCATGCTCACGATCGCGATCGGGGTCGCCTCGGCTCTGAAACGTTCAAGCAGGAGCGAAGCTGTGATGCTCATGGCGTGTTTGGGCTTGTCCGGGCCTGAGGCTATGTCATCGACCACGACACCGAGATAGTCGCCTTTCATGTCGCGGAGCGCGTAACCTTTCTCCGTGATCGTGTAGCTGACCATCTGGAGGGACGGATTGACGAAGATTTTCTTCAGCGTCGCCCATTCGTCGCTGTCGCTGGAGTCGGCTTTGATGCCGCGAGCTATCGACGCGATGATGTTCTTGTCGGTGTTGCCGTCAGGTCTGAGGCTCACCATGAGGGTCATGCTGTCGTGAGGCTTGTAAATCTTTTCGAGGATCTCAAAGTCGAACGTCTCAAGCGCGAATATGCCGCGATCCGTCAAGCCGTCATTCAGCAGCTTCTCCGCAAGCCCGGCTATGAAACCGCGGAAAATATTTCCAGCTCCGAAGTGAACCCACACGGGTTTCTTTTCGGTAGCGTCGCACATTGCTTTCCAATCGTATTGCGGAAGAGCAACCCCGGCTTTCGCCCACGCAGCTTTATCTTGAATGCCTTGAAAGTTGAGTTTCATTTACTTCTTCGCCTCTTTGTCGATAGCTTCCCAAAGTCCGTTGAGATACGCGGCTCCCAAAGCTCTATCATAAAGTCCATAGCCCGGGCGAGCCTGTCTCATTCCGTCAGCTTCCTCCCAGATCATGCGGCCGTGGTCGGGTCTCACGTAAGTGTCGGGGCACGTGTCATAGATCGCCTTCATGATCGCGTACATGTCGAGGTTGCCTGCCTCGGAGAGGTGAGCGGCCTCGCGGAAATGATGATGGCCAAGGTACTTGACGTTGCGGACGTGCATTGCGCCGATCCTGTTCATGCTTCCGAAGTGGCGAATGACTGCGGGAATGTCGTTGTCCGGGTTCGACCCAAGCGAGCCAGTGCAGAGGCACACGGTGTTCGATGGCGAGTCATGGAGCTTCACGATCTTGTCGTAGCCGTCCTGATCGTGCGCGATCCTCGGCAGTCCGAAGATAGGCCAAGCGGGGTCGTCAGGGTGGCAAGCCATCTTCACGCCGACTTCCTCGCAAACCGGGATAATAGCGTCGAGGAAATATTTGAAATTCTTTCGGAGCATGTCGGGGGTCATTCCCTCGTACTGTTTCAAAGTCTGCTCCAGGAGCGCAAGGCGTTCAGGCTCCCAGCCCGGCAGCGTGAAACCGTGAGAGTCCTCAGCGGTCTTGCGAACGATTTCGAGCGGCCCCATCTCGCCAAGTTCTTTCTCATCGAAATAGAGACTGTTCGATCCGTCTTCGGGGATAACGCGAGCCAAGTCCGTCCTCAGCCAATCGAATACCGGCATGAAGTTGTAGATGATGACTTTCACTCCATGCTTGGCAAGGTTGCGAATGGTCGTGATGTAGTTGGCGATGTACTCGTCGCGGGTCGGAAGTCCCGTCTTGATGTCCTCGTGGACGTTGACGCTCTCAATGACCTCAAGCTCGAGGCCGGCGGCGTGAACTTCATCAACGAGGGCTTTGAACTCGTCCTCTTCCCAAACGACTCCGGCGGGCTTATCGAGAAGTCCCATCAGTCCCGACATGCCGGGGATCTGCTTCACATACTTCAAAGGGATTGGGTCGGCTTTGCTTCCGTACCAACGAAACGTCATCTTCATAATAAAAACTCCTCCTTACAATTTTGATTAGAGGTCAGGAGCTTTTACTCCTCACTCCTAACCCCTCACTCCTCACTGAATTAGTCGTCGCATTTCCAAAGACCGATCGCAGGCTTTCCGATGAAGTAAATCTCTTCACCGTCCGGCATGATGTTCCAGCCCTCTTTCAACTTTGACGGGTCGTAGCGTTTTGTCGCCTCGTCGTAGTCCACCCACTCGTAGCCGACGCTGTTGACTTCTTCCTTAGTCAGAAGCTCTGGCTTCGTTGCGTAAGTTACCTTGAAGCGGCCTTCGCTCGAACCGTGGATCAAATGCGCGGCACACATGATCTTGCCGTCAAACACTCCCTTACGATACAGATCAAGCACGTAGGGCGTGCCTTTGTAGCCGTATTTGCGGATCATTCCGTCGGTCTCGTCGTTCTCACCGAATGCGCGAACTCCCGGGCCAAGTATGAGCAGCTCACCATCGTCGGCGATCATCATTCGCGAACGATATACGCCTTTGTTGCCTACCCATGTCGTCTTCAGCTCGTCGGGGTCGAGGTACGCAACGACTTTCTTGGCTCGTCTCTCGACGTGAACGATGTTGAGTTTCTGCGAGAGCTTCGCGGCGTGTTCAAAGGGCTTGCGCGACGTGCCGATGTAAATCCCGCGTAGCGTGATGTCGTCGCCCTCAGCCGTCGTTACGGTCTGAATGTAGAGCATCGGGATTTTTCCGTCGATGAAATGCTGTTGAGCGTAATCGTAGAGCTTTCGCGCCGGGCTGTCGATAACCCCGAGAGCTTTCTCCATGCCGCAGACAGCCGCAACGAAATGCGACTTGTTGATCATCTCGCGGCCGCCAGTTCCAACGAAAATATTTTTGGAATAGTTCGCCATGCCCACGACCTCATGAGGCACGACCTGACCGACAGAGAATATTACATCATAGCCGCCGTCAACGAGCAAGTGATTGACTTCAACGTCGATCTTCTCCGGGAAGAGTCCCTCGCTGATCTCTGTGCAGACCTCGGCGGGAACATATCCGAGCCTCGTCGTGTCCGTCTGCCAGTGGTGAACGATGATGCGATCCCTCGGAACGACATCGCCGAAGAATTTTTGCATCTCCTCCTCGCTCATTGCCATGTGAGTTCCGACAGCCGGCATAACGTCAACGTGAACGCCCGCGCCGAGCTTCTTATACAAGATCTGCGTGATGATCCCGGCATACGAGTAACAGCGCGTGTAGTCCGGCGGAATGATGAGAACTTTCTTCAGACCGGAGTACTGAGCGAGAAGCTCATCAAGAATATTTTCGAGCTGTTCGCGCGATACGCCGTTCTGTTCTTCCGTCAAAAATAATTCTTTCATCGAAAAATCTCCTTACTTAAGTCCGACATTCACGACAACTTTCAGATAGTTGCCGGGGTTCTTCTCGATGTCGATGATGGCGGCGGGAGCTTCCTCCATTGAAACTGTCTTCGTCAAAATCTTTCGGATATCGACGCGCCCCGACGTGATCAGCTCGATAGCTTCCTCGAACTCGCCCGCGCTTGTTCTGGCTCCGCGAATGTCGATCTCTTTCTTCGTGATCATGTCGGTGGGGATCGAAGTCTCTTTGTGAGGCCAGCCCGTGAACGTTATGCGCCCGGCGTTGCTGACGATATCGAGGCTCTGACGTATGCAGGCGTTGGCTCCCGTGCATTCCATGACGAGCTGTGCGCCGTCTCCGTTCGTGAGTTCCTTGACGATCTTGACGGTGTCGTCCTTGCCGGAGTTGATGATGTGTTCGACCCCGACGCTCTTGGCGAAGTCGAGACGCTCCTGAACGATATCAATGATGATCGCGTGCGCCCCGTAAGCCTCAGCCGCCATTCCAGCCAACACTCCGATCGTCCCTGCGCCGTAGATCGCGACATACTCACCAGCTTTGAGGCCGCCGCGGTGAACTCCGTGGAGCGAAATCGTGAGAGGTTCAGCCATTGCCGCGAGGATCCAGTCCATGTTCTCAGGCTTCTTGACGAGGAGGTGCGACGGGTGAGCGAAATATTCCGCCATTCCGCCTTCGGTCTGAACGCCAAGGACTTTGAGGCTCGTGCAGCAGTTCGTGCGCTTGACGCTGCAAGGATAGCAATGTCCGCAATAGATATACGGGTCGATGATGACCTCGTCGCCGGGCTTGAAGCCTTTCGGGTTGTTGTCGCTGTCGATCTCTTCGATGATGCCCGCGAGTTCGTGGCCGATTACGCGAGGATAGGAGACAAGCCCGTTGGTGCCTCTGAATGCTCCAATATCAGAGCCGCAGATCCCCGCCGTCATGATCTTGATGAGAGCCTGACCCTTGCCGCAAGTTGGCTTGTCCTGTTCGACACATGCAACGTCCCAAGGCTTTGCGTACTTTATGACTTTCATTTTGAAATTCCCCCTTCAATTTCCAGAATAAAAAAAGACGCAAGACTTTCAAAACGTCCTGCGCCTGTAGCTTACTTGTTTACGACGTTGATCGGATTTCCGTCGATGACGGATTTGATATTCTCCGCCGTCGTGTTCATGATCCTCTCGCGAGCTTCTTTCGTTGCCCATGAGATGTGAGGCGTGATGATGCAGTTTTTGGCTTTCAACAGCGGATTGTCTGCCTTGATCGGCTCAGTCGACACGACATCGAGAGCTGCCGCCGCAACCTTTCCGCTTTCGAGAGCTTCGTAGAGATCCTGCTCAACGACCAACTGACCGCGGCTGTTGTTGATGAGGATAACGCCGTCTTTCATCTTCGCGATGTTGCCCTTGTTGATGATGTTCTGAGTCGCCGGGAAGAGTGGGCAATGGAGGAAAATGAAATCCGAACGCTTCAGAAGCTCATCAAGCTCAACATACTCAGCAACCTGCTTGCCCGGCTCGCTCTGGAATGTATCGAACGCGAGGACTTTAACATTCATGGCGTTCAATATTCTCGCGGTGTTGTAGCCAATGCGCCCAAGCCCAATGATGCCGGCCGTCTTGCCCGACACCTCGATCATCGGATAGTGCCAATAGCACCAGTCGGCATTGTTAGCCCACTCGCCTTTGTGAACGGAGTCGCTGTGATGTCCGATATGCGAGCAAACTTCCATTAACAGCGAGATCGCGTACTGGCTCACGTTGTCAGTTCCGTACACTGGGACATTCTGAACGGTGATGCCTTTCGACTTCGCGTACTCGTAATCGACGACGTTGTAGCCGGTCGCCAACACGGCGATGGTCTTGATGTTCGGGCACTTGTCGAGCGTGGCCTTGCTGATCGGGGTCTTGTTGATAACGACGACTTCAGCGTCTCCGATACGTTCGGCGATTATTGGCGCGTCAACGTAAGAGGTTCTGTCGTAGATTTTGACCTCGCCGAGGTCTTCGAGAGCTTTCCAGCTGATGTCGCCGGGATTTTCAGTATATCCATCAAGAACTACTATTTTCAGATTAGAGGATTCCTCCAACCATGCACGCTGCCGTCAAAGCAAGGCAGATGATACCGCAGATTGAGCCAAGGACGGTGATGTATTTAAGTCCCTGCTTTGTGTCAAGGTTGAACAGTGAAGTCCCAACCCAGAAGCCCGAGTCGCTGACGTGAGAGCCGATCATCGTACCGGCACCAATGAGGACAGCGCACTGTACGGGCGAAAGTCCCAGCGTCGCGACCATTCCCGCGCAAATTCCGGCCGCCGTCATTCCGGCTGTTGTTCTCGAGCCAACCGCGATCATCAGCAACGCGCCGATAAGGAACGGAACCAACATCGGAGGAACACTCATCGAGGTGATGAAGTTGCCGAGTTCCGAAACTCCCTCGTAACTCTTAATGACTTGGCTGAAGCCGCCGCCCATAGCCGTAACAAGCAACGGGATCAAAGCAACCTGAAGAGCCTCGGTGATCCACTTGCTGGCCATGATCGTGAAGATGCTGGTCTCTTTGTCTTTGCTGTAGCTGTTGAAGTTCTCAATGACTTTCTCTTTGTTCGACATGCCGAGCAGGAATGTAAGAATAACTCCGATGAACAGAGCGATATTTCTCTCGCCGAGCGTGTCAAGAACGACCCTGAGCGTAGCTTCCTTTTCAAGATACATATCTGCGAAAGCCGCCGCCGTAATCAAAATAACAGGAACCAAAATCGGCGACATAGCCGAAAGCACTGACGGAAGTCCGCTCTCTTTGATGAGCAGGTTGTGATAGTCGGCGTTGTCAACTTCCTCGACTCCGACGATGTAATCCTCGCGAGGAGGAATCTTCTCTTTCGCTACCCAGCCTCTGAAGAGAAGCCATGTAATCAGGTAGCCAATGATTGAGATGATAATTCCCCAAAGGATAACAAGGCCGAGGTTTGCGCCCAACAACACAGCGACGGCAAGGATACCGGGCGTAGGCGGAACCATCGAGTGAGTGAGTGAAGCCGCGAGCATTGTGAAGCCGCCCATCGTCGACATGGATTTCTTGTCGCGCTTGGCGATTACCGCCGCGATAGGAGCTGTCAAGACCTGCGTGATATCTCCGAAGACGGGGATCGACATGATGTAGGCCGCCATGCCTGTCGAGAGTTCGAGATTTTTGCCCTTGAAGAGGTTGATGAAGAAGTTGACCATGGACTTGGCCGAGCCTGTGTCTCTGATGCCTTCAGCAATGATTGAGCCGAAGATGATCGTGCAGCCGATGCCGGCGAGAGTTCCGCCAAAGCCGCTCGTGAACAGCCCGATTATCTTCATCGGCAGGTAACCCATCATCAAACCTGCGGCGAACCCCGCGACGAACAGCGAGAGAACCGGGTGAACTTTCAGCTTGACGATCAGGAACACCAAAAGGATTACTGATACAGCGATTGCAATAAGAAATTGCGACATTAATAAAGCCTCCTTAGATATGAAATGCTCAAGAGTTGGAGATGAGAAGCATTCCTGACACTCCTACCTCCTACCTCCTAATTCCTAACTCTTTAAGACTTGCGGATTGACGACGTTGTAAGGCACTTCGCCATTCAGAACGCCGACCAGTCCGCTGACAGCCTCTTTAATCATTCCGACGCGAGCTTTCATTGTTCCGCTTGCCGCGTGAGGAGTCAACACAACATTTTCGAGCGTCAGAAGTTCCGGGATCGGGTGCGGTTCGTTCTCGAAGACATCAAGCCCCGCGCCTTTGATGACGTTGTTCTTTAGAGCCTCCGCCAGCGCGTGTTCATCGACCACCGGGCCGCGTGAACAGTTGACGAGGTAGGCGGTCTTCTTCATCTTCGCGATCCTCTCGGCGTTGAAGAGATGATGATTTTCCGGGACATATGGCACGTGCAGGGTTATGCAGTCAGCTTCTTTCACGACCTCGTCAAGCTCTTTGTAGACAACGCCAAATTCCTTTTCGACCTCGGGTTTGGCTCTGAACATGTCGTAGTAGATGACGCTCATTCCCAAGCCCTGAGCCTTGCGACACACCAGCTTGCCAATGCGTCCAAATCCGACGATGCCCAAGACACTTCCCGAGATTGCCTGATTTCTATCGGGGAACAATGGCGCGTCCCAAATTCCTTTTCTGACTTCGCGATCAAATCTCGCAATGCCGCGCATGGTGTCGACCATAAGAGCTACGGTGTGTTCGGCTGTCGCGTCAGTAACCTGCGTGGGAGTGTTCACGACGGCGATCCCTTTCTCGGTCGCATACTTCCAGTCGATATTGTCATAGCCAACGCCGAAATTCGCAATGGCTTTGAGCTTTGCGGCTGCGTCAAGGAGATTTTTATCGCCTTTGTTCTGGAGTATCATGTAAGCGTCGTAGTCGGCGATGACCTTCATAACTTCGTCGTAGGTGAGATTTTTCTCAGGGATCGTAAGCTCGAAGCCAGCCTTGTACTCCTCGATAGCTTCAACAGGGACAGGAGCTGAAAATAAAATCTTCTTCATTCTCAGTTACCTTCTGGCGATGTCAGCAACCTGCTTGCAAGGTCCGTTCCAAATTGCCTGGTGGTCTCGGATCTCGTCAAAGACGCAGAAATGTTTCACGCCGAGCTTCTTGTAATATTCAGCCT
The DNA here is from genome assembly GCA_017449415.1 of Synergistaceae bacterium. Taxonomy (GTDB): domain Bacteria; phylum Synergistota; class Synergistia; order Synergistales; family Aminobacteriaceae; genus JAFUXM01. Next base: position 20,888 of record JAFSJO010000091.1, read on the forward strand.
TCTCGGGCGTGTCAAGCTCACAGCGCGGCAGCACTCCATGTTTCAGAGCGATCCTAATCATCTCTTCCTCGACCTCGCGGACTTCGTCTCTGTGATCCTTAACGTCCCAGCCTCGGCTCATGCAGTAATCCGACGGGCCGAACTGAACCATGTCAACGCCGGGCACGGAGCAGATCTCGTCAAGGTTCTTCATGGTCTCTTCTTTCTCGATCATGAAGCAGTTGACGGTCTGTTTGACGAGTTTAGCGTGATCCATCTGAGTCAAGTAAGGCTGGAAATATGGGAAACGATTGTTGGGATAGCCGAAGCGCCCGGCGAACTCGGGGCAGTCGGGGTTGATAGCGTAGAGGCTCTCTTTGACTTCCGCGGCGGTCTTGTGATCCGTCCACATGATGGCCTGGAAGCCTGCGGCCAAAGCGCGTTGAGCGACGTAAAATCTGTTCTGGAAATCGACTTTGATCATTGAGCTGATCCCGTGAAGCTCGCAAGCCATCGCGATGCCCTCGAGATCGTGCTGAGTGAAAGGAGAATATTCCGCGACAAACTCGATGTAATCAAAAATTCCGGTCGATGCGCAAGTCTCGGTGATTACGGGCCAAGTACTCCAAATGCGCGTACCGACGGTCGGCTTGCCCTCGTTGAGCATGAGCCTAAACTGGTTGTCTTTCAAGGCAAAAACCTCCTGACAAATTAATATTGAGTCGTTAAAAAATCATTGTGGTAGCAAAAAAAATAGCACACAGAGTGTGCTACGTCAATACTTTATCTTGCCTAGAGAGAGGAGCTAGGGACGAAAAATTTTTAATTTCTCACCGCGTTCACGCAAGCCCTCACGATGATGTCAATAGCTTCGCCCTTGGTTACGGGACGGCCATAATAGAAAGTTCCGTCAATCATGTAGACATTCAAAGCTCCGAGATACGCCAGCGTCGTGACATATTCGGCGTTTCGATTGTTCTCGATTGTGAAAGGGAGCTTCGCGCCTTTCTTGTGCGGTATGTTCTTCAACATCGGGAAAGCCTCGCACACAGCCCGGGCAAACTCACCGCGAGCGATCAGCTTGTCCTTGTCGAGGCCGGAAACTCTCTGAGGCTTCGCAATCCCCGCAGCCTTCTGCGCCCTCGCGAGTATCTGAGCAATGTCCCGCGTCGTCATCAGGTCGTTGAGGCCGAACACGCCTTGGTCATCGCCCTTGATGATCGCCATCTCCCACACAGGGTCATCGTACACACCAAGATTAAACGGGACTGAGTGAGGATACTCGTTCGGAGCAACAAGCCCGTAAAGGTTCGAGACCTGCACACTCTTATTCAGCGAGTGAGTCTCCGGGACATCAGAGTAATGACAAAGCGACAAGTTCACGCCCGACTCCAGAAGCTCCCACTGAACGCTGAGAGGGTGAACCTCGCGAGGTGTCTTCTTCTCACGCACGGCCATAGCCGCCAAAGCTCCCGCAGCTTGCCCCGTCATCATCGTGATGGGCTGGAGCCTCAAAGCTCCCTGAGCGAGCCTCGACATCGAAAGATTTTTCTCAGCGGCGATAAATCCGTCCGTCTCTCGCGGGATCAGAATGTTCATTGGGACTTGGAACGGCCCTCGCGGTCTGTTGACTATGGCGGTGTTGGCTCGTTCGTCCAGATCCCACTCCATATCCGCATCAGTGTTCGCGCCGTGAAGGTCGAGAATGTAGCCGCCAATCGCGATAGCGTCGGGGAACTCGTGGCTAGTCCGTCCGTCTCTGTAGCTCAGGGAGTTTTGAAGAAGCTCGTGTGAAGTCAGCGTGTGCCGCCCGACTATCCTTCGAGACTCTCGAACGTAGGGGATCACGGGCATTCGCCTCACGATCTCCAGCCACTCCGCGGGCAAGCCTCTAGCCGCCTCGGGGATCACTCTGTTCTTGTACTCGTCATCAGCGACGCTCCATTCCTCGCCGAGTTCGTTCTGAATGTAATATATAAAGTGAAGAGTCTTTATGAGAGCCTCGTGCTCGATCTCCTTGCGGAGGTCTCTGTCCTCGAGGTAGCCCACGGGAAGCCCGCGCTTTCCGTTCCATGCGTAGGTGCCGGGGAAGTCGTTGCCCCAGTTCAAGACCGTCTTGGTGATGTACTCTCTGTTCTCTTTGTCTGCGTCGTAGCTGTAGGGGTTGGAGCTGTCCGGCAGTCCCCTGTATGCGTTGTGTGTAACGAAGTTGACGGGGGTCTGAACGGGATAGGTGTTCTTGAAGTTGTAGCCGTCCGCCGAGACATAGCTCTCATAGTTTCGCTTGGCGAGTTCGTAGCCCGGCAAAGGTTCGCGAGGTCTGAGGTAGTCCGGGACGCTCGGCATGTACTTGTGAATGACGGCCGGCCAAGTGATCTCCTGCACCATAGCGTCGGGGTTCACGAACGGCGACACGGAGTTGCCAGCGCGGTAAGGGATCCTGCACAGCGGGATCATGTCGCCGTACTCCGTCGCGTCCACCAAAATTTTGCAGGCGTATCGCTTCTCACCCTCCGGGGTCTTGACGGTAACGCCGGTGATCTTGTTCTTGTTCTTGTTCACGCTGGTGATCTCGGAGGACATCAGGAAGTCGATCGTTCCCTTTCGGCGAGCCTCGTTGATCAAGATCACGAGTGTCTCCTGTCCGACGTGAGGCTCGAAGGCTGTGCTGGTTGAGATCCAGTAGCACGTCCCCATAGACTTGCCGCCTCGATAGTCATAGTAGCTCTGCATACGTGAGATAAACTCTCTGTAGAGTCCGCTCTTCTGTCGGCTCATGTCGTCCATGGTCGAGACCCCCGCCGCAGTGGCCTGACCTCCGATCCATGTGCTTGGCTCGACGACGAGAACCTCAATGCCCATTCGCGCAGCTTGGATCGCCGCAGATATTCCGCCGGTCCCGGCACCTGCTATGATGAGGTCGTAGGAATTTTTAGCGACTCGCCGAGTGGCTGAGAACGCCGCCGACGTTGAAAGCACGAACGCGAACACGAGAGCTGCGACAAAAAATTTTGTTGACTTCAATTTGTTCTTCACTCCTAAATCCTGACTCCTAACTCCTGAATATCTTGTAAATGATACACCCGACGACTAAAATATGTGCGAAAAAATTTTTTCGGAGGCACTAAAATTTCAGACGAATTATATATGCGAAGAGCTTTGGCCCTTGCGTTGAACGGTCGCGGCGGAACATCTCCCAACCCGATGGTCGGCTGTGTGATCGTCAAGGACGGCAGAGTTATTGGCGAGGGCTGGCATCATTGGTACGGACACCCTCACGCTGAGATCGAGGCGATCAGAGACGCTGAAGCTCGAAATGAAACTGTAAAGGGCGCGACTGTCTACGTGACTCTCGAGCCTTGCTCTCACTTTGGAAAGACTCCCCCATGCGCTCAAAGGCTCGTAAGCGAAGAAGTTTCCGAGGTCGTCGTTGCCATGCGCGACCCCAACCCGAAGGTCAACGGACGCGGGCTTGAGATCCTGCGCAGTGCCGGAGTGAAAGTCAGAGAGCTGTCGGGTGAGATCGAGGCCGAGGCCAAGTGGCTCAATCGCGGCTTCGTGTTCGTTCACAAACACAACAGACCTTTCGTGACGTTGAAAGCGGCTTTGAGCCTCGACGGCAAGATGTGCTTGGCCAACGGATCGAGCAAATGGCTGACGGGCATCGAAGCTCGGACGAAAGCTCACGAGATCCGCGCGAACAATGACGCTGTACTCGTCGGAGTCGAAACTGTCCTTGCTGATGATCCGGAGCTGACCGTCAGGCACGTGGCGGGCATCAACCCTCGGCGCGTTGTTCTCGACTCGTCGCTCAGAACTCCTCCCGACGCGAAAGTGATCGGCAACGATGGAAAGTGCATCATCTTGGTGAGGAGTGAGGAGTTAGGGGTTAGGAGTGTCGAGGACTATCACAACTGCAAGGTCATAGCACTGCCGGACTTGAACGTCGAGACTGTTCTGAGCTGTCTTGTCGAGGAGGGAGTGTTGAGCCTCATGGTCGAGGGCGGCGCGAGGGTGCTGAGTTCGTTCCTGAGGAGCAGGCTCGCCGATTACGTCAGCTTGTTCTACGCTCCGAAAGTCTTGGGCGAGGGCAAGGGCTTCGAGCTTGGCATGAACTTCAACTCCGTCAGCGAAGCTCTGAGCATCGAGGGCGTGAGGTCGAGTCAGGTTGGGAAAGATATCTTTGTAGAGGGGCGGTTGTCATGTTCACCGGACTTATAGAGAGGACTGGGACGGTCGGGAAATTTTTTCAGTCTGGCTCGTTCTACACTCTCGTCATAGAGGCTGAAAATTTTTCGGGCGAACTCGTCAGGGGTCAGTCCGTCGCGGTCAGCGGAGCTTGCCTCACGGTTACACGCTCCGATGGCAGGTCGTTCGATGTTCAGATGATGCGCGAGACTTTCAACAGGACGTGGTTCAGCAGAGCCATGCGAGCCGGGACAAGAGTCAACCTCGAACGCGCGATGAGACTGACGGACAGATTAGACGGTCATTTAGTCCTCGGTCATGTTGACGGGGTGGCGAAGCTCGTTGACATTCGAGGCACGGCGACCCAAGAGGCTGTGTTCGCTCCCGAAGATAAAAATCTCTTGCGCGGCATCGTCGAGAAAGGCTCGGTTGCGATCGACGGCGTGAGCCTTACCGTTATAAGCGTCAATGACAGAAATTTTTCGGTGGGCTTGATCCCCGAGACGCTGGCGAATACGACGCTTGGCAATCTCAGGCCGGGGACGCTCATAAATCTTGAGACCGACATACTCGGCAAGTACGTTGCGAGGCTGACGGGATATAATTCAGAGAGAGACAGCGGGAACTATCTCGCGTCGCTTTTGGAGATGTAACAATGGAATGTCATAAACACGAACACGAAATCATAATCAAGAAGCCGGAATACAAGCGCGTTGAGAGGAAGCTCGAAGTCAGGATCCCGACCGAGTGGGGCGTGTTTGATGTTCTTGCTTATCGCGGAATAGATCAGGACGACGACGCTCACACTCATCTCGCGTTGACGATGGGCGACATTCGCTCCGATGAGCCTGTGCTTACGAGGGTTCACAGCGAGTGCTTCACGGGTGATGTACTCGGATCGCTGCGCTGCGACTGCGGGCCTCAGCTTCATACGGCGTTGAAGATGATCGCGGACGAGGGTCGCGGAGTTCTGCTCTATATGCGTCAGGAGGGTCGCGGCATTGGCTTGCTGAACAAGCTCCGGGCTTACAAGCTCCAAGATGCCGGGCTAGATACCGTTGACGCTAACGTAGCTTTGGGCTTCCCTCCGGACATGCGCGAGTATGGAACGGGCGCGGAGATCCTCAAAGACTTGGGGCTTAAACGTATCCGCCTCATGACCAACAACCCCGGCAAGATCACGGGACTTGAACAATACGGCGTGGAGATCGTCGAGCGAGTTCCGATACTGATCAAGCCCAACGAGTTCAACGAGAAATATTTGAACACGAAAGAAATTCGCATGGGTCATATCTTGAATATCTAAACAAAAGGAGAAAAGATAACATGAAGACAACAGAGGGAAAATTAATCGGCAGTGGTTTGAGGTTCGCTATCGTAGCGTCGCGCTTCAATGAGCTTGTTACGTCGAGGCTGATCGAGGGGGCGAAAGATACCTTGATCCGTCATGATGTCTCGCCAAACTCGATTGACGTGTTTTGGGTGCCGGGAGCTTGGGAGCTTCCGCTCGTGGCAAAGGAGATCGCGCTGACTGGCAAGTACGACGCTATCATCGCGCTCGGAGCCGTCATTCGCGGAGACACTCCCCACTTCGATTACGTCGCGGCGGAGGCTTCAAAGGGACTTGCTAACGTGGGTCTCGAACATCGTATGCCCGTCCTGTTCGGCGTGTTGACGTGCGACACTTTGGATCAGGCTCTCCTCAGGGCAGGGAGCAAGGCCGGCAACAAAGGCTCTGACTGCGCGGCGGGAGCTATCGAGATGGCGAACCTGCTTCGCAACATTCGCAAACAGACAGAAGAAAGAACAGAGGCAACCTACAATGCTTGATATCAAATATATCCTCGCTAACAAAGACGAATACGCCGAGACCTTGAAGAACAGGCACCACGATTTCGATCTCGAAGTGCTTGCCGGGCTCGACGAGAGGCGACGCAAGATTATCGGTGAGACTGAAGAGCTGAAGGCGCAGCGCAACGAAGGCTCACGCAAGATTGCTGGCGCGAAGTCCAACCCAGAACTTGACGTAAACGCCCTCAAAGCTGAGATCAAGGCCATGGGCGACAAGATCAAGGCTCTGGACAGCGAACTCGCGGAGGTCGAGACGGAGCTTCATAACAACCTCATGACCTTGCCGAACAAACTCAGCGCAACGACCCCGATCGGCAATGATGAAAATGATAACCCGGTCGTGAGGACGTGGGGCGAGCCTCGTAAGTTCGACTTTGAGCCGAAACCTCATTGGGACATCGCCGAAGCGTTGGGCATCATGGATTTTGAGAGGGGCGTTATGTTGGCTCAGAGCCGTTTCACGGTCTTGAAAGGCATGGGGGCGAGAATGGAGCGTGCGCTCGTCAACTTCATGCTCGACATGCACACAAAGAAACACGGCTATCTTGAAGTCGAACCGCCTTTCATGGTTCGTTCGGCGATACTCGAGGGCACGGGACAGCTTCCGAAGTTCGCGGAGGATCTTTACAAGCTCCAGAACGATGACTTGTGGCTCATTCCGACCGCCGAGGTGCCATTGACAAACCTCAACCGCGAGTCGATCCTCGAAGAGAAAGACTTGCCGCTCTATTACACGGCCTACACTCCATGTTTCAGACGCGAGGCCGGGAGCGCGGGGCGCGATGTTCGAGGACTGATGAGGCAGCACCAGTTCGATAAGGTCGAGATGGTGAAGATCTGCACGCCTGAGACGAGCTACGACGAACTCGAAAAGCTGACGAACAACGCCGGCGAAGTTTTGGAGGCTCTCGAGCTTCCCTACAGGGTCGTGAATTTGTGTTCGGGTGATATCGGCTTCGGCTCGTGCAAGACTTACGATTTAGAAGTCTGGCTGCCGTCGCAGGGCAAGTATCGCGAGATCAGCTCATGCTCCAACTGCGAGGACTTCCAAGCTCGACGCATGAACTTGCGCTACAGGCCGTCGGACGGAGGCAAGCCGAGGTTTGCTCACACGCTCAACGGGTCGGGGATCGCCGTAGGACGGACGTTAATCGCGATCATCGAGAACTATCAGAACGAGGACGGGAGCATCTCAATTCCTAAGGCTCTGGTTCCTTACATGAATTAGGAATGACGGACTTTAACTCCAGCATGATCATAGCCGGTTGCGTGCTGGCATCAGTGCTTTGCGTGGGCGTTCAGTTCTTCATCAAGCGGACGCTCGAATACCGTCAGTACGGATATTTTAGGGACATAGTGCTGGCGGGGGCGTGGCTGGTGCTGGCGTTGTGGTTCGGGAGCAACGAAGCTCGTGTGGTCGTCTGCGGAGCTATGCTCGCGTGCTTCGCCGGGATAGCTGAGAGCATACACGGCTCTGTGAGCTGGAGATTTCTATATCCCATCATCGGCGCGCTGTGTGCGTGGTTTGGGCCGTCGGTGAATTTCATAAAATTTCCTGACGGCGAATATATCTACCTTGATCCCGCGTTCTCTTTCATTGCCGGGACGGTCTGGTTCAGCTTCTTTCCTTTCATATTTCGATATCTCGACGAGGTCGCGGGTCTCGTGGGTCATGTCTTGGCCGTAACGTTCGTGCTGATGTTGGCGGCCTGCATAGCTACGGGAGGCGGCGATATCTTCATGACGTTCGCGGGGCTTGCGTTGCTCATGGCGTTCTGGAGCAGGTTCGGGAACTTGTATCGACAGTCGGGACGCGCAATGGCTTCGATGTGGGGCTTCATCGTCGCGGGGACTTCCATAATAAGCAACTCTAAAGGCATCGTGTTGAGTACGGTCTTGTTCTTGTCGCTCGGGCTGTTCGCCATTCCGATCACTGAAATATTTTTGGGCTTCGTCCGACAGTTGCTCTTCGATACTCAGATGCCGGAGAGGACGGGCGGCGCGGGAAAAATTTACTCGCAAATGTTGAGCGGCGGTGTCGAACACCCTGAGGCCGTTCAGTCTGTCGCTGGTCTGTGTGCTGTAACGAGCATCGCCGCGGCGTGGGAGCAGTGGCTCATAGCCGGGATCATCATCACTGCCGTGGTCGTGTTCAGACATTCGAGACATAAGAGAGAGGGTCTGCCTCCGACGCTGTGGGGCGTGAAGTTCGACAACGTCTCAATGAACTACGCGATCTCGAAGGCTCGGGGCTTGCTCTCGAACCCGGAGAAAGACACCGCGCAGCTCGTCGTAACTCTCAATGCTACAGGCATGGAGGAGACAGTGAAGAGCCGGGAATTTTTCGAGATCGTCAAGAATGCTTCCATGGTCTTGGCCGACGGGTGGGGGCTTTGCATGGGATTGAAGCTCATGGGAACGCCTGTTCAGGAGCGAGTGGCCGGGATCGACTTCGCCGAACAACTTTGCAGGCTCGCTTCGGCTGAGGGTTGGCCGGTATATTTCTGCGGAGCCGCCGGAGACACTTCGAGGCAATGCGCCATGATATTGAGCGAAAGATTTCCCGGGCTGATCGTCGCAGGAGCGCGAGACGGATACTTCGACATCAACAACACCGACATAGCCGACGAGATCGCGAACAGCGGCGCGAAGATCCTCTTAGCGGCAATGGGACAGCCGAGGCAAGAGAGATTTGTCCACATTCATCGCGAGAGATTAGGCTCGATGCTCTGCGTTGGAGTCGGCGGGGCGTTCGATGTCCTCTCGGGCAAGCTCAACCGTGCGCCGGTGTGGGTTCAGAAGATCGGCTTCGAGTGGCTCTATCGAATGTTGCAGGAGCCAGTGAGGTGGCGGAAAAATCTCAGCTTAATAACGTTCGTCTTTCGGATACTCGCGACACGGATCGGGATATATAAGAAGTAGAGGGTTATCGAAGCCCTCTTTTTTAGTCCGCGAATTTCAACACGTGCATCAAGACGAGTCGGCCGCCGTTATACGGGAAAGTTTTACTTCCGTTCGTGCCGAGGAGCCCCGCGCTGGCGGCTCGTGATTTCAGTTTGTTTTGCAGAGATATGTTGTCGGTGTCCTCGTCAGCGACACGATAGACGACAAACCAGTTCTTATTATTGTTGTTATTGTTGCCGGTGATGTTCGAGCCATTCTTCAAAGCAATATCGCCGACCTGCTCCGTGCATAGCTGACCCTGCCTGTTTGAGGGGTTGATCCTCAACTCGTCGCCGCCGTTCATATACTTGCGTAGGCTCGACTGATTGTTGTAGGCCGTGCCGGACGTTTTGTAGCCGATGATTTCTCCGTTCTTTATGACAGGCACTTGATAGCCTGTGAAGTACGTCTGGATGTCCTCCCATTTGTTCGGGCCGACCTTAATCCCGTAGGGGCTGGGACACGTGGGGTCGATCATGTCCATGTTGTCGGTGTACCATGAGATAGCGGCGGTCTTCAAGTTCCTCATGTCGCTGATTATCTTCGCGGCCTTCGCTGAAGAGACTGCCTCGGTACTCGACAACATCATCATGGCTGCCAACACTCCGACCACTACGATAGCTATCAAAAGCTCGACGAGCGTGAAAGCCCTGCGTCTTGAACTTTTCAAATCAATCACTTCCCTACATGAACACTTTTCGCAATTATACAACGAAAATATCTGCCCTTGGATGTGGTAAACTTAACGAAAAATTTTCAATCATTAAATTTTCAAGGGAAGGTGTTTTTTCAAATGGGGGCACGTAGACCCGAAGACACACGGAGCTTCGCATTATGTGCGCATGGAGGAGCAGGCAAAACTTCTTTGGCCGAGGCAATGCTCTTCGACAACGGCAACATCACCCGCATGGGTTCAGTTCAAAGCGGCAACACCGTCAGCGACTTCCAATCCGAAGAACAGAAACGCAACATCTCAATCAGCACGTCGTTAATGACGTTGGAGCGCAAGGGCAAGACTTTCTATGTACTCGACGCGCCCGGCTACGCTGACTTCACCGGCGAGATGAGTGCGGCTATCAGAGTTGCAGACACGGCTGTCATTCTCGTCAGCTCGGTCGGCGGCATCGAAGTTCAGACCAGCAAGGCTTGGGAGTACGCGAGCCACCACAACGCGCCCGTAGCTTTCGTGATCTCCAAGATGGACAGAGAGAACGCGGACTTCGATAAGGTTCTCGATGATATCAAGTCGCAGTTCTCGCCCAACGCTCTGCCGGTGTTCCTGCCCGTCGGCTCGGCGGACAAGTTCAGCGGAGTTATCGACGTTCTGCACAGCGACGAGGCCGCAAGCGCAAAGGAAGCCTTGATCGAAGCGGCGGTTGAAATGGACGATGCTCTGATGGAGAAGTATCTCGAGGGTGAGACGATCCCCGAGGCCGACATCGAAGCAGCTTTGAAGAAAGCTATCGCCGCCAAGCGTATCATGCCCGTGTTCGCGCTGTCATCGAGCGTCAATATCGGCGTGAATGAGTTCATGGACTTCGTGGCGGATTACTTCCCGTCGCCGGTTGATATCGGAGCGGTCGAAGCCTTTGAGGGCGAAAAGAAAATCACCGTCGAACCCAAGACCGACGCGCCATTCTCAGCTCTTTGCTTCAAGGTCATGGCTGACGCATTTGTCGGCAAACTTTCATTCATTCGCGTCTACTCCGGCACTCTCTCATCAGAGGGCACGAGCATCTACAACGTCGGCAAGGGCGAGGACGAGAGAATAAGCTCATTCAAGCTCATGACGGGCAAGGACGGCAAGGACGTTAAAGAAGTCATAGCCGGAGACATCGTGGCGATCCCGAAGCTGTCGAGCGCAAAGGTCGGAGATACTCTCGCGACGAAAGGCGGCTTTGCGGCTCAGTTCGCTCCGATCGAGTTCCCCAAGCCGGTCTACAGTGTGGCCGTCATAGCCAAGACCCGCGAGGACGAAGACAGGCTCAGCAACGCGATCTCGAAGATCCTCGAAGAAGACTGCTCGCTGACGTTCGAGAAGAACGCCGAGACCCGCGACAATGTTCTCTCAGGCATGGGCGATATGCACATTGATATCGTGCTGTCGAAGATGAAAGAGAGATACAAGGTCGACCTCGAAACAAAGACCCCGCAGGTGCCTTACCGCGAGACGATCCGCAAGATGGCCGAGGCTCAGGGCAAGCACAAGAAGCAGTCCGGCGGTCATGGTCAGTATGGCGATGTTTACATTCGCTACAGGCCGCTTGAAAGGGGCGCGGGCTTCGAGTTCATCGACAGCGTTGTCGGCGGCGCGGTACCTCGCAACTTCATTCCGGCGGTCGAAAAAGGCTTGCGCGAGTACATGACGGCAGGACCTTTGGCGGGCTTCCCGGTCGTTGACTTCAGCGCGGAGCTATATTACGGCTCGTATCACGATGTCGACAGCTCCGAAATGTCGTTCAAACTCGCGACGCGTCTTTCGTTCCGCAAAGGCATCATGGACGCAAGCCCGGTGCTGCTCGAACCCGTGATGGACGTTGAGGTTACAGTGCCGGAAAGATTTATGGGCGACGTAATGGGCGACTTCAACTCACGCCGCGGTCGCATCATGGGCATGGAGGGACACGGCAAACTGCAGGTCGTGAAAGCTCAGTGTCCGCTCGCTGAGATGTTCAGGTACGCGATCATTCTGCGCTCGATGACCTCAGGCGAGGGATCGTTCTCGATGGAATACTCGCATTACGAGGAAGTCCCGGCCGATATCGCCAAGAAAGTCATCGCGGCTCACAAGAAAGACGAAGAGGACGAAGAGTAATTTTCATGTGGGGAGTGAGAAAATATTTTTCTCGTTCCTCCCTTTGAAGTTTGAAAGGTCGAAAACGTTTCGGACTTTGACGACCTCCGAGGCTCTCACGAAGTCATTAAGATAATTTTTGAGCTTGCGTTGTGGCAGGTTGCGAAGTCCTAAGAAAATCAGAGTTTTTGTAGTTGCAAAAGTAGTTGAAAAAAACTCCCTTGCGTTCGTCGAGGGAGTTTCTTTTTGTCTTTGGTCATTATAACATATTCATCTTTGCTAAAATAGAGCCTTGAAAATCCGAGAGGGGGAAATTTTTTATGAAAGTTCTGTTAATCAACGGCAGCCCCAACGAACACGGCTGCACATATACGGCTCTGTCCGAGGTCGCGGGAGCTTTGAACAGGCGCGAGGTCGATACGGAAATCTTTTGGATCGGCAAGAAAGCCATTCAAGGCTGCATAGCGTGTTTCAAATGTTCGGAGCTTGGCCACTGTGTCTTCAATGACGCTGTAAGAGATTTAACCTCGCGGCTCGATGAGTTCGACGGCCTCATCATCGGCTCACCCGTGTATTACGCCGGGCCCAACGGGAGTCTCTTGGCATTCCTCGACAGATTATTCTTCTCGGGTGGGGCGAAGTGGTGCGGAAAGCTCGGCGCGGCGGTCGTCTCGTGCAGACGCTCAGGCTCAACGGCCACGTTCGACAGGCTCAATAAATATTTCACGATAATGAATATGCCGGTGGTTGCGTCGCAATATTGGAACGGCGTTCACGGCTTCACACCCGACGATGTCAAGCAGGATCTCGAGGGTATGCAGACGTTGCGAGTGTTGGGTGAGAACATGGCGTGGCTGTTGAAGAGCATCGAGGCTGGGAGAAAAGCTGGCGTTCCGGCTCCTGAGTATGAAGAGCATGTCTTCACGAACTTCATAAGATGAACAGATTAGCTGCCGTAGCTCGCGGGGACATTGAAGCCGACCTCGTGATCAAGAACGCAAAAATCGCAAACGTCTTCACGCTCGAATATGAAACAGCCGACGTAGCCGTATACAGCGGCAGGATCGCTGGCATTGGAAAAGGTTACGAAGGTCTCGTGAGCTTCGATGCCAAAGGTAAGGTGCTGATCCCCGGCATGATCGACGGACACGCTCATATCGAAAGCACGATGATGACCCCGCCAGCGTTCGCCAATGCCGTGGCCTTGCATGGAACGAGCGCGGTCATGGCTGACCCTCACGAGATATCAAACGCGCTTGGAATGGCCGGGCTTGAATACATGTTCAGAGCCGCTCAGGGATTGCCGGTCGATATATTTTACGGCGCTCCGTCGTGCGTTCCGGCCTCGGAGTTTGAAACTCCCTACGAAGAACTCGACATGAACGCCATCAAGAGCATGTTCGACCGCAAATATACTCAGCACCTTGGCGAGATGATGAACTTCCCTGCCGTCATTGCCGGAGACCCCGAGGCTTGGGGAAAAATCCTCGCCGCTGGTGATGTCCCGCTGACTGGGCACGCTCCGGGAGTGTCGGGCAAAGCTCTCAACGCTTACCTAGCCTCCGGGATCTCGTCAGATCATGAATGTGTCGATGTCGAAGAGGCTCGCGAGAAGCTCAGGCGCGGAATGTGGATACAGATCCGAGAGGGCGCGTCTTTCCCGAACTTGAAGACCTTGCTCCCCGTCATTCACGAGAATATTCTCAACGCGTCGCGCTGCATGGTCGTGAGCGACGATATCACGGCTCGTTACATTCTCGAACGCGGCCACATGGACGAGAAGATGCGCATCATGATCGCCGATGGCTTGAATCCTTTCGTGGCTCTGCGAATGGTTACGCTGAGTCCCGCCGAATATTTCAGGCTCTACGATCGCGGCTCGATAGCTCCGGGCAAGCTCGCGGACTTCTCAATCCTCACCAAGGACATCATGGACGAAGATTTCAAGGTCGAATATGTCTGGAAGAATGGCCGTCAGGTCGTGAGGGATAACGAGGTCTTCACAGCGTCGGACTTTGAACACCTCGCGCCCGTCATCAAGACCAAAGTTAAAAAGATCCCGACGGTCGAGCAGTTGAAGGTCAAGCACGACTTCGACATCATGAACGTCATCGGCGTGAGCGAAGGCAGTGTCATCACGAAGACGCTTCAGCTTGCTCCGAAAGTTCGCGACGGCTTCGTGATCCCCGACCCTCAGAATGACGTTGCGAAAATCGTCGTCCTCGAACGACATAGAGACACGGGGAAATTCGGCGTGGGGTTCGTGAAAGGTTTGGGAGTGTCGCGCGGCGCGGTCGGCTCGTCAGTTGCTCATGACGCTCATAACTTCGTGGTCGCCGGGGCTGATGACGAGTCCATTATTGCGGCATTGAAGGCTCTTGCGGAGCTTGGAGGCGGCCTCGTCGTTACGGAGGGTTCGGAAGTCAAAGCGTCGTTCGCGCTGCCGGTCGGAGGTCTGATGAGTTACCTTGCGCCTGAGGAGATCGCCTCGGAGCTTGTTCGCATGGAGGCCGCAGCCTCGGAGCTTGGTGTCAAGATACATCACCCGTTCATGGTGCTGTCGTTCCTGTGCCTCAGCGTCATTCCGGAGCTTAGAATAACGGATCAAGGTTACTCAGACATCACAAAGGGACGAGTTGAATTAGGAATTAGGAGTGATTGATTAATGCCAGAAGAATTTTCAGAGAATGAAATAGTGAAACAGCGTAAGGATAAATTATTGCGGCTTCGATCCGAGGAGGGCTACGATCCTTACGTCAATGAGACATGGGACAGAGAGATCACGCTCGCGGAGGTCCGGGAGAAGTTCGATCACCTCGAACCTGAGCAGGAGGCCAAGGACAGCATCATCAAGACAGCCGGGCGCGTCATGACCATCAGGCGGCAGGGCAAAGCAACATTCGCTGACCTAGCTGACGAGACGGAGCGCATACAGCTCTACTTCCAACTGAACTCCGTCGGCGAGAAAGTATATGATTTCCTCAAAAAGTGGGTCGATACCGGCGACTGGGTCGGAATAGTCGGCTACCCGTGCAGGACACGACGCGGCGAGCTTACGATACTCGTTACGGAATACAAGCTACTAAGCAAGGCGATACGACCGCTCCCGGAGAAGTGGCACGGCTTCACGGATACGGAGCTTCGATATCGTCAGCGTTATCTCGACCTTATCGCCAACCCGGACGTTCGTGAGGTCTTCCGCAAGCGTTCAAAGATAATTTCGTCGTTCAGACAGACGCTCGAAGCTCATGGAACTCTCGAGGTCGAGACCCCGATCCTGTCGGTGCTGGCGGGCGGAGCTAATGCGCGGCCTTTCAAGACGTTCCACAACGCGCTTGGCCTCGACATGTACATGAGGATCGCCGTCGAGCTGTATCTGAAGCGTCTGGTCGTGGGCATGATGGGGCGCGTCTACGAGATTGGCCGGAACTTCCGCAACGAGGGCATCGACACAATGCACAATCCTGAGTTCACGATGATGGAAGTGTATTGGCCGTACTGCAATTACATCGACATGATGAACTTGGCTGAGGAGCTGATACGCAACGCCGCGCTCGCGATCGGGACGCTTGAAATCGAATGGAACGGCATCACGCTCGACCTGTCGAAGCCGTTTAGGAAAATCACAATGCGCGAAGCTGTGAAAGAGTTCGCGGGGGTCGACTTCGACGCGATAACGTCCGACGAAGAGGCTCGCGAGGTCGCAAGATCAAAGGGGCTTGGCGAAGAGCTGAAAGGTAACGAGAGCAAGTTCACGATCCTTAACATGCTGTTCGAGGCGTTCTGCGAGGAGAAACTCATCGAACCAACGTTCATGATCGGACACCCGACGGAGATATCGCCGCTGTCAAAGCGAGACCCGGACAACCCGGACTACACTCACAGGTTCGAGCTGTTCATGTTCGGTAAGGAGGTCGCGAACGCGTTCAGCGAGTTGAATGACCCGTTGGATCAGCGCGAGAGGTTTGAGGATCAGGCTCGCAAGAAAGCCGCAGGCGACGACGAAGCTCACGTGTTCGACGAAGATTTCATCAACGCGATCGAGACGGGCTTGCCTCCGACCGGCGGAATGGGGATCGGAATGGACAGGATCGTGATGTTCCTGACGGGGGCACGCTCGATCCGGGACGTGATACTCTTCCCGACGATGAGACCGAAATAGAGGGGCGCGACCCTCTTTTTTTTCATGGAAATTTTTGAACAACGAATTGACGAGCTGTACAAGCTCATCGAGCATCACGCGGATCTGTATTACAACGACGACGCGCCGGAGATCTCGGACTTTGAATATGACGAACTAGTGCGCGAGCTGAAAGCTCTCGAAGAGCAACACCCCGAACTTGCTCGAAAAGATTTCCTGACCCACAAGGTCGGAGGCTCGGCCAGCGAGTTATTCGCAAAGGTCGCTCACGATGTCCCGATGTTGTCGCTTGATAACGTCTTCAACCCCGGCGAGCTTGAAAAATTTTTCGAGCGTATCGGCGAAGGAGGCTTCGTCTGCGAGATGAAGATCGACGGGCTGGCGGTGTCGCTGATCTACGAGGACGGAATTTTTGTGAGGGGCGCGACGCGCGGCAATGGCCACACGGGCGAAGACGTTACGGCCAACCTCGAACTCATCGATGGCGTGCCCAAGAGGTTGCTTGACGCTCCAGCAGGTCGGGTCGAGGTGCGCGGCGAAGTCCTCATGACGCTCGAAAGATTCAGAGCCGTGAACAGACTTAGAGAGGAGCGCGGGGAAAATCCATTCGCCAATCCCCGAAACGCCGCCGCCGGGACATTGCGACAGTCCGAGAAGAATAATCACGTCATCAAGGAGCGAGGTCTCGACATCTTTCTGTATTATCTCGTCGACGCTGAGAAGTTCGGCCTTACGCAACAGAGCGAAGTATTGACGTGGCTCGAAGCTCATGGCCTGCCCGTGCAGAAGGCTTGGAAGCTGTGCGACTGTCTCGCTGATGTTGAGAAGTTCATAGCTCAGTGGCGGGACGAGCGCGCAAGATTAA
>JAFSJO010000092.1 GCA_017449415.1 Synergistaceae bacterium
ACCCGCGCATATCTTCTATAAGTTCGAGGGCAACAACACGTCCGGCTCTCACAAGCTGAACTCGGCGATCGCTCAGGCTTACTATGCCAAGAAGCAGGGGCTCAAGGGCGTAACGACCGAGACGGGTGCAGGACAGTGGGGAACGGCTCTGTCTATGGCATGTTCGTTCTTTAGGCTCGGCTGCAAAGTCTACATGGTGCGTGTCTCTTATGAGCAGAAACCCTTCCGCCGCGAGGTCATGAGGACATACGGAGCCACCGTAACTCCCTCGCCATCGATGGACACGAACATAGGCCGCAAGATCAACGCCGAACACCCCAACACGACAGGCTCATTAGGCTGCGCGATCTCCGAGGCTGTCGAAGTCGCTGTATCAACTGAGGGCTATCGCTACGTTCTTGGGAGCGTGCTGAATCAAGTCTTGCTTCATCAGTCTGTGATTGGACTCGAGACCAAGGCGGCCTGCGACAAGTACGGCATCAAACCCGACATCATCATTGGCTGCGCTGGCGGCGGATCGAACCTCGGCGGCCTGATCTCTCCGTTCATGGGTGAGAAACTCCGCGGCGAGGCTGACTATCAGATTATCGCTGTCGAGCCTGCAAGCTGCCCGAGCTTCACACGCGGCAAGTTCGCATATGACTTCTGCGACACCGGAAAGGTCTGCCCAATGGCGAAGATGTACACGCTTGGCCATGATTTCATTCCGTCAGCCAACCATGCCGGAGGACTTCGCTATCACGGAATGAGCTCGATCCTTTCACAGCTCTATCATGATGGAATGATGGAGGCTCGCGCCGTTGAGCAGACTAGCGTATTTGAAGCCGCGGAGATGTTCGCGAGGGTTGAGGGGATTTTGCCCGCGCCGGAGAGTTCGCACGCGATCCGAGTGGCGATTGATGAGGCTTTGAAGTGCAAACAGACCGGCGAGGAGAAGACGATCGTTCTCGGCCTCACTGGGACGGGATATTTCGACATGACGGCCTATGAGAAGTACAACGACGGAACGATGACGGATTACATTCCGACCGATGAGGATCTGGCGAAAGGCTTCGCGACGATCCCGGCGGTGAATTTGTAAGAGAAATTTTTTCGGAAGCCCTCTGAGGATCTCGGGGGGCTTTTTTCGTGTCTTAAATTTCCGCCGACACGTTCACGTTGAGGCTCTTGACCCCGCGAATATTCTTCAGAGCCTCAATAAATTTTTGAATATCGTCGGACAAACCTTTCGTTATCACACATTCAAGACAAGTTTCATGATTGATATGCACATGCGTGGAGCAGATTATCACGTCCCCGCAGTCGTGTTGAGCCGCCGTCAGCTTGCCCGTAAGCTCCGGCATATGATGATCGTACGTGATGGTGATCGTTGCAAAAATTTCCCGGTTGCCGAGCTTCCAGCGTTCCCGGGAAATGTATTCACGCATTAGATTTCTTACAGCCTCGGAGCGGTTGTCCCGGCTCTCAGCGTAGTAGCTGCTCTCGAACTCGGCGAGCAAGTTCTCCGGGACAGTTACGCTGAACCTCACGAGCTTGCTTGACTCACTCGGCATCTGTCTCTGTGGCGGCTTTCCTGCGCGACTTCTTCTCAGTCTTCGCGGTCTCACCAACGACAACTTCAACGTCAATGAAGTCCGGCATAGCTCGCTCAGGCATCTCGCGGTGGGTCAGGTGAGCGTAAAAATATTTCCCACCAGCTCCGAACAATGCCGTAAGCAACGCCCAGCCTATGAACGTGAACAGGTACGACGGCAGGACGAACAGAACGAAATACATTATGCTGAACAAAAATCCCGCGAAACAGAAGAACATCGGCGTGAACATCAGGATCAAAATCCCGCGATCCTTAGCGTCGGCCTCCTTCCAAAGTCTCAGAAAATAATCAAAGCCCCCAAGGTAGAGCGAAGGCTTTATGAACTTCATCACGTAGTCGCGTATCTTTCCAAAGTTGATTGAAAACAAAATCAAAACTCCTCCTGAAATTTTGGATAATTATAGCGCAACAAAAGAGTCAGAGAAGAAATTCCCTGACTCGTTGGCTTCTACTTCATATTTCATATTCTGGTCGGGGCGAGAGGATTCGAACCTCCGACCTCATGGACCCGAACCATGCGCGCTAAGCCAGACTGCGCTACGCCCCGTTGTGAAACAACGCCGAGAATTTTATCACGGGGATTAATCCGCGTCAAACGTTGGTATAATCTTTCGGAAAAATTTTTTAAGGGGCGAATGATTTTTATGAAAAAGTTTTTTGCATTATCGTTAGTATTGGCTCTCGCGCTTTGCGGAGCTTCGTCGGCCGAACAGACAGCTCAGAGCATCATCAGCGACTCGGTCTCAATGATCAATGAGATCTCAGGGCAGGGAGACGCGGCTGACATGGCCAAGACCCTCAAGACTTCTCACGCGGTCGCGCTTGTGCCCTCGATGTTGAAAGCCGGGTTCCTCATTGGTGGCGAGTATGGCGAGGGTCTGATCCTGAAGCACGAGGACGGCAAGTGGTACGGGCCAAGCTTCTATAACATCGGCGGCGGCTCGTTCGGGTTTCAAGCCGGGGCAGAGCAAGTCTCACTCTTACTCGCGGTCATCAATGAGAAAGGCGTGAATGCGTTCCTCAGCAGCAAGACGAAACTCGGCGGGGACATCGGGATAGCTGCAGGGCCAACGGGTAGACGCGCCGAAGCTGCAACGGACGCTCAGGCGAAAGCCTCGATCTACAGCTACTCAATGTCAAAGGGATTGTTCGCGGGTGTGTCGCTCGAAGGCTCGGTCATAAGCCGCAGCGTCAAGCGCAACAAAGAGTACTGGGGCGAGAATGTTACAGCGGCCGAAGCTCTCACCAAACCAGCCAACGATGAAAGAGTCCAGCCGCTCATTAAGGCTCTTGACGAACTCATGAAGAAGGCGAAGTAAAGCCTCCTACTCTACAGGGAAATTGAAGTACGTATCCGGATAAGGCTCATCGTTGAGCGTGAAGTGCCACCACTCCGTCGATAGCGGCCTGAACCCGTGCGAGGTCATTGCCTTGCGGAGGATCATGCGGTTTTTATACTGCCGCTTCGTAATTTCTTTGTAGTCCGGGTGGGACTGAACTCCAAAGAAGTCGAACGTCCCGCCCATGTCAACTTCTTTCTCGGTCTTCATGTTGAACAGCGTCAAGTCAAGCGTACTGCCGCGGCTGTGTCCCGACTTGTAGTCGATGTAACCCTGATCGAACAGCACGGACTTGTCGAGGTCGGGATAGAAGTATCTCTTCATCTTCGTGTCTTTCAAGTCCTCGGCCCAGCGTGCAAAGTGATCGACAGCGCGTTGAGGTCTGTAAGCGTCGTAGATCTTCAGCCTGTAGCCTTTCGTGATCAGCTCGTCGCTGACCTCTTTCAAGGCCGCCGCAGCCTCTTTCGTCAACATTGCTACCGGAGCTTCGTAGCCGTCAATGCGTGCGCCGACGAAGTTGTAGGTGGAGTAGTAACGGATCTCGAGGATCACATCGGGAACAGCCTCCGCGAGTTTCACAAAGCCCGACGAGTCCATCGGGTCAACCTCAGCCCACGCAGGGCACACGACCAACGCAACAAGCAAGGTCAGAGCAATAAGAATTTTTTTGAGTGTCATTGTTGACAGTCTCCTTTCAGAAAAATTTTTCCGCGCAAATTATACGCCCCCGCGACTTTGATAAAATACTCGCAAAATTTCAGAAAGGATTTGAAAGTTTTGAGTCTTGAATTGTTCAACGACCTGACGCGGAAGAAAGAGAAGTTCGTCCCGATTAAGAAAGGTCAGGTGAGTTTCTATTCATGCGGCCCGACGGTCTACGATTACTTCCATGTCGGCAACGCGAGGCCATTCATAGTCTTCGATGTCCTGAGGCGGTGGCTTCAGCACGAGGGCTACAAGGTTACGTTCGTGCAGAATTTCACGGACATCGACGACAAGATGATAAAGAGAGCCAACCGCGAGAATATCACCGTCGCCGAACTCGCCGAGAGATTTATAGCCGAGTATCACAAGGACGCTGACGCGCTAGGAATACGCCGACCCGATGTCGCGCCGCGAGCAACCGAACACATCAACGAGATCATCAACACGATCGAGAAGATCATCGCCAATGGACACGCTTACGTCTCTGATGGAGATGTCTACTTCGATATCAAGAGCTGGCCGAAATACGGCTCGCTTTGCAAACAGAACCTCGAAGACCTCGAAGCTGGCGCACGCATTGAGCCAGGCGAAAAGAAGAAAGACCCGCTCGACTTCGCTCTGTGGAAAGCTGAGAAGCCCGGCGAACCCTCGTGGGACAGTCCGTGGGGCAAAGGTCGGCCGGGTTGGCACATCGAATGCTCTGCCATGTCATCGAAGTATCTTGGCGAGAACATTGACATTCACTCCGGCGGGATCGATCTGATGTTCCCGCACCACGAGAACGAGGCCGCTCAGAGCGAAGCAGCTTCGGGCAACGGAAAGCCTTTCGTGAACTATTGGCTTCATAACGGCTTCCTCCTCATCGACAGCGAGAAGATGTCAAAGTCCCTCGGGAACTTCATGACCGCCAGAGCCGCCATCGAGAAATATCCGCCTATCGCGTTGAGGTTCTTCATGTTGAGCGCGCACTATCGAAGCCCGATCAACTTCGCGCCCGACGGTCTCGAGCAAGCCGCCGCTGGCGTGTCGCGATTACGAAACTGCAAGAGCGATCTCGACTTCGCCGCCAAGACACGCAAGGACAACAACGCCGACTTCGACATCAATACATATCTCGACGATCTAAAGGAGCTTGACAAAAAATTCTCCGACGCTATGAACGACGACTTCAACACAGCCGCCGCGATCGGAATATTGTTCGATGTCGTTCACCTAATCAACACGACGCTGAAAGACAACGAGAAGCTCCCCGAAGAATTTTTCGCGGCCTCAAAGAAAGCTCTCGATGATTACGATGACGTGTTGGGCGTGATTGGCTCCGACGATGCCGAGACCGAACACGACGAAGAGAGCGCAGAGATCGAGAAATTAATCGCGGAACGCGCAGCCGCTCGAAAGGCTAAGAACTTCGCACGCTCCGACGAGATCCGCGACATGCTCAAAGCTCGTGGGATCGTGTTGGAAGACACTCCGCAGGGCACAAAATGGAAGAGGGAGTTAGCCTAATGAAGAGTAAGAATCAGTTTTCGTTGTTGCTGACGCGTCGTTTCATGCCGTTATTCCTGACGCAGTTCCTCGGCGCGTTCAATGACAATTTTTTCAAGAGTTCGCTAATGATGTTGATCACCTACAGGCTCGGAGATGCGGCGGGAGTTGACTCTCGTATCCTCGTCAACGCGGCGGCGGGAGTCTTTATAGCTCCGTTCTTCATCTTCGCGGCTCCGGCGAGCGACTTGGCCGACCGATACGACCGCTCGGACTTAATGAGGTGGGTGAAGTTCGCCGAGATCGTCGTGATGGGTGGCGCGGCGTTGGGCTTCTGGCTTCATAACATCTGGTTCCTGATGATCGTCTTGTTCCTCATGGGAGCACAGTCGACCTTCTTCAGCCCGGCCAAGTACAGCATCTTGCCACAGCACCTGAACGAAGACGAGCTTATCGCGGGCAACGGTCTCATTCAGATGGGGACGTACCTCGCAATTCTGACCGGGACGATCGCCGGCGGCCTCATGATATTGAGGGACAACGGAATATTCTGGGTCGGCGGCTTGGCTGTGAGCATAGCGGCGGCGGGTTGGCTCAGCAGTATGTTCATTCCTCCGACGAAGCCGATAGATCCGACTCGAAAGATTTCTTTCAGCCTCGTTCAGCGAACTCTCGAAATGTTCCGCGACGTTGTGCCGATGAAGCAAGTCTTCGGCTCGATGCTCGCGATATCGTGGTTCTGGCTTGTGGGAGCGACGTTCCTCGCGCAGTTCCCGACATATTCGAGATTAATCCTCGGGACTGACGAGAGCGTAGCTACGAGCTTCCTTGCGATATTCTCCTGCGGGATCGGCCTCGGCTCAATGGCCTGCAACGCGATATTAAAGAGTGAGGTTACGACAAAGTACGTCCCGGCTTCTGCTTACGGCATAGCTGTGGCGAGCGTCCTGTTGTGGTATGTCAGCGATCGTCCGCCCGTTGCTCCGGGTACTGCCGAGATTGGAGCGTTTGAATTTTTCTCGCGGCCTGAGAACTTCATGATAACTTTCTGTCTGTTCATGATAGCTTTCTGTGGCGGGCTGTACATTGTGCCTCTTTACGCTGTCATGCAGAGCAAAGCTCCCGAGTCGAAAGTCTCCGGTGTCATAGCTTGCTCCAACATCACAGACTCGATCTTTATGGCTGTGGCGGCGTTGGGCGCGGGCGTTTTGATCTCGTGGGGCGTGAGCATTCCGCAAATCTTCCTGACGATGGGGCCAAGCACGTTCATAGTCGGCTTGCTCGTGTCGGCTTTGAGGTGAGAGCTTTGAAGAAAATTATTTTTGTGGTCTTGTTGTCGCTTGCGCTTGCGGGGGTCTGCGAGGCCGTGATCGTCGACGGAGCTGTCAGGGGCAAGAGCGGACTCTCGTACGGGAGCATCAGCTACGCTTTTGACAGTCTCAACGTAACCATTCGCAACAGCACAAAGTATAACGTGAACTTCGGCGGCTCGATGCTGTTCCTAGATAAGAATTACAGGGTCATTGCCCGCGCGGAGTTGCTGTCCGCGAAGATCAAGAGACATTCGTCGCGAAAATACCGAGCTTTCTTCAGTGAGGGCACCGGCGAGGAGGCCAAGAAGGCGCGTTATCTTGAATGGGAGTTCTAACCAGCCGCGTCCGGGTGGGCGGG
>JAFSJO010000012.1 GCA_017449415.1 Synergistaceae bacterium
GAATGCGAGGCTGACCGTGTAGCCGGGTTCGACACCTGCGTTAATCAACGCTTTGAGCGCGAACAGCGACGCGACCAGACACATTCCGTTATCACTCACGCCGCGCCCGTAGAGCCTCGAGCCTCTCACCTCGGATTGGAACGGATCGAGCGTCCACGAATTTCTATCACCCTCCGGGACTATGTCGACATGCGTCAGCACACAGAGCCGCCGCGAAGATTTTCCGGGATACTCAACGAACAGCGATGGCCGTCTCTTATTCGGGGCTTTGTCATCGTCGACGTATTCGACTTTGATTTTGGCTTTGTCATCGAGTCCAAGCTCGTGGATAATCTTTTCAAGCTCCTTGATCTTCGCGTCCTCGCCCGTGCCTCCGTTGTGAGGAGAGATCGCCGGGATCCTGCAAAGTCTCGTGAGAGTGTCAACCATCAAGCCCTCCAGCTTTTCAGCTTCGGACAATATTTTCTCGTGCAAGTGGGTTCACTGCCTTTCTGAAATTTTGTTGAATGTTACGCCAATTTGATGGCGTTGAGGAACTCCTCGTTCCGTTCGGTCTGCTTTAACTTGTCCAGAATCAGATTGAGCGCACCAGCCTCATCGACTCCGGCAATACGTTTCCTTAAAATCCAAAGCCGCTTCAACTCTTCCTCCGGGATTAGTAATTCCTCGCGTCGTGTGCCGGATTTGGTTATGTCGATCGCCGGGAAAATTCTCTGATCCGCCAGCTTCCGCGACAGATGAAGCTCCATGTTGCCCGTGCCTTTGAACTCTTCGTAGATCACATCGTCCATTCGGCTGCCCGTGTCCGTGAGCGCAGTTCCGACTATCGTAAGGCTGCCGCCCTCTTCAAAGTTTCGAGCCGCGCCGAAAAATCTCTTTGGGAAATAAAGCCCCGACGGGTCAAGACCGCCTGACAACGTTCGGCCTGACGGTGGAACGGTGAGGTTTGAGGCTCTCGCAAGTCGCGTGATAGAGTCGAGCAGGATCACAACGTCCCTCTTGGCCTCGACAAGTC
This sequence comes from Synergistaceae bacterium, assembly GCA_017449415.1. Lineage (GTDB taxonomy): Bacteria > Synergistota > Synergistia > Synergistales > Aminobacteriaceae > JAFUXM01. The sequence continues at coordinate 1,016 of JAFSJO010000012.1, forward strand.
GCTTGGCCTTTTCGAGTGCAAGGTTAGCTACCCTTATATGCTCGTCCGCGGGTCTGTCGAAGGTCGAAGCTATGACTTCGCCGTCGATTGAGCGCGATATGTCCGTAACCTCTTCGGGTCGCTCGTCGATCAGCAACGCCATGATGATAATGTCGGGTGAGTTTGCCGCAATGGCCTTCGCTATGCGCTTTAGGAGCGTCGTCTTTCCGGCTTTCGGTGGCGAGACCAGCAAAGCCCTCTGGCCGAGTCCGATCGGCGCGAACATGTCGACGAGCCGCGTTGCGAGATCCTTGGGGTCATATTCGAGGCTTATTCTGTTGTTCGGGAATATCGGAGTCAGCTGTGAGAACACTGCCCGCTTGCGCGAATGTTCGGGATCGGAGAAGTTGACCGTCTCAACCCTCAACAACGCCTCGTAATGCTCCTGATCGCGAGGAGGTCTGATTAGTCCCCAAATCACGTCGCCGTTACGAAGTCCGAAGCGTCTGATCTGTGATGACGATAGATAGACATCGTTGTCGGTCGGCAACATTCCTTTCGGACGCAAAAATCCGAAATTCTCCGGCAAAATTTCCAAAGTCCCGCCGCCGAAGCGATAGTTCATTTTCTCGGCCTGAGCCTTTAGGATCGCGATTATCAAGTCGTCCTTGCGTATGGTCGACGTGGTGCTGATGTCGAAATCCTTTGCGAGCCTCCGAAGTTCCGCGACGCTCCTCATCGAGAGCATGGCATAAGTATATTTCGGCTTCGGGTGCTGTACGGTGGCATCGTGGTGCTTGCCTTTGAAAGAGTTTTGAGGTCTGTCGCCGCCGTCAATCTCCGCTTCGCCGTCATCGTCATCACCTTCAGGCTCGTCGTCGATATCGCCGTATTCGTTCACGCCGTCATCGTAGCCGCCTCCCTGGATACGCTCAATTTCTTCTTTGAGTTCATCGTCTGAAAGAGCCGAGCCGGGCTGAAGCTCCTGATCGTCTGCGTCTTGTGAAAAATCGTTCTGCTGGTCTAAGTCTTCTGATTTTGTTCTTCTTGGCATCAAAAAAAATTCCTTAACTTAAAAATTTGAAAAAGAAGCTCGGGATTGGAGCTTTTAACTCCTCACTCCTAACCCCTAACTTCTCACTGTTTTGTCAGTTCATTTTGTTGATCAGGCTCAACATCTCCGGGCTTAAAGATTTATGCTCGCTCCACGCTCTTTCGAGCGGACTAAGCACGAGCTTGTGATTGATGTTTCCAACCATCATGCCGGACTTGCCGATCATGAGGCTCTCCGTCGCGAATGCGCCCATTCTCGTAGCGAGCACAACGTCGAACGAGGTCGGGTGTCCGCCGCGCTGAATGTATCCCAGCACCGTAACTCTCGCGTCATAGCCTCCCGCGTCCGCAAGCTGTTCGCGCATCTCCGCAGCCGTCATGACACCCTCGGCCAAGATTATCAGCGTGTGGCTTCTGTGTTCGGCGTACGAACTTTTGAGCCTCTTCGTAAGCTCGCCGATGCTCAAAGGCAGCTCGGGCACAACGACATATTCCGCGCCGGTGGCTACAGCGACTTCGAGGGCAAGAAATCCCGCGTTGCGTCCCATAACCTCGACAACGAAGAGCCTTTCGTGGCTCGAAGCAGTGTCGCGAAGCTTCATGATCGCTTCGAGAGCTGTGTTGACTGCCGTATCAAAGCCGATAGTTTCGTCCGTGCCGGTGATGTCGTTGTCAATCGTGCCGGGGATCCCGATCGTCGGAAATCCGAGGTCGTGAAGAGCTTTCGCACCGTGGAACGATCCGTCGCCGCCAATGACGACAAGCCCGTCGATCCCGGCCTTTTTCATGCTCTCCAGAGCTTCTTCGCGTCCCTCGGGAGTTTTGAAGCGTTCCGAACGCGCCGTTTTGAGAATGGTTCCGCCGTGATGAATTATGCCGCCGACTGCCGCACGGTCAAGGGGGATAAAGTCGCCCTCAATGAGACCCTCGTAACCGCGTCTGACTCCGAGGCACTCCTTATCGTTGAACATGCAGGTTCGCGCCACAGCTCGTACTGCGGCATTCATGCCGGGGGAGTCTCCTCCGCTCGTAAGTACAGCGATACGATCCATCTTGATCATAATTAAAACTACTTCCTTTCTTTTTTAATGAGGGATTAGGGATTAGGGATTTTTCATTCCTAATTCCTCATTCCTAATTCCTAATTGGCTTAGTTGC
>JAFSJO010000093.1 GCA_017449415.1 Synergistaceae bacterium
GCGACACTCCCAGCCGCCTGCAACAGCAACGTCGATTTACCGATGCCCGGCTGGCCGCCGATCAAGACGACTCCCCCGGGCACAAGCCCGCCTCCCAAAACGCGATCCAGCTCTTCAATGCCGGTTGAAATTCTTTCGGGGGGCTTAACGTCGAGCGCGCTCATGATCTTCACGTGGGAAAAATTTTTTTTCGATGACGCTGTCGCGGGAGGAGCTTCCTCCAACATTTCGAGCGTCCCCCACGAGTTACATGATGGGCACTTGCCTGTCTTGGTCGTCGTGATGTGTCCGCACTCGGAGCAGATATATTTTGTGATTGGTTTCGTGTTTGCCATGGAAAATTATTTTACATATAATTCACGAAAACATAAAGGAGGAGTCCGCGTGGGATTAAAGAAAAAATTTATGCGCGCATATTACGGGCTGGATACGTGGCGGGAGTTTTGGGTGTTGAGGTTCGAGAGGATCGCGAGGCTGTTCGGCAACCGCACGGAGTTTTATCGCAACGAACATATGCGGAGCCTTTCGGAAAAATACATCGGCAAGGACTTCATACAGGTTAAGGATATCAGATATCCGTTACTCAACGACCCGGACAGGTTATACTCGTTCATGTTCAGCATCTTGGAAGACACGCTGGGATCGTATGTGTGTTTTGGGGATCGCTACGACGAAAAGACTTTTGACACTTGCGGCGCGCTGATCAACGAGGGACTTTACGGCCTCGTGAACGATAAAGTCAGCGTAACCGTAGAGCCGGGCGACATCGTGATAGATGCGGGGAGCTGGATCGGGGACTTCGCGGCGTATGCCTCGGTGAAAGGCGCGACCACGTACGCATTCGAGCCGTCGGACGAAAATTTCGCTTACCTCCTCAAGACCGCCGAGCTGAACAAGAACATTATCCCCGTCAAGAAAGGTCTCTCGGACAAGGCCGTAACTCAGAACATGTTCGTAAACATCGCGGGCAACTCGGGCGGAGACTCCTTCATGAACAAGAGCGAGGACACGGACTATCAAGAGGCTTCGACTTCCGTAGAGATCACGACCGTAGATGACTTCGTGAGGGAGAATAAACTTTCGCGGGTCGACTTCATCAAGTCCGACATTGAGGGCTTTGAACGCAACATGCTCGCGGGGGCGCAGGAGACACTGAAAAAATTTGCTCCCAAGCTGGCGCTGTGTACGTATCACCTGCCGGACGATCCCGAAGTGATGGCGAGGCTGATCAAGCAAGCTAACCCGGCTTATAACATCGTGCAGAAAAAAATGAAACTCTTCGCCTCCGTTCCCAAATAAAAAGAGCGAGGGCTTGGAACTTCAACTCCTCACTCCTCACTCCTAACTCCTCACCGAAAGGATTAAGCTAGCCTGTTATGAGCTTGCTCCCCTTGATCAGATAATCCATGCCCGACCACACCGTCAGGATCATTGCCACCCACATGACGGCCATGCCGCCGGGAATATTCAATATCAGCATCGTGAGCGCGATGATCTGACTCACGGTCTTCAGCTTCCCGCCCTTCGAGGCCGCTATCACGACACCTTCAGCCGCAGCTACGAGCCTCAAGCCCGTTACAATGAACTCGCGCGTTATGATCACCATTACGATCCACGCCGGCAGCCGCTGAAACTCAATCAGAGCCAACATAGCCGCAATCACGAGGACTTTATCGGCCAAGGGGTCAATGAACTTTCCCAGGTTTGTTACTAATTTATACTTTCGCGCTATGAGGCCGTCGAACATGTCCGTCAACGCGGCAATTATGAAAACGAAAGCGGCCAAAGCGTCCCCCCAGCTTACGTCAGGAAGAGCCGGGATCAGTTTATCCTCGATCCTCAGCGACAGAAACAAAAGAACAAGCGGCGCAAGAAACACACGAACGAGGCTCAGCGTGTTAGGAACGTTAAAAATATTAGAGCGCAAAATTTTCACCTCCGAAGTTGGATAAAAAAATTATAATACTTTCGCGCCAAAATTTTTAACCGAGTTTCGCAAGCTCCTCCCACAGAGTTTTTTGCTTCGAGGTCAAGTGTTTGGGAATTTCGACTTTCACGCGCACATACAGATCTCCGTTCGAGCCGTCGCGCTTGGGTATCCCCTTGCCTCGGATCCTCAGCTTCTGGCCGTCCTGTATTCCCGGAGGCATCTTGATCATGACCTCGCCGTCGAGAGTTCCAACAGCGATATCCTTGCCGAGCACAGCGTCATAGACCGGGACTTTGATCTCGCGGGTCAAATCGCTCTCGTTGACCTCGAAAACTTTATGCGGAGCTATGTGAATTTCCATGTAGATATCGCCGCCGCTGTCGGACTTGCCCGGCAACCTTATGCGCGAGCCTTCAGTGATGCCCTTGGGGAGGTTGACCTTCAGAGTTCGCTTGCCGCTTGCGCCATTGATTACGAAGTTATGAACTCCGCCGCGGATAGCGTCCTCCAGCGATAGCGTTACGCTGACCTCGGTGTCCTTGCGGACGGGCTGACGGTAGCCGTTGCCGCCGAAGATGTCTTGAAAGCCGCCGAAGCCTCCGCGAGAGCCGCCGCCGAATATCGTCTGGAAGAAGTCGCTGAAGCCTCCCATGTCGCCGTTGAACTCAACGTGCTGCCAGCCCGGGGGCGGTGTGAAGTCCTGACCGTTCTGCCAGTTCATTCCGAGCGTGTCATATTTCTGACGCTTCTCAGGGTCTTTCAGAACCTCGTAAGCTTCGTTGATCTCTTTATACTTCTCTTCCGCGTCCTTTTCTTTCGAGACATCGGGGTGATATTGCTTCGCGAGTTTTCGATAAGCCTTGCGGATCTCGTCGGGCTTTGCGTCGCGCGATACTCCGAGAATTTCGTAATAATCTTTATATTGAATGCCCATGACATTATCTCTTCTTTCAAGTCAAATTTTTTTCTGACTAATTTTAACCTTAACTCGAATAAAAGGCAAAAAAATTTGGGGGAGCGTCCCCCGTTAGCGTAGTGCCGACCTCCTCGCGAGCGACAGCAACACGACAATCGCGCCTATTGAGATTTCAACGTCCGCAAGATTGAAATTAACCTCAATGAACGACAGCGGCGACGGTATCCAATCAATGACATGACCCAAGAAAAATCTTTCGAGCGTGTTCGACAGCGCACCACCCGACAGCACCGCAAAACCGAGGCGCGTCAGTCTATTCATGTCGGCGAACATCGTGAACAAGATCAGACCCACGCACACTCCGATTGACGAGACAACAATAAGCTCCGGCGATTTCGAGAAAAGACCTAAAGCTAGGCCGGGATTGTAAGTCAAAGCTTCAACGTCAGCGAAGAGATATCGCGCCGCGTGTTCGATGAGTGGACAGGAAGCTATCACAGCTAGGCTCAGAAGCAAAATTTCTTGATGCCCTCCGCCACTCCGTCGTGGTCGCAGTCAGTCGTAACGAAGTCCGCGATCTCTAAAATCTCTTTGCAAGAGTTCCCCATGGCCACGCCAACACCCGCCGCCTCGATCATGCTCATGTCGTTCAAGCCGTCCCCGAATGCTATCGTCTGCTCGATTGGAATGTTGAGGTGGTCAGCGAGAAACTTCAACGCCGCGCCTTTGTTCGCTCGAATGTCATTGATCTCGATGTTGTTCGGGATCGACGAGGTGAAAAGATTTTTTCTGAACACGACCGGCAGAGCCTTCAACAGCGCAAGCCTCAGCTCCTTGTCGAGCGTGTAGACCTGAATTTTCTGAACGCCGCCGGAGTTCCTGACCCTGTCATAGAAATCGTCGACGGGCTTCCGAAATCCCTGCACCAGCCGAGCCTGCCACGGGCCGACCATGAAATCCGGGACACGTTCGTAAAGCTCGCGCTTCATGTAGCCTTGTCCGTCGATGATACAGTCGTAGATTATTCCCTCAATGTCATCGAACACGCCCGCCATCTTCAACGCAGTCGCGGGTGGCATGTCGAACTTCGCCAAAGATTTCGAGTTCTTCACGTCGTAGATCTCCGCGCCGTTGAGCGTCAGAGCGTAGTTGATGAAATCCAAATCCCTAACGCAGTCCGGAATGACGCTCCAAAATCTTCCGGTCGACGGCACGATCTCGACACCGTCAGCAGCAGCTCGTGATAAAGCCTCCTTTGTTGCGGGTGAGATCTCCTGCTTCGAGGTCAGCAATGTCCCGTCGAGGTCGAAAGCTATTATTCTTATATTCCCCATGATCTGAAACCCTCGCTAAGTCTTTCGTCAAAAAATTTCATCGTGCGCTCGAATGGCTCCGGGCCTGTCAGGTCAACCCCGGCACGCCGCAGAATGTTCAGCGAGTA
>JAFSJO010000094.1 GCA_017449415.1 Synergistaceae bacterium
ACTTTGATGCCCTTCTCGCCGAAATATTTCACTGCGCCGGGGTGGTAAGGAACGGCCGTGTATGAAGCTGCAAAGCCGAGGTTCAACTCCGCGCCTTTCGCGTGAGCCGCCGTGATCTCGTCGACGTTCTCGAAGATGCCATAGAGGAAGTTATAAACGTCAGCCGCCGCGACATCGTCGTTGGCAATAATGACCGCGCCGACCGCGACAGTCGTAACATCGTCGTCAGTTCCGTAGACGCTCTTTTCGATTACGTTCTTGCTGTAGTAGGGGGACTCGGTGATGAGCGTGAGAATGTGTTCATCGTCAAAGCCGACGAGATAAACTTTCTTCGTGGCCGCGAGTGAAGTTACTGCCGTGGTGGGTGCGCCTGCAACGATGAAAGCCGCGTCGATCTTACCGTCCTGCAGAGCCTCGACGCTGTCGCCGAATGACTGATATGTCGGTTTGATGTCCTTGTCAACGTCAAGCCCGTAAGCTTTCAGCACGTCAACCGCGTTGAAGTACACGCCCGAGCCAGCTGCGCCAACCGAAACATTTTTGCCCTTGAGATCCGCAACCGTCTTGATAGCCGGGTCAAGCGTAACGATCTGAACCTGCTCCATGTAGAGGTTAGCGACTGTCGAGAAGCTCGTTACTTTCTCGTCGAAGAGCCTCATTCCTCTGAAAGCGTACGCGCCCACGTCCGACTGAGTGAAACCGAGCTGTGCGTCGCCGTCTTCCATAGCTTCGATGTTGGCTTTCGAGCCGCCTGAGGTGATAGCTGTAACTGTTGTGCTTGTCTTCTCGCCGACCTTGCCCGCGAGTACTCCGCCGAACCCGTAGTATGTTCCCTGAGCTCCGCCGGTCGTGAAGACCAGTTTTGTTCCGCCGGGAAGTCCGCCTTTCTCGTCAGCAACAGCCGCGACCGCCATGACCATCACGAGAATCAAAGCGAGAGAAATAATTTTTTTCATCGTTCATTACCTCCTGAAATCTTTTGAAAATATTCTATCATAGTCCCGTGAGGGCGTTGCTCCTGCCTCGATGAGAGCGTTGATAACTTCCGCATGACCTTTCTCTTCGGCATACATTAAGGCTGTCCAGCCGTCAGGATTTTTCAAGCTGGCGCCGGCTCTTATGAGGGCGTTGACAGCTTCTACATGGCCATTCTTTGCGGCTAACATCAAGGCCCAGCCTTTTCGTTCAGCTTGCAAGTCGTCCCCGGCCTTTATAAGGTAGTTAATGATGTCTACATGGCCATTCTTTGCGGCTAACATCAGAGCTTCCCAGCTTAGGTGAGCGCCGGCTTCGATAAGAGCCTTAACGGCTTCCAGATATCCTTTCTTGGCGGCACATATCAGAGCCGTAGAGCCGCAGCTATCTCGTGCGTTGACATTTGCTCCCCCGTGAATGGCTTCGATGATTTCCGCCTCCGAAGCTTCTTTCGCGATGTCAAGAAATTGCTTGTCTTCCATGTTAAAAGCTCCCCGAAAAATTATTTCGCTACATTCTATATCATGCCGTGCCGGTCGTAACACTTGATTCCAAAAATCGACGCGCCGATTTTCATTACGTGATAATATTTCTTTAGTTAGAAGTTAAGGAGGGAGTTTTATGGGACTTGTGAAATGTCGGCTGTGCGGAATGTTATACGAATCAGGACAGCAGACACAGAGAATATGCCGGCGATGTATCAGCAGGCTTGATGAACTTTACGGGCGCGTTCATGAATACATGAGAGACAACGAAGACGAGGACTTCGACATTTACAACCTCGCGGACGCTATGGACATCAGCACGGCGGACGTTCAAGCACTTGTGGATTTAGGATACATTGAAAGAGACTTGCAGACCTACAGCAAGAACAAGAGGGGCTCGCGTGAAGCTCTGGCCGCCAAGCTCAACAACGAACTCGAAAAGATGAAACGCACCCTCACAACTTACGGCGGAGTCGTCTACGCGCGGGACAAAGAAAAAAAGAGCGAGGCCAGGCAATACGTCTACGACAGCCAGAAAACTTTGCGAGGAAGATAAGCGGTGTTCTACTATAACCTGATAATGGCGGGAATACTCGGCGCGTGCATGGGGTCGTTTCTGAATGTCGCGGCTCACCGAAGCATTCAAGGGCGTTCGTGGTGGGGCAATGAGCGTTCGGCTTGCGAGAGCTGCGGACATGTCCTCGGAACTTTCGAGCTTATTCCGATCGTGTCGTGGCTGATGCTTCGGGGACGTTGCAAGAGCTGCGGCGCAAAAATCTCCGTTCGATATATATTAGTTGAAATAATCTGCGCGGCGATAGCTGTGGCGATCTTCTCGCGCTGGAAAATCTCGTGGGCGTGTCTGCTCGCCGGGGTCGGAGCTTGCGGCCTTGTCCTGAACTCGCTCACTGATATCGAGTCCGGCGATGTCTTTGACGTGTTCGCGATCGCTCCGGGAGTTCTTGGCCTCCTGATCCGACTTGCCGGAGGTACGGGCGCGTTGCTCGACGGTCTCGAAGGTGCTGCGGCAGGCTGGGGAGTCTTCGCGGCAATCATCGTACTAACTCGCGGCGGAATGGGCTGGGGCGATGCGTCATTCATGGGAGGCATGGGCGCGGTGTTGGGGCTGAAATTCATTCTCGCGGCTCTGTATCTCGGCGTGATGATCGGCGGCGCGTTCGTCGTCGTCCTGTTGATAATCGGGAAAGTAAAATGGGGTCGACATGACTCGATCCCATTGGTGCCGTTCTTATCGGCTGGCTGCCTGATTATGATGCTGTACGGAGTTGAAATCTTCGCGTGGCTCGAAGCAAAATTTCTGTACTTGGCTCCTGGCCTGTTCTCCGTACCGTGGCCTTTCTAGCTTACATCTGAGCGGCGTACCAGTTCTCCTTGCCGATAACCTTCACAAGTTCGAGCTGTCCCTCGCCCCAATACATGTCCTCTTCTTCGTCCTTGTAATATTCTTTGAGAATTTCAAAGGTTTTGTAGTCATCTCGCGCAGCCTCGACTAGACCAGCGAGCCACGCAAGACCGTCCTTTGAGACCTGAAGGTCGTACTTCACGAACTCGAGCGCGTCTTTGCAAACCGGAGCTTCCTTCTTGGCCTCGATCTTCACTTCGCCGCCAAGGTCGATGATCCTGTCGATGCACTGCTTCACGTAGCCGCGTTCCTCATCAGCGTGCTCGGCATATTTGTCAGCGAGCTTGCTGAAGCCCTGAGACGCGAAAATTCTTGACTGAATGGCGTGGCCGTCGGCCTGCTGCGAGAGGTTCGTAACGATGAACTGAAGCCCCTCGATGAGTTTTGCTTTGTCTGACATAAAAATTCCTCCTTAAAAGATTTAGAAAAATATTTCCGGTTCCAAACGAGTCTCCGGCATGTCCGAAATCATCTTCATTATGTCGGCCATTTCCTTGCTAGTTGACTTGATGGCGTGCATAGGACAGCGATTAATACAACCCCAACAGCCAATGCACCTGTCGAGGTCGAAAGTCTTGTTATTGATGTCGATCGCGTCGACGGGACAGCTTCTCACACACCTCCCGCACTTGATGCAAGCGTTGGAAATTTCTTTCGACTTGTACGACGGCGGCAGCGCGTAGGGTTCGTCCGGGTGCTCTTCACGGTAAGCTACGACCTTGTTGCCCATTTCGAGAGCCGACCAGCCTGTTTTAGGCTGCGTGTGAAGAGTCAGATCGCCGCCCAAAACTTTCTCGTAAGCTCTGCGCCCAAAATCTTTCATGAGTTCGTTGTCTTTCGCGTCAGGACGGTCAGCCCCGAATGTCGGATCAATCGAATGACGCGCGACAAAAGCTCCGAGAGCCACGACGCTAAAGCCGCTGTTTGTGGCTCGCTCCAAAGTCTCTTTCAGCGCGATCCCGTAGTAAGTGTTGCCGAACGTCGCGATCCCGATAAAGGGAGTTCCGTCTCCGTGAAGACACGCGAAAATCTCATCGGAGAGCGTGAAGAGCTTCCCGGCGGTCATGCAGCCGAATATGACAAGCTCATCGCGCCCGAAGTTATATTCTTTCTTACGGCTCGCTGAAGTCAGCAGGTCGTGAGTCTCGACGGGCAAGCCCTCAATCGCAGACGCGACAGTCTTCACGATCTTCTCGGTCGAGCCGCTGGGACTGAAATAGGCGAGATGAAGCTTTTCGATTTTGTTCATCTCACGTACGATACGGGAATTAATTCCGGCTTAACCTTGCGGTCAGGCTGCATCGCGTCAGAGTATCCGATCACTACGGAAGCTAGCGCGTCATAACCCTCCGGGAGGCCAACAGCTTTCTTCACGTCGGGACGATTTCTCATTGCTACGACGGTCGTATTGATGCCGCAGCTCGCAAGCCCGAGAGCCGTCGCTTGAAGTTCCATGTTCTCAATGATTGAGCCGACGTTCCAGAACAAATTATCATTCATCAGCTTGGCCTGAGGATTTTCGCCCTCGTCGTATATCTTGCCCGCGAGAATTATCCACACTGGCGCGTTATAAAGATACGGCTTCGGCATCTTTACGGGAGCGTCAGGAGTACCGAAAATTTTTTCCGCCGCGTCTTCTGCGAGGTTGATCGCGTCCCTGCTCGTTACGACAGAGAGATGAAGCTTGTGCCAGCGAACGATCGGAGCCAACAAAGCCGCGTCAAGCACCTTCTGAATCATCTCATCAGACGGCACTTGATCGTTATATCGTCGCGTTGATACACGCTTTGTCAATACCCGCTCGAAATCCATGGCTAATCCAGCTTCATAATGATTTTCTCTTCGAGGTTCTTATAACCTTCGGGAGTGTGCGTCGACAGGTAGATCGTCGGGTTGTTCTTGATGAAGTCGCGAACCCTGTCGAGAGTGTCGCGTGCGGCGGCCAAGTCCTCGAACACGATCGAGAGCTTGTTTTTCTTCAGCGCGGTGTCGTTGTAGGTAACGTCGCCATGGAGCATGTAATACACTCCGTCGCCCTCAACGATGACGATGCTGTTGCCTTTCGTGTGTCCGCGAGCCTTGATGAAATAAATTCCGTCGGCGATCTTCTGCGAATGTTCAAAATTCTTGTAAGCTCCGTCGGTGTATTCGCAGCGAATGATGTTCTCGCCGGTGAGCTTCAGCGCGTCAGCGTCCTCCGGGCCAATATAAACTTTCGCGTTCGGAAATTCTTTCAGCTCGCCGGTGTGGTCGGGGTGCTTGTGAGTTACAAGGATCGTCGTAACCTGTTCGGGCTTGTAGCCGAGTGCCTTGAAGCTGTCCATGTAGTCATTGACTTTCGTGTAGCCTTTGAACGGTGTCTCGGGTGAAAGCCCCGTGTCGACGAGAATAACTTCGCCGTTCTCCATGTCAATCAGGAAATTCTGAAGGCTTGCCGGATATTTATCGTCCTTGCTGCCGTCGCTCTTGTTCTCTCCGCCGAAGAGAAAATCTCCCGTGAAGATGCCATCGTCATAAAGTCTTACTGCTTTGATCTTCATTGTTGCTCCTCCTCAAAATGAAATTGAGTTAAATTTATCTCACAGAAAAATTTTTGACAAGAAGTCAGTTTTTTCATACCATGAACAAAACTACAGAGGGGAGAAAATTTTATGTCCGACGAAAAATCAATGTGTCCGCTGAGATATTTGACAAACACATTCGGCGGAAAATGGAAAATGCCTATAATCTGTATCTTGGCGAGCAAAAAGCCTCAACGCTACAGCGCGATAAAGCGCAAGCTAGGCGACATAACCAACATGATGCTGGCTCAGTCCCTCAAAGAACTCGAAGCCGACGGCTTAGTCTCGCGAGTTCAATACGATGAAGCTTCTCCCCACGTCGAATATTCGTTGACGGTCAAAGGCGAGGGGGCTTTGCCAATGCTCACAGCGGCGGCTGAGTGGGCAATAAAGGAAATGGGCTTCGAGAACATGAAAGCGTATTGCGGGGAATGCGCGACGATGTAAATTTTGAATACCGAAAATGCCTAATGACAGAAACAAATAATCAACTAAAATATATCTCAATTCGTTTTCCAAGATTTTTTTTGTTATTAAATTTTTTAAGGAGGATTTTTTCATCATGGGATCATTCTTTACACCTGGCCCCGTATGGGGTGAGTTGTTCGGTACGCTTGTTCTCGTCGTGTTCGGAGACGGCAACGTCGCTGCGGCTTCTCTGAAAGACTCGAAAGGCAACGGCGCCGGCTGGGTTCATATCTGCTGGGGCTGGGCTTGGGCAGTCGTGCTTGGAATTTTCGCGGCCAACGCTATGGGGTCGGCTCAGGCTGACATCAACCCTGCCGTAACAGTTGCGAAGACCCTCGCGGGAGTTTACGAGACTGGGCTTGCCATTCAGATCATCATCGCTCAGTTCATCGGCGCGATCCTCGGAGCTGTCCTTGTGTGGCTTGCGTACTACAACCACTGGGAGGGCACGGACAACGCTTCCAAGCTCGGAGTGTTCGCAACAGGCCCGGCTCGCAGAAATCTCGGCTGCAACTTCGTAACTGAGATCATCGCGACATTCTTCCTTGTAACCGTCATCAACTGCATCTTCTCGAAGGGCGCAGGCATCACGACGGCCGGACTCGGCGCTTACATGGTCGGCGGACTTATCTACGGCTGCGGCGCGGCTCTCGGTGGGCCTACCGGCTACTCAATGAACCCCGCAAGAGACCTTGGCCCTCGTATCGCTCACTTCATTCTCCCGTTCCCGGGCGGCAAAGGCTCATCGGATTGGGGCTATTCGTGGGTTGGAACTCTCGGCCCCGTAGTCGGCGCAGTCATAGCGTTCTACTTCTGCAGAGCTTTCGGAATTATGTAATTCAGTGAGGGGTTAGGAGTTAGGAGTGAAAATCCCTAATTCCTAATCTCTAATTTGCAAAGGAGTTTCAGGCATGTCATTTTTCGGAAAATTTTTTGGCACGGCTAAAGACGAAGAAGCAAAAGCCTCAACGACCACAACATCAGCACCATCACCAGAAATCTCAACACAGACAATATTAACTAAGGAGGAGCAGTTTTCAATGGCAGACAAGAAATACGTAGCGGCTATTGACCAGGGCACCACGAGCACTCGTTGCATGTTGTTCACGAAAGACGGCCGCCCCGCAGCGTCGTATCAGATGGAGCATGAGCAGATCTTCCCGCACCCCGGCTGGGTCGAGCACAACGCAATGGAGATCTGGAGCAGAACTCAGGACGTTATCCGCGGAGCTTTGGCTCAGGCTAAGGCAACCGCTGACGACATCGCCGCAGTCGGAATCACCAACCAGCGCGAGACTACAGTCGTGTGGGAGAAGGCCACCGGCAAGCCGATCTATAACGCGATCGTCTGGCAGTGCACGAGAACTCAGGACTTCTGCGCGGAATGGCTCAAAAAACCCGGCTGGGGTCAGAACGAAAAGGGCGAGGGCAAAGTCAAGGACATCACCGGACTTCTCATCAACCCGTATTTCTCAGGAACGAAAATCCGATGGATACTCGACCACGTCGAGGGCGCACGCGAGAAAGCTGAGAAAGGCGAGCTTCTGTTCGGCAACACCGACACGTGGCTTATTTGGAACCTCACCGGCGGAGTTCATGGCGGTGTTCACGTAACTGACGTATCCAACGCTTCGAGAACCCTCCTTATGAACATCAAGACGCTTGAATGGGACAAAGAGATGCTCGACGAGCTGAAAGTCCCGGCTTCAATGCTCCCGAAGATCATGCCGTCAAGCTACGTCTACGGCAAGACTGTCAAGGACGGCCCGTTCGGCGGCGAGATCCCTGTAGCGGGAGACCTCGGAGACCAGCAGGCGGCTTTGTTCGGTCAGGCGTGTCTCAGCGAGGGCGAGGCCAAGAACACTTACGGAACAGGCTGCTTCATGCTGATGAACATCGGAGACAAGCCGATCCCCTCAAAGAACGGACTGTTGACGACGGCATTCTACTCACGTGAGCCGGGCAAGTGCTACTATGCTCTCGAGGGTTCAATCGCAATCGCCGGCGCAGCTATTCAGTGGCTCCGCGACAACCTGAAGATGATTGATGACGCTCCTGTCAGCGAGTATTATGCTGGCAAGGTCAAGGACTCTGGCGGCATGTATTTCGTTCCGGCGTTCTCGGGTCTGTTCGCTCCGTATTGGGACATGACAGCTCGCGGCGCAATCGTCGGAATGACGCGCTACATTCGCAAGGAGCATTTCATTCGCGCAACCCTCGAGTCGCTGTGCTATCAGACTCGCGACGTTATCGAGGCCATGGAGAAAGACTCCGGCAAGAAGCTCGCAGCTTTGAAAGTCGACGGCGGAGCGGTTGTGAATAACCTCCTCATGCAGATCCAGTCCGACATTCTCGGAGCTGATGTCGTTCGCCCGGTCGTGAACGAGACGACGGCTCTTGGAGCTTCGTATGCCGCAGGACTTGCCGTAGGCTTCTGGAAGGACGAGGGCGACATTCGCGCGAACTGGGCGCAGGATCACAAGTTCACACCGGAGCTTGCAGCTGACGAGCGTGAGAAAGCCTACGCGGGTTGGAAGAAAGCTATCGAGAAGTCCCGCAGCTGGACAGACTAGTCTCACAGGCAGGAATTAGGAATTTAGGAGTTGGGAGTTAAAGCCTGACTCCTGATTTTTTAAGAAAGGTTTTTAATGAAGTTGAAATTGTTTTCGTCAGCGTTGCTTGCGGCGTTATTTTTTTGCGGAGCATCGTTTGCGGCTCAGAGCGTGAGAGGCGATGTCCTTGTGATTTTTTACAATCCCTTTCCCGACGTTCCTGTAACGTCCGAAACATTAAGCAAAGACTCCGGCGTTCATTACGAGTATGTAAATTCTGCCGCGAAATCTCTAGACGCTGAAATAAAAATTGTTTACGACGCTCTCTCAATCGACGGGAATAACATCACGGCTCTGCTTCATTCAGATTCGAAGAGCGAGACGGATTTGTGGTTTGAGCTTCGCATGAGGAAAGATGTCAAAGGCGCGTCCCTGAACCATATCCGCAGACCCTCATTCAGAAAGAAAGCACGTTAAGGAGTTACCTATATGAAGAAATTTGTTTTTGCGTTTATCCTGCTCATTTTATTTTCTTCGTCCGCATTTGCAAAAACAGTGCCGGGCGATGTCCTTGTGATTTTCAAAAATCCCTCGGAAAACAAAGTCGGAGCGGCTTCCCTTGCGTCTGACGGGGAACACTCGGCTTATGCTGCTTCCGTGGCTTCGGCAATGGACGCGAGAGTTGCCATAACCTACGACACTCTCTCGGAGAACAGCAACGAGATTTTCGCGCTTGTTCATTCGGACACGAAGACCGAACAGGAACTCTTGCAAGAACTTTTGGCGCGTCCTGATGTCAAGGGAGCTTCGCTAAATCACATAAATCATCTCGCTTCAAAGACTCCGAGCGACACGCTTTATAACCTGCAATGGGGAATGAAAGCCATCAAAGCCGATGAAGTTTGGGACAAAACGACGGGCAGCAGTTCCATTTACGTTGCTGTTATTGATAGCGGCATTGACGCTACACATGAAGATCTCGCCGGCAACATCGCGACGGAATATTGCAGGGGCTATGACGCGAACGGCAATGTTATCAACGATTATTCCGACATAGCTTCAATGGGGCATGGCTCTCACGTCTCCGGCATAATTGGCGCGATCGCGGATAATGACACGGGCGTTGCGGGCGTGAACTGGAAAACCAAAATAATCATGTTCAAGCTCCACTACACAGAGGAAGAAGGCTTTTCTGACGCTTCGATAATACTCGCTTTACAAGATATTTTCTCGCTTGTAAGGCAAGGCGTTAATATTGCGTCGGTTAATATATCTTTGGGCGGCTGGGAGGATAACGCGCCGGACAAAATCAGCAATTCAAGCAACCCTCTTTGGAGCGCACTTAGAGCCGTTAGCGATGCCGGAGTGGTTATATGTGTGGCGGCGGGCAACGAGGGTCAGGCTGTGGGAGTTCCTACACCTATTGACGATCCCTACACATCTGTAGACGAGTTACGCAAATACAGCAAAGGAGACTACGTCTATCCCGGCTCATTCTTAAATATTCCCAATATGATAGTTGTGGCGGCGGCAAGTCAGGACGTAAACGGAAAAATAATTCGTTCTGGCGAAGAGGACGGCGAGTCTGATTCAAATTACAGTTCGAAATATGTTCACATTGCTGCGCCGGGTTCTCATGTCGTCAGCACCGTTCCAATGGATTACGAATATGAATCTGACACTGAGAGCGTCGGCGTTACAGGTTACGCAAGCTGGCCGGGAACGTCGATGGCGACACCTCACGTTGCCGGGGCGGTGGCATTGCTGAAGGCGGCTTATCCCAAAGCTACAGGAACGCAGATTAGGCGTGCGATCTTCAAGGGCGCGGACGGAAATTACTGCAAGAACGACAGCGATTATGTCTCTTATGAAGATCCCAAAGCTCACACGAAAGACAACACGTCAAAATACGGCTTCTTGAACGTCAGGGCGGCTTATGACGCTCTGCCGGGGATCATGGAGGCTCAGGCGAACG
>JAFSJO010000095.1 GCA_017449415.1 Synergistaceae bacterium
ACAACGCAATTCTCGACGCTAACGATCCCAACGAGACGCAGCAGACCGATGATTATATCAAAGCAAATAATCTAACGATAGATCAAGTCAGACTAAGGATTTCTCATTCGATAACTGGCGCGGCTAAAGCTCTTTTGGATAGCGGACTCGATGCGCGCCTGATGTGCGTCGGCGGCGATACTCTGCTTGCATTGATGCGATATGTGGGAGTTTTTGAGCTTGTTCCGATCTGCGAGATCGCGAGAGGCGTTGTGCTGACCTCATTCGCGTATGGCGGTAAGGATTATTACATCATGACAAAATCCGGCGGCTTCGGCAATGAAAATCTGCTGGCTACGCTGGTTTAAGACTAAATATTTGAGGAGGTTTTAATTTGCTTACCAAGTACAGTTTAGGAATGCCGAACACAGTCTTCGGCGGAGAAAATTCCCTCAGCAACATCGGCGATATCTTTGCAGCTGAGGGCGTGAAGAAGCTCGCTGTCTTCACTGACAAAGGGATCCAGGGCGCAGGACTTCTCGATTTCCCGCTGGCTGAGGTCAAAAAGACAGGCGTAGAGTACGTTATCCTCAACGATCTGCCACCAGAGCCGAGCTACGAGCAGGCGCAGAAATTAGTTGATCAGTGCCGTGAAGCCAAGGCTGATTTTATTCTTGCAGTCGGCGGCGGAAGCGTCATGGATACTGCAAAACTCGCAAGCGTATTGATGACCGACGATTACAGCATAAAAGATCTGCTCGATGATCCAAAGAAAGCTCACAAGTACGTTAAAACTTTGATGGTTCCGACAACGGCAGGGACAGGCTCCGAAGCAACTCCGAACGCGATTGTGGCTGTGCCTGAGAAGCAGTTAAAAGTGGGCATCGTCAACAACGCTATGATCTCGGATTATGTGATTCTTGATGCTGTTATGATCAAGAAGCTCCCGAGAAAGATAGCTGCCGCAACAGGTATTGACGCGATGGCGCACTGCATTGAGTGTTTCACAAGCAACAAAGCTAATCCATTCAGCGATACATTTGCTCTCGAAGGACTCGATTTAATCCTCAACAACATCGTAGCCGCCTGCGACGATCCCGAAGCGATGGACGCAAAACTCGCTATGCAGATCGGAAGCTTCTATGGCGGAGTTGCGATCACAGCTTCCGGCACGACAGCTGTACACGCTCTGAGCTATCCGCTGGGCGGAAAATATCATATCGCGCACGGAGTTTCCAACGCGATTTTGCTCGTTCCGGTGATGAAGTTCAATGAGCCTGAGATCCGTCCGTTGCTCGCGAAGGCTTATGATCGCTGCATGAAAGGCAACGTCGCGACAGAAGAGGCAAAAAGCAAAGCAGTCATCGACAAACTTGACGAGATAGTGAAGCATCTCGATATTCCGAAGAGCCTCAAAGAGTTCGGAGTACCAGAGAGCGATCTTGAGTCGCTGGTTGCGTCGGGAATGGAAGTTACAAGGCTTCTCGTGAACAACAGGCGCAAGGTAACGCCCGATGACGCGAGAAAGATTTATCTTGAAATCATGTAAAGGAGCAGAATTTCGATGAGCAAAGTAGAAATCAAGGGCATTATCCCCCCGATCCTCACGCCGATGAACGATGATGAGTCGATCAATGAGGCAGAGCTTCGCAATCACGTCAATCGAATGATTGATGCAGGTGTCAGCGGCGTGTTTGCGTTTGGAACGAACGGCGAAGCCTACGCCATGAGCCACAAAGAGAAAGTGCAGGTCTTGAAAGTCGTCGTAGATGAGACCAAAAAGCGCGTCCCCGTCTATGCCGGAACAGGCTGCGTAACCACGAAAGAGACCATCACGCTCAGCAAGGAAGCTGAAGACCTCGGCGCAGATGTCCTCTCAGTTATCGTTCCTTATTTTGCCGCCGCGTCTCAGGACGAACTTTACGATCACTACAAAGCAGTCGCGGAATCCGTCAAAATCCCTGTCGTGCTCTACAACATTCCCGCCAGAACAGGCAACGCCTTGGCTCCTGCTACAGTTGCGAAACTTGCCAAAGATGTCCCGAATATCCTCGGCGCAAAGGATTCGAGCGGCAACTTCGATAACATGAAGCAGTACATCGAGCTTACGTCGGATATCGGCAAAGATTTCAGCGTCCTATCGGGCAACGATTCGTTGATTTTACCGGCTTTGATGTTCGGCGGCAAGGGCGGCATCGCAGGTTGTGCAAACGTCTTCCCGCGCACGATGGTAGAGATTTATGAGGCATTCATCGCTGGCGATATCGAGCGCGCAAAGAAAGTTCAGGACAGCATCAGAATGTTTCGCAACTGCTTCAAATACGGCAACCCGAACACGCTTGTCAAGCTCGCGGCAGGTCTGCTTGGCAATCCCGTCGGGCCGTGCAGAAGACCTTTCAGCAAGATCACGCCCGAAGGCATGGAAGCACTGAAGAAGACGCTCGAACTCTGCAAAGCGAACGGACTTCATTAATCAACGGGAGGTAATTTACCAATGAGCAAACCGATTTTAGGCATAAGCATGGGCGATCCTTTCGGCAACGGGCCGGAGATCACAGTCAAAGCTCTCGCGGACAAGACAGTTTATGACCGCTGCAAGCCGCTTGTTGTTGGCGATGTTACGAGCATGGAATATGCCGCGAAAGTTGCCAAGAAAGTAGATGGTATCGACATCAAGATCAATCCCGTCAAAGATGTTAAAGACGCTAAATTCGAGTTCGGGACGATTGATGTCTATGACATGGGATTGATAAAGAGATCGGATATTCCTGGCAACCCTGACGATCCTAAACCTTTTGGCCTTGGAGCGACAAAACTCGGCGGCGAAGCGGCTTATCAGTACGTTGTGAAGGTCATTCACATGGCTCTCAACAAGGAAGTCGACGCGACGATCACAAACGCTCTCAGCAAGGAAGCCATCAACATGGCCGGGCATCACTATTCAGGCCACACGGAGATTTACGCCGATGAGACCAAAACCAAGAAATATGCAATGATGTTGGCTCACGAGGATCTGCGTGTTATCCACGTATCGACGCATGTATCTCTGAGAGAAGCGTGTGATAGAGTGAAGAAAGAGCGCGTTCTCGACTGCATCAGGCTCGCAAATAACGCTATGAAAGCAATCGGAATTGAAAATCCGAAGATCGGTGTCGCGGGATTAAATCCTCACTGCGGCGAAGACGGCATGTTTGGACGCGAAGAGATCGACGAAATTCAGCCCGCCATCGACGAAGCAATGAAAGAGGGCATCAATATTCCCGAGAAGAAGCCGACACCGCCCGATACAGTGTTCAGCAAGGCTCTTGGTGGTTGGTATGACATCGTTGTGGTCATGTATCACGATCAGGGACATATCCCGCTGAAAGTCAAAGGCTTCGTCTACAACAAGAACGAGCACCACTGGGAAGCAGTCGCGGGCATCAATGTAACTCTCGGACTTCCGATTATCCGTTCGAGCGTTGATCATGGAACGGGCTTCGGTCATGCTGGTAACGGCGGCGCGAATGCTTTAAGCCTCATCAACGCAATGGATTACGGCATTAGGCTAGCGGGAGGAAGCAAGTAACATGAAAGTCGTAATGACTCAATCAGTTTGCCCGGAAGGCGTGGAAGCTCTGAAATCATCGGGGCTGTTTGAGACGATTTACGCCGCGGATAATCCTGATCCTAACAATTATCTCGATCAGATGGCCGATGCTGACGCGCTCATCGTAAGGATCGCAAAATGTGATGCCAAGGCAATCGAGCACAGCCCCAAGCTGAAAGTCATCGGACGCACTGGAGTGGGCTATGATACCGTTGATGTCAAGAAAGCCACTGAGCGCGGGATCCCCGTCGTGATCACGCCCGGCGCAAATAATCGCAGTGTCGCTGAACACGCCGTCGCGATGATGTTCGCGCTGTCTAAAAATTTGGTCGAAGGTGATGTTGAAACTCGCAAAGGCAACTGGGAAATCCGCGGCAATCACAAGGCTTTCGAGCTTGAAGGCAAGACCGTCGGAGTGATTGGCCTCGGTGCTATCGGGCGCGAAACTGCAAAAATCTGTCAGGGCGTGGGCATGAAGCTTGCGGGTTATGATCCATTCCTGAGTCAGGATAAAATCGAGGCTCTAGGCGCGAAATACTACGCTGACTACGAGGAATTATTGAAAGATTCCGATGTCGTTACGATCCATGTTCCGTTGACGAATGAGACGAAAGACATGATCGGCGCGAAACAGTTTGCGATGATGAAGAAGACCGCGATAGTCGTTAATTGCAGTCGTGGCGGCATCATCAACGAAGCCGATTTAGTCAACGCGCTCAAAAACGGCGATATAGCAGGAGCAGGAACTGATGTCTTCTGCGAAGAGCCTGTAAAGCCTGATTATCCGCTGTTGCATTGCCCGAACCTGATCGTAAGCCCTCATTCAGCTGCTCAGACGCGCGAAGCTGTCATCAAAATGGCTTTGATGTGCGTGAAAGGCTGCACAGAGATTTTGCGCGGCAAGAAGTGGCCTTTCGTTGCGGATAAAAGCGTCTATGATCACGAAATTTGGCAGGGCAAAGAGTGGGCGCAGGTAGATTAGCATGGAGATTCAAGAACAGTCAGGCCTAAGAGAGTTGTTGAGCAGCGTTCGCATTCCAAGAATGTTGAGCGTGCGCCAGCATTTTCCAAATGACGCGATTGTTGACGTGTCGGCCTGTCTTCGTGAAAAGCTGGATCGAGAAGATTTGAAATCCCGCATCAAACCGGGAATGAGAGTTGTCTTGACCGGGAGCAGCCGTCAGGTTGCTAATATGCCGTTGGTGCTTCGTGAGCTTGCCTCGTTCGTAAAGTCATTGGGGGGAGAGCCTTACATCATTCCGGCAATGGGCAGTCATGGCGGCTCTACAGCCGAGGGACAGAAAGAAATTCTAACCAGCTACGGCATTACGGAAGAGTTTTGCGGCTGCCCGATTTATTCCAGCATGGAAACCGTTCAGGTCGGTGAATACGGCGGCGATGAAGTCCGCATGGATAAATTCGCTCACAGTGCGGACGCGATCATCGTTGTCGGACGCATCAAAGGGCACACAGCGTTTCGAGGTCCCTACGAGTCAGGGCTGGTCAAGATGATTGCTATCGGACTTGGCAAGCGGGAGGGCGCGGACTCTCTTCATCGTTACGGGTTCGGCAAGATGGGCGAGCGAATACCTCCATTTGCGAAGACAGTCTTTGATAATTGCAACATTGTTTTTGGTGTCGGCCTGATTGAGAACGAATCGGACAAAACCTGCCGCGTCGAAGTAATCCCAGGCGAGGAAATATTTGACAGAGAGAAAGATTTATTGCTCTACGCGAAGAGCCGTATGCCTCGTTTGCTTTTCCCTGAGACCGATGTTTTGATAGTTCGCGAGATAGGCAAAAATTTCACGGGCAGCGGCATGGATCCCAACGTAACAGGAACTTTCGGGACTCCTTTCGCGTCCGGCGGCATCAAGAAACAGCGCGTCGTCGTCCTAGACATCTCCGAAGAAAGCCACGGAAATTTCATTGGGCTTGGTATGGCGGACATCACCACAAAGCGCACATTCGAGAAACTTCAGACTAACGCGACGTATTTCAACATGTTCACATCAACGGTGCTGGGAGTGGGAAAAATTCCCATGGTTCTGGAAGATGACCGCATGTGTATTCAAGCCGCTATTCGGACACTGAACAACGTAGATAAAAACAAAGTTCGTGTGGTTTATCTGAAGAACACGCTGACCCTCGGAACTGTCATGATCTCGGAAGCACTTCTCGATGAAGCAAGGAATACCGAAGGCATCGAGATACTTGAAGAGCCTCGCGAAATTCGCTTTGACGCGGCTGGCAATCTGCTGGAGCTTGTATGAAAGGAGAAATAAAATTTCACTCATGAAAAAACGCGACAATTATAAACTAGACATTGTTCCCGGTGTTGTGTTGGCTCTGTTCGCTCTGTTCTACATGAGCCAGATACCCGGCATCAAAGTCTTCAAGGGATTAGGCTCTACGCCGCTAAACAATCACTTTATACCGTGGCTGTGGGGAGGGGCTTTGCTTACTCTGAGTCTTTGGCTCATTGTCAGAGGCATATTGAAATATCGCAGGGTTAAAGCCGAGGGCAAACTTTCAAACGAAGGCTCGCTGTTGAAGAGTCTTTCTGACGAGCGCGAAGTAATTTTGAGCTTCATAGCCTTGATTATTTACGTAGCGTTCATGGAATCCGTGGGATTTATAATCATGACGTGCGTATACGTGTTCGCGCAGATTTTGATTTTGACTCCGACAGAGAAGTGGGCAAAAAATATAATCCCTGCCTTGATTACAGCAGTGATAACCGGCTGCCTCCTGTTCTACATTTTCCGCAGCGTCCTCAATGTTCTTTTGCCTGTGGGAATGTTCGGCTTCGGGCTGTAAGGAGGAAATGAAATGATTCTTCAAGGCTTGATGGCTGTCTTTCAGCCCCTCACCGTCTTATGGATCGCAGTTGGAGTTGTTGTAGGGATTATCTTCGGCGCAATCCCCGGGCTCACTGCGACAATGGCGATAGTGATGTTCCTGCCGGTAACTTATTCGATGTCGGCTTCGCAGGGCATAGCTACGTTGATGGCGTTGTACATCGGAGGAATTTCAGGCGGCTTGATTTCGGCGATACTGCTCAACATTCCCGGCACTCCGTCATCAGTAGCAACATGCTTTGACGGGAAGCCAATGGCAAACAAAGGCCAAGCGGGAAAAGCTCTTGGGACGGGAGTAGTCTTCTCGTTCGTCGGCACGATCATCGGCATCGCGATTTTGGTTGTTCTCGCGCCTGTTCTTTGTGCTTTTGCGTTGAAGTTCCAAGCGTATGAATATTGCGCGCTGGCCTTGTTCTCGTTGAGCATGGTCGTCGCGCTGACGGGGACAGACATGCCCAAAGGCTTAATCAGTGCCGTCTTGGGTGCGTTGCTTGCCACTGTGGGACTTGCTCCTATCGACTCGAGGCCGAGATTCACATTTAACTTGTTCCAGCTGAATAACGGTTTTGCTCTGGTTGTGCTGTTAATCGGACTGTTCGCGATCTCGGAGGTTATGTCATTCGCTGAGTCAGTCAGGAGAAAACAGGATTTCACCATTGAGCAGAATGTCAAGATGAAAGGAGCAGGCTTCTCGCTTGCGGAATTTATCGCTCAGATCCCTAATGCAATAGTCTCCGCGCTAATCGGCGTTGGGATCGGAATTTTGCCCGGCATTGGCGGCGGTGTCTCCTGCATGATCTCCTACACCGTATCCAAAAACACATCGAAGCATCGCGAGCTTTACGGCACCGGCATTATGGACGGCGTAGTAGCTTCAGAAACTGCTAACAATGCGACAATCGGCGGAGCTGTCATTCCGTTGTTATCACTTGGTATTCCCGGAGATGCCGCTACGGCAATGCTGCTCGGCGGTCTGATGATTCACAATGTCGCGCCGGGGCCGTTGATTTATGAAAAGAATGGAGCTGTCGTCTACGCGATATTCTTCGCTATGCTGCTGTCGGCTGTGTTCATGCTGTTGTTCATGCTGTGGGGAATGCGCTTCTTTGTATCTGTCTTGAAAGTGCCGAAGAATTATCTGCTTCCGATCGTTATGGTGTTGTGCGGCATTGGAGCGATCGGGAACGCAAATCAGTTGTTCGACACTTACACCATGGTAGGCTTCGGGCTTATGGCTTATCTGATGATCAAGGCGAAGATCCCAACAGTTCCGATGATATTGGGCTTCATTTTGGGGCCGACGTTTGAGGAAAACCTGCGCCGCGTGTCTCAGCTTGCATCAAGCGATAAGTTCTACAATCATCCGATTTTCTGTGTGTTAATTGTCGCTACGGTTCTGGTTATTATCTTCTCTGCGAGAGCGAACATCAAGGACGCTAAACGCGAGGAGATGGCCGGGGAGTAACGGCAAGAATCATAAATATTCAATTAAGGAAGGGATTTCGTTATGAAAAAGTTGTTTTTCGCGCTCGTTCTCGTAACAATCTTGGCAACATCGGCTTTTGCGGCATGGCCTGAGAAGACAATCAACATCTACATCACTCACGCTGCTGGCGGTGACACTGACTACATGGCCCGACAGCTTGCTGCGAACCTTGAGAAAGTCCTTGGCGTGTCAGTGGTCTGCACGAACGTAACAGGAGCAAACGGAGCCACCTGCATGACCCAGTACAAAGACGGCAACAAAGATGGCTACACGTTCATCGCAACGAACACTGCCGCGCTCAACGGCAACGAAGCCACGGGCATGGTCGATTTCGGCTACAACGCTTTCGAGCCTGTCGCGGTATACGGCATACAGTCAGGCGAAAATATCGTGGTTCATGCTTCATCGCCGTATAAGGATCTGCGCGAACTCATTGATGCCAGCATTGCCAACCCCGGCCAGATAAAGCTCGGCATTTCAACCGGCGGCGGTGTTTACATCATGGCCTGCGTGCTTGCGAATCTTGGACACGCTCAGTTCAACATCATCGACAACGGAGACGCGGCGAACCGTCTTACGGCTCTTCTTGGCGACGCTATCGACGCTACATCACTGCCATATTCCACGGCGGCGGATTACATCGAGAAAGGTCAGCTCCGCAGTCTCTGCACTGTTCTGTCAAAGGCTCCGACGCTTATCCCGAATCAGCCTTCAGCTTCAGCCGTCGTTCCGGAACTGAAGATGGATACGGAATATGCGCTGTTGGCTCCCAAAGGCACGCCCGCGGAAATCGTCAAAGCCATGAATGACGCAGTGCTGAAAGTTTGTGGTACGCCTGAATGGAAAGAAATGGTCAACAAGTTCTCGTTCCAGGATCCGTTCTACTTTGACGTTGAGGGGACACTCAACAACCTCAAAGAACAGCGCGATCTGTTCCAGAGCTTCGTGCCGATCCTTGAAATCAATTAAGGCTACACGGTTAAGAGGAGCTGAAAAGCTTCTCTTGCCACAAATATAAATTTTTCAGGAGGTTATCTTATGAAAAAGTTAGTAGTTGCATTAGTTTTGGTGCTGTGCTTCAGCGTTGCGGCATGTGCTGAAATTTCCGAGCCTGTGCATCTCGTCTTCGCAGCTCAGGAAGTCGGAACGGGCGCGTATTCAGTCTCGGCGGCCATTCAGGGCGCGATGCTCAAAGGTCTTCCACAGGGATCAACAATCGACCTCACCACGAACTCACCCGGCGGAGTTGGTGCCCCTGTCCTCATTCAGAGAGGCCGCGCGGATTTAATCGTTGCCAACGCTGGCCCGTCGCTTTGGAGCTACGAGAGAGCGAAAGCCGATTATCAGTTCGGAGATTGCCCCGATGTTCGCAGTATCGCCGGCGGGCTTGGACATGCTATGACGAATATCATGTTCACGAAAGCATTCGTTGACAAGACAGGCTGCACGACGCTCGAAGAAGTCATCGAGAAGAAAGTTCCGATCCGCTTGATCACGAAGAAAAATGGCTCGCTCGGCGAGCTTACGGCTGAGAGAGTTATCGAGGCTTGCGGGATCTCCGTCGCTGACTTCACGAAGTTCGCAACGTGGGAGAAATCCGGCACCGACGCAATCAAATCCGGTATCCAGGACGATCTCTATGACGCAACGATCGACCACATCGACGCGGGACAGTCGACTACGACTGAAATCTGCCTCACTCACGATATGCACTTCGTACAGCTCAGCGATGCTACGTTGGCCAATCTCGAAAAGATGGGCTATGCTCCTCTCGTAATGGCGGCCGGCACATGGAACAAGCAGGACAAAGACATCAACACGATGGGCTCACAACAGAATGTCATCGTCCCGGCAAGCATGAATGAAGACGTGGCCTACGCTCTCACGAAGGCGATCTGCGAGAACAAGGAAGACATCGCGAAGGCTGTTGCGTCGCTTGGCTGGTTCGATCCCGCAACCGCAGGCACTCACGGACTTAACGGCGCACCGCTGCACCCCGGCGCAATCAAATATTACAAGGAAATGGGCTACACCTACGACGAATTCAAATAGGATTTCGCGCTTTCACCGATGAAAATTTTTGGTGAGCTTGAGGGTAAAACTGCGATTATTACAGGCTCGTCTCGCGGTATCGGCAAGGCTATCGCAAAGGCTTTTGCTGAACGTGGGGCGAGCCTCGTCATTCATGGAACTTCCGAAGATACGTTAATCGCGCTGAAAAATGAGCTTCCAACGCATTGCGAATACATTGCCGGCGATATCAGTGAGCCTGATACATCGTTGAAATTAGCGAAAAAGTGCGTCGATGTGTTCGGCAAGATTGATATCCT
Organism: Synergistaceae bacterium; assembly: GCA_017449415.1. Classification (GTDB taxonomy): domain Bacteria; phylum Synergistota; class Synergistia; order Synergistales; family Aminobacteriaceae; genus JAFUXM01. The sequence goes on from JAFSJO010000095.1 coordinate 10,246, forward strand.
CGTCAACAACGCCGGGATCAACACTCGTACAAAATTTCTTGACATAAGCAACGATGAATGGGAAAAAGTTTTGCGGATTAATCTTACAGGCGCGTTCTATGCTTGTCGGAGCGTCATTCCTCACATGATGGAGCGAAAGTCCGGGAGCATCATCAACATGTCATCATCGGCGGGGAAAACTCCTCACCCCAACGCTTCATTATGTTATGGAGTGTCAAAGGGCGGCATCGATACAATGACCCGAAAACTCGCTTACGACTTCGCGCCGTTCAACATTCGAGTCAATTCGATATGCCCGGGGCCGATCGAGACTGATATGTCTCTTCAATGGACGGACGATTACCGCGCAAAAGTCTTGAATGATATCCCGTTGCGGAGGCTCGGAAAAAGTTCTGATGTCGCGAGCTTGGCTGTGTTCTTGGCTTCGGATATGTCGGACTTCATCACCGGCGAGAGCATCAACATTAACGGCGGAAAATACATGAATTAACTTCGATGAAAGGAGAAAATTTATGAACCTGCGCAATATAGCGGCAATTCTTGTTACTATCGCGTTCTTTGCTTTTCAAATGTACATCGCGCTTGTAAAGCAGTTCGCGCCAATGCTTCAAAGCCCGTTGCATCTGGTTTTTGCTTTAACATTAGTTTTCATTTACTTTCCTGCGGACAACAACTACAGAAAGAAGATCAAGAAAGCTGCCGAAGCTGAGGGTCGCGATCCTGATCCGAAACTGCTCAACAAATATTCATGGCTCAATTGGATAGATCTCATCGCGTTCGTCGGCATCGGCTACCTGTTGTGGTATGTGCTGACGCAATTCGCGAGGCTCAACGATTACGTCCTCGGTGTCGATGATGTCCTCCAGATCGACCATGCCGCTATGGTTGTGGCGATCCTGCTGCTGCTCGTGGCGGTGTATCGAACACTCGGCGGCATACTCGCAGGCTTCATCACAGCTTTCATAATCTTCGCATGGACATCGCCGTATCTGCCCGGGATATTGCACACGAACGCCAAGCCTTTCGCGCAGTTCATCGAGGAGTTCACTTCAGGCATGACGATGACGGAGAGCGGAGTATTCGGAACACCGCTGCTCACGAGCGCGAATACGTTGTTCTACTTCATCGTGTTCGGCGCGTTCTTCTCGACTATCGGCGGCGGCCAGCTCCTCATCGACATGGGCATGAAACTCTCCAACAAGTCATCAGGAGGCCCGGCTAAAGCTGCTGTTCTGTCGTCAGGCTTGATGGGAATGATCTCAGGCTCGGCGGTCGCGAACGTCGCTACGACGGGTGTTATGACGATCCCGATGATGAAGAAGATCGGCTATGAACCCGAGGAGGCCGGAGCTGTCGAGGCTGTCGCATCAACGGGAGGTCAGATCATGCCGCCGATCATGGGCGTTGGAGCGTTCATCATGGCTGAGATGCTCGGCGTGAATTACATGTCGATAGCCGCGAGTGCGATTATCCCGGCGGTTGCCTATTACTTCGCTGTGTTCGTCCTCGTCGACAAGATCGCAGCCAAGAGAGCCGCCAATCTCGACTCGACAGCTGACGCTTCAATAAAGGTCGACCGCGCTATCATGCCGAGGCTCTATCTGTTAGTCCCGGCTATCTTGCTGGTCGTGTGGATCATTCGCGGATACTCGCTGATGCGGGCGGGCATGGTCGGAATATTCTCGTGTCTCGCGTGCGACGTTGTCAACTATTTCGTCAACAAATCCGACTTCCTCAACTTCAAACAGCTTTGGGACTGTTGCGTTGACGGGGCGAAGCAGGCTGCGGCGATCGCGATCCCTACGGCGGCGTGCGGCATCATCATCAACGTCGTAACTCAGCAGACTTCGCTCGCGACTAACCTTTCCGTGTTGATACGTTCGCTCGGGACAAGCTACCTCTTCGTGGCTATGTGCATCGCAATGGTCGGCTGTATGATTTTGGGAATGGCGTTGCCCACGGTCGCGGCGTATCTGGTCGGAGTTATCCTCTTCGTGCCCTGCATTCAGCCGATTTTGCTTCAGACGGGTCTCGAGCCTGCGACAGCCAACCTCTGCGCCAACATGTTCGTGTTCTATTACGGCATCATGGCTCAGATAACTCCGCCGGTGTGCGTTGCTTCGTACACTGCCGCAGGTATCGCCGGAGCTGACGCAATGAAGACGGGCTTGAAAGGCTTCACGTTCGCGATGGTCGGCTTCCTCGTTCCGTTCGTGTTCGTCTACAATCCTCCGCTGTTGCTGAAGGGCACGTGGTCGGAGATCGCGATCGCTACGGTTCAGCTTGCTGTTGGAACTTACTTCCTCGCTGTCATGGTCGCGGGATATTTCAAAGCCAACCTCAACGCTATCGAGCGCGTGATCCTGTTCGCGGCGGCATTGTCGTTAATCGCTCCTGAGATGATAAGCTCGATCATCGGCGCAGTCGTCGGAGTTGCTGTCCTCGTCATCAACGCACGCAACTCGAAAGGAGCGACAGCATGAGCAGACATCACAAGGTCGCAATAGCTGGCAGCGGTCTCGCAGCTCTCGCAACGGCCGCAAGGCTTCACGAGCAAGGTGTCAAGGACATCGCGATCTATGCCAACGGACTCGGCGGGACTCCTTACATTGCCGCAATAAATTTCGTCCTGCCGGAAAATCCCTACGGAGACACGCCAGAGCAATACGCCAAAGACATGCTCGCGGCAGGCTACAACATCGGCAACAAAGAGCTTGTGAAGGAGATGGCTGACGCTACGCTCCGAGGCTACGAGCTGTTGTGCCGGTGGGGCGTAACGTTCGCTCACAATGACGACGGCTCAATAAAGCTCCGCCACGTGTCAGGACACACATACCCGCGCTCGTTGTGTCAAACGACAAACTTAATTGGTGTAGAGATCGAGAAGGTCATGTTGCCGAAACTCGCTGAGGCCGGAATAGAATTTCACAAGCACGCCGTAGTGGTCGGCCTGTTGAAGAGCGAGGACGGCAAGATCGACGGCTTCACGGTCATTGAGGACGGCGGCGAGCCTTTCAACGTTTATGCGCCTGTGGTCGTAGCGTCGTGGGGCGGGGTCGGCAACCTGCTCGGGACTTCGACATATCCCGACGACGTGAAAGGCAACACGCTCGGAATGGCCAAGCAAGCCGGGGCAAGTCTCGTTGACCTTGAATTTATTGAGTTCGAGCCTATGGTTATGATGTCCCCCGCGGGGGCGGTCGGTGAACCATGTCCTACAGCGATGCTCGGCGAGGGCGGCTATCTGTTGAACTCCGACGGCGAAAGATTTTTGCTCGAAGTCAGACCCCAAGGTGAGGCAGGTGCGCCAAAGTCGCTCATCAATCACGAGATCTGGAAGCAGGTCGCGAAAGGCAAGGGCAACCCTCACGGCGGAATTTGGGTCGACCTCCGACACGTCGATGTCAACGTCCTGAAAGCTTACCCGTGGTTCTATAATCGCCTCATGCAGCACGGCTGCGACCCCAACAAAGAATTATTAGAGGTCGGGCCAATGCCTCATAGCTTCTCCGGCGGTATCAAGGTCGATCGAAATTACGAGTCCGACGTTAAGGGGCTGTTCGCTGTCGGCGAGGCTTGCGGAGGCATTCACGGGGCTTGCAGGTGCGCGGGCAACGCGGCGAGTCAGGCGACACTCTCGGGGCTTCTGTGCGCTGAGGGCATCATGAGGACGGGCGAGCTTACTCGCGAAATCTCCGAGCGGCCTGTCGTGTATCATCGTGATGACGGAGTCCGGGCTCGATACCTCGATGAGCTTCAGAGGATCGCTGGCAAAGCTCTCGGGGTCTATCGCAACGGCCAAGACCTCGAAGCCGCTTTGAAGTCCGTCGACGAGATCATCAACGCGCCCGACACGTCGAGGGACGATCTGACGCTCCAGACGGCGTTGGCGATCAGCCTCATCGCAAAAGCGGCCTTGAACCGCAAGGAGAGCCGGGGCACTCACAACCGCACCGACTACCCGGAAGCAAGCTCCGAGTATGAAAAAGAGTTTGTGTTATAATGTCAAGAACGGCAGTTCCCCAAGACGAAGAGGACTGCCGCTTTTCAACTACATTTTCAGCTACAAAAAATTCAAACAAAAGGAGACTGTCACAACATGCAGTTAGGCTTGAAAGAAAAACAAACTTGCCGCTTCGACGCGGTGAGTCTCGGCGAGGTTATGCTCAGGCTCGACCCGGGCGAGGGACGAATCAGAACGGCGCGTTCATTCAGAGCGTGGGAGGGTGGCGGAGAGTACAACGTCATTCGCGGACTTCATAAATGCTTCGGCATGGACACGGCCGTAATCACAGCGTTCGCTGACAACGAAGTAGGCAAGCTCATGAAAGATTTCATCGAGCAGGGCGGAGTCAACACCAGTCTCATCTATTGGAA
>JAFSJO010000096.1 GCA_017449415.1 Synergistaceae bacterium
ATCGACGCTGTCGACTCCGGCTCCCCACCTGCAGATAGCTTTCAAGTTCTTGTTGCGCTCGATTGTGTCTTTGTACGCTTTGAAGACCCTCAATATGATTATGTTAGCGTCGGTCATGGCCGCGTACGCTTCGGGATTGTCAACGGCGACGATCTCAACGTCCTCACCGCTGAGTCTCTCCTTGAAGCCTTCGAGTGTCCCCTTGGGGTACGTTCCTGCCAAAACAATTTTCATCATTGCCGCGTCCTCACTTCTTCAACTCAGCCGCGACCTTGTGCATAAGCTCGTCGCTCGGATTTCCGCGGTCGATAGCCGACACGTCAGCTATGAGCCTGTAGAGGCTTACGCCCTCCACCTGCGCGACCTTCTTGAACTTCTTGACGAAGCTCGAATGACAGCCCGACATTCCCAACACGAGATCGAGAGGCTTTATGGCAGTGTGATAGCCCTCTTTCTCCATTGCCGGTATCAGCTCATTATCGAGGAACTCCAGCAGTCCGTAGAGATTGATGTCTTTGAACTCGCCGTAACGCTGCATGATCGCGATGCCGACCTCCGTAGCGAGGTTGCCTGCACTCCGCGCCATTCCGAGGAGTCCGCCGTCGAGAACCTTGGCACCAGCCCGCCACGCCGCCACAGCGTTAGCCGCCGACATGCCGAGGTTATTATGGCAATGGAAGCCCACGGGGATCTTTATGGCCTTGACGAGGGTCTCAGTGTACTCCGAGACTTCTTCTGGAACCATCGTTCCAGCGGAGTCCATGATCGTGATGCAGTCGAGCCCGGCATCTTCGAGAGCTTTTGCTTCCTCGGCCAACTCCTTGGGTGTGCTGACGTAGGCTTTCATGAGCGAGTAGTAAGCCAACATTCCGTTCTTCTTGACCTCGCGTATAGGTTCGAGAGAGATCTTCAGACCCTCGCCGGCGTTAGCCCCGACCCGCAAAAATTTCAGCCCCTTCGAAGCCGCAAGCTCGACGTACTTTTGTCTATAACGCTTTGCGTTAAGGAACATTCCAATGGTGAATCCTTTTGCGAGATACGGCTGGGCTTCGTTCAGGTACTCTTCATCGGTCAGAGGCGCGATGACGTTGTCGACCTCGTACGCTCCGATGCCTTTGGGGTTGCCGAACTCAATTTCTGTGAAGCCGTTGTCGGTCAGACCTTTGAGCATCATTCGAGTGAGCTCTCCTGAGAAGCCGTTCCCTACGACGTTGCCGCCGTCCCTCATTGTGCAGTCGAGAAATCTCATGATGATGTATTCCCCCTTAAAATTTTTGTGATTTCGTCAAGGCTCGTCGACGTGCAGGCAAGCCGCCTTTTCTCCGCCGAACCCTGCGAAAATTTTAACATACCGCCGGCGAATCTTTTCATAGCAACGAGAGCTTTATGCTCGCCTGAAAGCTCCTTTGCGCGAGTCGCGAACTTGATCAGAATTTCAACGCGCTCATCGTTGTCCCGAAACTTTCCGTGAAACTCCTCGAACATGAACGGGTTAGCAATCGCCCCGCGTGCGAGCATGACACACACGCAGCCGAACGAGAAATAATTTTGAATGTCCTCGACGGTCTTAACGTCCCCGCTGGCACTGATGAGGCCGGGAAAATTTTCCGCCGCGAGCCTAACGATGTTCTTGTCCGCTAGACCCTCGTAGCGTTGAGCCGCCGTCCGTCCGTGTATGCAGACGTTATCAGCCCCGGCAGCCGCGAGTGTCTCAACGAAGTTCAAAGTATCAATGTCGCGCTCGAGCTTGCGTATCTTCACCCACACGGGGAGGTCGAACTCGGACTTCAGAGCCTTGACCATAGCCGACGCTGTCGCGGGACTCTTCAGCAACGCCGCGCCGCAATTGTTCTTCGTGATCTTGGGCATTGGGCAAGCCATGTTGATGCCGAGGCCGCAAAATCTTTCGCAGACCTCGCGGACTTTCATAGCTCCGGCGAGCAAAATTTTTTCGTCAGGCGCGAACAGTTGAACGATCAGATCCCTCTCGCGTGACGAAGTTCGCAACATGTCGAAAGTTTTGGAATTGTCGCGGACGAGCCCGGCGCAGCTTATCATCTCCGTGTGGGTCAGATCCGCGCCATGGTCAGAAAAAAATTCACGCACCGCTAGGGTCGTAACACCAGCCAACGGCGCGAGAGCGAGCTTCGGAGTTAGGAGTGAGGAGTTAGGAGTGAGGAGTTTCATTGTTACGCAGCCATAGAAGTTTCAAGCCTTCCAGCATCAGCCAGCTGTCGACGTAGTCAATATTCCGTGAGACCTTCGCCATCAGCCCGGCATGTCCGCCCGTCGCGACGACCTTGGCATCTTCGAGGCCGGGATTGTCTCGTATCATGTCGATTATTCTGTCGGTCAGCCCCGCGTTGCCGAATAATATTCCCGACTGGATAGCCTCCTCGGTGCTGCGGCCTATGACGTTGTCGGGGATCGACAGCGCGACTTGTGGAAGCTTCGCCGCCTTGGCGAACAGTGCACCAATCCCCGACTGAAGCCCCGGAGCGATCGCTCCTCCGAGGTAATCGCCTTCGCGCGAGACGACATCGAACGTTATCGCCGTCCCGTAATCCGCAACGATGAGAGGCGAGCCATATTTCTCGCGACCCGCTACGGCGTTGACGATCCTGTCGGCTCCGACCTCGTTAGGATTTTTCACGAGTATCTTCATGCCCGTGTCAGTCCTCGCGGTGGCCTGCAATGGTCTGACCCCGAAATAATTCTTGATTGCCTCCGTCATCGAGAAGTCCAGCGACGGCACGACACTCGCGAAAGCCGCGCCCTCAATGTCCGAAGGCTTAATATCTTTCGTGGCGAGGAGGTTCAGGAAATATATTCCAAGCTCGTCCGGCGTGTGAAGTATCGAGGACAGCCGCCAATGCGCGACAAGCTCATCGCCATCGAAAATTCCTGCTACGGTTGTGGTGTTGCCTGTGTCAATCACTAATAACATGTTGTTCTCTCCCAATTCTATTCGGTGTAGGCTGGCGGAGCTTTCACTCCTCACTCCTCACCCCTCACTCCTAACTACCAGCTACGTAGCCAGTACTCCAGCACATTTGAAGATTGAAGCCTCCCGACGGGCCGTTGAGGTCTAAAATTTCTCCTGCGAAGTAGAGATTATCGCACAGCTTCGATCTCATCGTTGAGGGGTCGACCTCGTTGAGGCTCACGCCGCCGCGAGTTACGACAGCGTTGTTGAAGCTCCACAGCCCGTTGATGTTCATTCGGATATCTTTCAGGAGCTTCACGAACTCGAAAATTTCTTCCTCGGAGATATATTCGACTGGCTTGTCGTGTGGAATGTCCGACAGTTCGAGCATGAGCTTCACGAGTCCTGCCGGAACCAACGAGCGCACAAGCCCGTAAAATCTTTTATGACCTTGGAACTTCTTAATCTCGCGCTTGATCCTCTCGATCAATATTCCGTGAGTGAGCGTCGGCTTCAGGTCGAGCGAGAAGACGAGATCGCCCGCCCAGTCCGGGACATGCGAGCTTAGATCCATGACGATGGGGCCGCTGATCCCGAAGTTCGTGAACTCCATCTCGCCGAAACGTTCGTCGATGTCCTTGCCGTTGAGGCTGACCGTGATCCTGACGTTGCGGAGGTTGCAGCCACTCGCGAGCTTGACCCATGTCTCGCGTGTCCTGATCGGCACGAGAGCCGGGAATAACTTCGTGATCGTGTGCCCGGCCTGCCGAGCGAAGACGTAGCCATCTCCCGTTGAGCCTGTGTCGGGGTGAGACTTGCCGCCCGTCGCTATGATGTACTTGTCGGCTGTGAACTCGTCGTTGTTCGTGATGACGCGCTCGACCCGTGAGTTCTTGACCTTGAAAGCTATCACTGGAGTGTTGCGCATGATCTTGACGTTGAAGCGCTGACATTCTTTCCACAGCACGCCGAGAATTTTCTGAGAGCCGCCCGAGGCCGGGAATATTCTCTTGCCGCGTTCCTCGACGGACTCGACCCCGAGCCTGTTGAAAAATTTCACGGTCTCAGCCGGGCCGAACTTGCTGAACGCCGAATATAAAAATTTTCCGTTGTCTCCGTACCTCGCTATGAAGGCTTCGATGTCGCTCTCGGCGTTCGTGAAGTTGCAGCGACCTTTGCCGGAGATCATGAGCTTCTCACCGACGGAGTGATTTTTCTCGGCTATCGCGACCTTCTGACCCAACGACGCAGCCCGGACGGCGGCCATCAGCCCGGCAGCTCCTCCGCCGACGATCAGCGTGTCAAACTTTTCCATAATCCATTAACATTCCTTACAAAAAATTCCCCTGCTCGTTTTGAACAGGGGCTTTGACTTCCTATTACTCGGCTGTGAACTTTCTGCGCTCTTTAATCCTTGCGGCCTTACCGCTGAGCTTACGCAGATAATACAGTTTCGCGCGCCTGACCTTTCCTTTGCGCTGAACTTCGACCTTTTCGATCGACGGGCAGTGGATCGGGAAGATCCTCTCGACCCCCACGCCGTTGGAGATCTTTCTGACTGTAAAGGTCTCATCAAGTCCTCCGTGCTGCTTGGCGATCACGATGCCCTCAAAGACCTGAATACGTTCGCGCGTTCCCTCTTTAATCTTTACGTGTACTCTGAGAGTGTCGCCCGGCCTGAAATCCGGCAGAGCCTCAGCCCTGTAATACTTTTTCTGAACTAAATCAACTGCGTTCAACTGATTTCTCCCTCCTTTGTTCTATATGAGTCAGGTGTGAGCGGTGAGGCGCAAGGAGAGAAAAACTCCTAACTCCTAACTCCTAACTC
>JAFSJO010000097.1 GCA_017449415.1 Synergistaceae bacterium
ATTGCCGCAATGTTACTTCTAATTTTATCGATAAGCCACGCCGGTGTACTTGCCCCGGCAGCTATACCAATCACACTTTTATCTTTGAACCAGTCTAAGCTAGCTTCAATTTCGTTTTCGTCCTCGACCCAAAGGACTTCAATGTCGTGGGACTTCATAATGTCGCGGAGCTTGCCAGTGTTCGCGCTCGCCCTGCCTCCGATCAACACAACGCCGTCAACTCTGTTGCTCTTCACGAGTTCTTTTACAGCGTCTTGACGTTCGGCCGTAGCTTTGCATATCGTGTTGCATACGTGAAGCTCGGCACTCTTGCGAGTCAAAATCCCCGCCACCTTAGCGAGCCTCTCTTCGCGTTGCGTAGTCTGCGATATCAGAGCGATCTTGGCGCGTCGCGTGATGTTCTCGGCTTCGTCTTCATTGGCCACGACTTCGACGTTATCAGGGTCAGCCGTGTGTCCGAGGATCCCTTTAATCTCCGGGTGGTTCTTGTCGCCGAGCAGCACGACATGATAGCTTAATCTACTAAGCTCCGCCGCCATGTCCTGAGCTTTCTTGACGAACGGGCAAGTCATGTCCCGGACGCTGATATCTCTTGCGCGGAGGCTCTCAATGACCTTCAAAGGCTCGCCATGTGCGCGTATCAGGACTTCGACCCCTGCTGGGATCTCGCTCTCGTCCTCAGCGACCCTCAACCCCATAGCTTCGAGTCGTGAAACTTCCTGCGGGTTGTGAATAGGCAAACCGATCGTCCAAACTTCGCCGGAGCTTTCGAGAGATTTTTCGATAGCGTCGACGGCACGTTTGACCCCGAAACAGAACCCGGCGTGTTCAGCCATGATGATCTTCATTGAGATATTGCCTCGCCGTTCATGTGTTTTTGTATCAGCTCCGTGATTTCGGTCTCGTGATTTGATTCTGACATGTCGAACCAGACGGCCGGTGCGAACTTCTTGAACCACGTCTGCTGTCGTCGGCAAAATGCTTTCGTCCTCGCTATTGAGGCTTCGAGAGCTTCATCGAGCTTTATCTTTCCTCTGTGATATTCGAGCAGTTCGCGGTAGCCCAAGCCCCTCAGCGGGTTGAAGCGTTCGTCAAAGCCGTGCTTCATGAGCCACTCGACCTCCTCCGGGAAGCCCGAAGAAAATTCCTGTTCAAGCCTGATCGCGATCCTCGAAAATAATTCCTCACGTGAGCGCGACAGACCTATATAGAGAATATCGAAGCCATAATCTCTCTTCTCGCCATGTTCAAAAATTTCTGAAGGTGCTTTGCCCGTCAAGTCCCAGATCTCTAATGCACGGGTAACGCGCTTGATATCGTTTTTGTGAAGTCGCTCGGCTGTCGTGGGGTCTACCTCGGCCAACCTCATGTGAAGAAGCTCCGCGCCCTGCGAGTTCGCCAGAGTTTCATATTTCTCGCGGACATTCTCATCTGACGGCAAGTCGGAGTTCAGCGACGCATGAAACAGCGCGTTGTAATAGAACGGCGTGCCGCCGACAAACAAAGGAATTTTCCTGCGGGAATATATTCTGGAAACAGCTTGCGAAGTTCTCTCGGCAAAATCAGACACAGTGAACCTCTCATCGGGATCAGCTATGTCAATCATGTGATGAGGAATTTCACGACGGAGGGAAAGTGAAACCTTGTCAGTTCCAACGTCCATGTACCTATAAATCTGGCGCGAGTCCACTGAAATTATCTCTGCTCTCAATCTCTCTGCTATTGAGACACTCAACGCCGTCTTGCCTACGGCTGTAGCTCCAATCAAAGCAACTACGGGCTGCCGACTCATTATTAACTCTTAACGACCTCTTAACGCGTAATTAAAAACAAAACGGCAGAATTATAACATAATTTCATTTTTCGCAAGGTATAATAACGAAAAATTTTACGGAAAGGATTGTCGAGATATAGAAACAGAAAAAAAATATCCGCCTCTCGAGGTCATTGCGCCGGTGATTTTTGCGCTGGTCTTCGTGATGATGCTCGTGTATTCGCGAATCGAGCCTAACGTCAAGGACGTTGACATGAATTACGTGATGACCCACAAGGATCTGCCGGGTCATGTCCTCCTTGATGTTCGAGCCGAGGAGATTTATTGGGGCGAGCCGCCGTTTGCCGGGATCCCCGGGGGACACATTCCGGGCGCGATAAATTTTCCTATTATGGATCTGAACGTTGCCGCAGCCTCCGCCGCACTCGCCAAGGTGGGAGTAACGAAAGACAGGACTATAATAATTTACTGCAACACGGGCGCACAGGCCGGACGCTTCGCCGACGCTCTCGTGAGACGCTTTAATTTCTCGCCCTCGCGCTTGAAAAATTACAGAGGGGGAGTCCGGGACTGGATAACAAACCCGGAAAATATTTTAATCACTGATGGAGATGAATATTAACTTGGCTGTACCGATTTTGGATTTGAAACGTTCGTTTAGTGAAATAAGGCCGGAGGTGTTCGGCGCACTTGAAAGAATTTTCGATGCTCAGAGCTTCGTGTTAGGCTCAGAGGTCAGCACTTTCGAGAGACATTGCGAGAAATATCTTGAAATCCCCGAAGGCTCGGCGGTGGGTTGCGCTTCCGGGACTGATGCTCTGTTGCTTGCGCTGATGGCGGCCGATGTCAAAGAGGGCGATGAGGTTGTAACGACTCCGTTCACGTTCTTCGCGACCTCAGGGACGATAGCGAGGCTCGGAGCCAAACCCGTCTTCGCTGATGTCGACCCCGACACCTACAACATAGATCTCGAACATGCGATGAGCAAGATAACTTCGAGGACGAAAATATTTTTGCCTGTTCATTTGTTCGGGCAGATGTGTGCGCTTGAAACTGTCAGAGACGAACTCAGCAATCGCGGCGTGAAGATCATTGAGGACGCGGCTCAGGCTTTCGGCTCGTCAAGGATCGTCGACAAGAACATCGAAAGAGCCGGGACTGTCGGAGATATCGGCTGCTATTCGTTCTTCCCGACAAAGAACCTCGGCGGCTGTGGTGATGGCGGAATGGTAGTAGCCAAAGATCCCGAGACTGCCGACAGGTTAAAGAAACTTCGTGTGCATGGATCAGGCACGACATATTACCACGATGAGATCGGCATCAACAGCAGGCTTGACGCTTTGCAGGCTGCGATACTCGATATAAAGCTCAAACATCTCGAAGCATGGAACGAGGAGCGAATCAAGATCGCGGATTACTACAAACTCTTGTTCAAAGCCAGCGACCTGCACGATTTCGTTACTGTCCCGAAAGTTCTCGATGGCAACCGACACATCTATCATCAATACGTGATCCGCGTTAATTCAAGGCGCGACGAATTGATGAATTACATGAACGAGAACGGCTTTGGCGTGCGCGTTTACTATCCGTTGCCGCTGCACCTTCAGCCATGCTTCAAATATCTTGGCTACAAAGAGGGAGATTTCCCACAGAGTGAGAAGCTCGCTCACGAGGTGTTGGCGTTGCCGGTGTTCCCGGGGCTTCGGCAGGAGGAGCAGGAAGCGATCGTCGACAGCATCAAAAAATTTTTCAAAAATTAACGATGAGAGCAAGCCGGAGCGGTGTCATGATGCAGAGCCGTCGTCCGGCTTTATTCTTGTCGCGTCGTGCATTGGGCTTGATGTGATAAAACCGTTGTCAACAGCGAGGTTGAAGAAGCTCCCCAAGGCTGATTGCATACCGAAGAGCGTGTTTCGTTTCAGGCCTTTTGCGCGCATCAGGTCGTATAATTCATCGATGTTGTGAGCTTTGATTTCATCAAGCTCTTTGTCGCCCCAGAGCGGCAAAACATGCACCCTCATCATCGAAATTCGAGTGCGCCAAGTATTCTCAGCCATGTTCTCTTCCTGATAGTTCTCGAAATATCCCTCGTAAAACTCCATTACTTTCATTGCTTATATACCTCCATCAAACCTGCTTTTGTGAATGACTTCAAAAAATGCTGATCCATAGTGTACACCAAGTGTTCGACATTTTTTATCGACGGATATACGTATCTTATGCTTGTCTTTTGCGACACATGCCCTAGATAATACTGTGATGAACGTATCGAGACATTTTCAGCCAAAATACTTGCCATGGTTCGCCGAAGACTGTGAAGAGTAACTTTAGGATTTGATGTATCTCTCATAATTCGCTTGAAAGCGTACAGCGTTGCACCTCTGCCGAACGGCTTCCCGTCAAGATCCGTAAACACCAGATTATTGGGATTATTCCAGTTCGGGTTGCTCGATTTTTGCTGATCTTGAATTTCCTTCTGACGCTTCAGATAAAGCAAAGCGCATTCCGGAACAGTGATACAGCGATTAACTTTAGTTTTTGTGCTTTTCTGAAGTTCGCCGCTAACTTTGCATTGTTGAGAGATTATAACGGTTTTTCTGTCCCAATTTATCTGATCCCAACTTAATCCCAACGCCTCGCCGACGCGCAGAGCCATGAACAAAATCACAGCGAAGAAATTTGCATAGGGGCTGTCTTTCTCCGTCACGATGATCTTATAGAGCTGGTCATTATTTAATATCGTCTGCTCCGGCTCTCTGAAGTGGCGAAGTTTTGCGCGAATACACGGGTTACATGATAGATAGCCTCTTCTGCAGGCGTAATCCATCACGTTTTTGATGATGTAAAATGCTCTGGTTTCAATAGTTTTAGCAACACTGACAGCATGAATGTCATTTTGCAAATGAATGATATCAGCTCTCGTGAGCTTTTTAATCTTAATGTCGCCTATCCTCGGAAAAATGTACTTCTCGCAAATTCTGACGATGATCGCCAAGCTATCCCCACAAACGAAATTTTTTTTGTAATTAACATACTCGCCGACAAGCTGGCGCAAAGTCAGTTCGTTAGCCGTCAAATTCAGCTGCTCATCGCTCAGGCGCGTGGAATCGTCGATTTTAGCCTGAACTTCAAAATTAGTTTTGCCGGTATAATCGTGCTGTATCTGTCGACCGGAATAAAAATCAGTCGCCACAGTAATTTTTACGTGCTTGTTGATGTACTCTCTTCCTGCTTTCGAGCGAATTATTTTATCCTTCAGAGCATATAATTTTTTGCCCGCTATCACGTAATCATTCATCGTTGTCATGCCCCTTTAGGCCGCGATAATAATCATCACACGCCTTGATGTCTTTAACGTTGCTCTTGTCATGACATGCCGCGGAGAAATCATTGATGCTCTTGCCGGTCTCGTAGCCCATGTAACGCTTCAATGCCACTGGATTCACTTTGTATTTCATTGCATGAACGCCGAAATTCGAGCTTAAATCTTTCATCATGAAATCATAGATCCCTGACTCTTTGCGTATTTTCGCGTAATTTTCTCTGCCTAGGTCGATAATTGGGTTGTTGAAATGATTTGTGAAGATTAGCTCGCTTTCATTGCCTGGAAATTTTCGATTTTTACGCACCTGCTTCACCACCGCTCTATTCAATATTGCGCATGAGATATCGGAAAGCGGTATCGCTCTCTTTGTCACGACAGTCTCCGGCGAGCCTTTCGTCTTGCGTTTCTTGTTGATCGTCAGTGTCTTCTCATCAACTGAGTAATCATCGCGCCGTGATGCCGAAAGCTCCGTATATTGCAATCCCGTGATCATCGAAAGGGTCAGAAGCTCGGGCTGGCTCGTACGCTGAAAAGCTCGCAGTAGACTGATCTCCTGCTCCTCGGAAAAAATTCGCTTGTCCGTGCTGTCTGAAATCACAGGCTGCAATCCGTCGCATACATCGTCTTTGATTAGCTTGTCAACAGCGGCTTCGTGAAAAATTTTCCTGAAGATCGCATTCGCCCATGACACGACATATTTAGGTTCGCCGTGTTCATAAATATCGCGTATAACTGATTCTATGTCGCTTGAAGTTATATCAGTTACTTTCAACATTCCGATCTTGGGCAAAATCCACTTATCGGCGATTTTTTCCAGCGAACACCTGCCAGAATAGAATTTCAGAATGTCATCACGCTTCAATTTCCAATAATCGGCGAGCGTTATATAAACAGTTACAAACACAACTTTTCATCTCCTTTGCGATTAACTAAAAACTCCATCGAGCAGCGGAGCAAAATAATCATCGATCGCGTCCGCCGTCTCCTGTCTTTCCTGCAATGTTGCAGTGGGATAACACACAGTCGAGCCTAGCGAATTATGTCCGAGAAATTCTTTCAGCAACAAAATATCATCAGTGCTGTAAAGAAGAGTGCTTGCCATCGTGTGCCGCAGATCATGTGGCGTAACATCTTCGCGCCCAATGCTCTTCATGATCCTATTGAACTGATGATAGAACGAAGCATAGAGCATCATTCTGCCGTCGTTTTCGGTGAACACGAGATTATTTTCATTTTCGATATAATTATTCCGTTGACGTATCAGCAGATCCCTCGCGACATCAGGCAGCGGCAAAACTCGCTTGTTACGCTCCTTCGTGTATGGTACGATGGATTGCATCGTCTTTCCGTCCTTGTAATATGACACGGCCTGCTGTGATATCTCAACAACATTTCGTTCGATGTTCACTTTATCCCATGACAGCCCCAAACTTTCACCGATACGAAGCCCCATGAACAGCGTGAATAATATCACCGGAACATATCGCGACTGATTTTGAATTTCGATGAGCTTCCTTATGTCATCGTCATTCAGAATATTGATATCGCTTCGCCGCCTCTTCTGAGATGCTGCAAGAAGTCCGGGATTTCGTCGAATCAGGTTATGATTGACAGCGTAGCTCATTATCGCGCTCAATATCAGTCGTATCATCGAAACTCGCGACGCGCTGTAACCTTTCGCGGCAAATCCATCAAGAAATCTCTGAATCACATCAACATCAATATCAGAAAGCCTAAAATCTCTGAAAGATGGCTGGATCACGCGCGTTATGATCTCCTCATACTTCGCGTTAGTCGTCATGCTCCGGCGATAATCCGTGTGATCAAACCAGTACACGCACCATCTATTAAATGGCATGGCCGGAAAAATTTTCATATCGTCATTCATGGTCAGAAATCTTCCTGTAATATTCGTCCTGAGCCTGCTTTCCGACGCTTAAATCCGGGATCACATCGACGTAGTGCTGAACCGTAACATTCTTGTCGCTGTGGCCGGCCTCGTGCCTTGCGAGCTCAAGATCGCCGGTCTTCTTATACAGCACAGTGAGCGCGGTAACTCTGAGGTCGTGAAGCCTGACTTTCTTGCGACCCACGAGGCATTTCAATTTTTTGTGAAGAAGTCCGGTACTCAGCGGCTTTCCGTTCTCGTTGCAGAAGACAAGGTTCATCGTGTTCTTTTCGTTGTGTGATGTTGCGCGATGTTTTTCGATGATCTCGAACGCTAATGACGGCGGCGTAATGGTTCTTGGCCTGTAATTTTTGGTTCTGTCGATCAAGATAGGCTCCTTATCCGAACGAAGCTGACGATGCACAAATATATGTCTGCCATCAACAGAAATATCGTCCCAACTGAGCCCGCGAGTTTCCGCAGTCCTCATTCCGGTGAGCAGAGCAACTTGCAAAAACGCGTTGTTGATGTTGC
The DNA here is from genome assembly GCA_017449415.1 of Synergistaceae bacterium. Classification (GTDB taxonomy): domain Bacteria; phylum Synergistota; class Synergistia; order Synergistales; family Aminobacteriaceae; genus JAFUXM01. The sequence goes on from JAFSJO010000097.1 coordinate 7,522, forward strand.
TTGAATCAAGCTGCATGATGATTTTGATCTCGTCTTCGCTCAGCGCATGATATTTCAGCGGCTTATCCGGCTTCAGATAAACATCGGCGAACGGATTGTATCGAATGTAATTCTTGCTCATTGCAACCGCGCAGACCTCTTTCAGAAAATTCGTGATGCGCTTCTTCATTCTGTACAGACACTTCTGCGCGTCCAGATACTTTATAAATCTGTTCTGGAAATCGTCATCGAGCTGATTGACGGTGAAATCTCCGCAAAACGGATCAAGATACCGCTGAAGCAGCACGGAAATTTTCTCCTTATCGTTGGCGGGCAAATTCTCCATTCGATCAAGCTCCTCCCTGCAATAATCCGCGACCATCGCATTATTCTTCGTGAGGCGATAAGCGTAGCGATCATTTCGCGCCTGATATTTCTGTGCAAGCTCATCGATCGAACGCGCACAAATCTCTCTGCGGCCAAAGTCAGTCTGCACAAAAGTTTTCAGATACGTGTATCTCTTGCCACCCGATGCGACGACTTTCCGAGAATACTTCGACAACGTCGATCCATGCCGCGAATACTGAAACTCTGCAAGCAGCTTCGGTGTTACGATGAAACCCGCCCTGCGCGACAGCTGACCAAACTTTGAAACGTAATACGACGGCCTGGGAAGTGCGCCTGTCTCGTCCGCGAAGATCAGCCCGTCGGGATTGCAATACGATGCCGGAAATTTTTTTGTGAGAGCGTCGTGCTTGCGTATCTCGTTCATCAATATCGACATCGACGCTTCGGAGATCGCGATTTCGCTGGCGTTACGCTCCTGTTTTATCTTGAAAATGTTTTGAGTTATCACAGTTTTGTTGCGTATTGTTATCGTCCCCGCTTGCTCGTTCACGTCGTGTTTGCTGAGGGCGAGCAGGTTCGACATTGAAATATTCTCGCGCAACATCACCGACATCAGGGCGCAGGAGTCATTCTCGCGTATTGCTGTCTCAAGAGCTGGCAAGGAGGTCTCGGAGATTTCGTCCACGTTCTCAAGAACTTTCGGGAACGGCCAGCGAACTCTCTCGGGAAGCAAATTCTGATCGTAAGCGTGCCGCAGAACGTCAGATATTACCGTCCACATCGTACGCAAAGATTTCGCGCTCAACGATGACTCGCGTATTAAATTCTCACAATCACGCCGAGATATGTCAGCGAGTTTGTAATCTCTGAGTCTCGGCAAAATTTTGCTGTCCAGCACACTCTCGTACTTCTTCACTGTCCCAGCCGATAGCCCTGAACTTCTTAACTTCTCTCGCCAGCCGTCCGCGACGGTCGCGAATGATACGCTTTGATTTTGTAGAGTTATGTTCGTCATAATGTCATTCTCCTTTCGCTGTGAATATATTACAGTAATGTTTTTAAAATGTCAAATATTTTGTCTAACTTGCGCGTATCTTCGCAGTGGATTTTGTGGAATTTCGCGCACAAAAAAACCTCCGTCGCTCTCGAAATGAGAACTCAGGAGGCTCGGGCAACGTTCGAGCTATATCTCGTCTTTTATCATGTCTTCGAGGGATTGACGCTTCGATACGAGCTTCGCTTCACCATTCTCAACAAAGACGACAGCCGGACGCTGAAGCCTGTTATAGCGGCTCGACATGCTGAACGTGTACGCGCCGGAGTTGTACAGCGCAATGACATCGCCAGCCGACAGCTTCGGGAGCTTCGCATCGTCGATCAAAATGTCCCCGCTCTCGCAGCACTTGCCAACTATCGAAAATTTTGTCCCGTCGCCGGGGTCGTAGATCGGTGCGTCGATGTCCTTGACGGCCACAGCTTCGTACTCAGCTTGATAGAGCGCGTAGCGAGGGTTGTCAGCCATGCCGCCATTGACAGCGATATATGTGAGCTTGGGAAGCTCCTTGATGTTCTCGACACGGTAGAGCGTGATCCCGGCTTCGGAGATGACCCAACGACCCGGCTCGATGATCACGCGGGGGATCTCGAGGTCGTAGCGTTTGCAGTCGGCGTAGAGCAAATTCATCATGGGGTCGGTGAAGCTCGCGCACTTCACGGGAGGCACGGACGGGTTGATGACAGCTCCGAAACCTCCGCCGCAATTCAGCTCGCGAGTTACGAAACCGAAAGAGTCCTTCAGCTCCTTCACGAGTTCGATCGTCTTCGCGAGACCTCGGACATTGTCATCAGGGTCAAAGAGCTGCGAGCCGACATGGAAGTGCAGACCCGTCATTTCGAGATGCTCGGATCTCATGGAATATTTCAGAGCCTCCGCGAGCATTGAGCCTTCGGAAGCGTCAGCCGGGAACCCGAACTTGCTGTCTGTCTTGCCGGTCGCGATGTAAGCGTGGGTGTGAGCGTCAACGCCGGGGGCGACACGGATCAAAATCTTCTGCTTCACGCCTTTCTCTCGTGCAAGGTCTTCGATCGTTCTCAGCTCGTCGGGGTGATCTACGATTATGCGGCCGACCCCGGAGCTTACAGCTAAGGAGATCTCGTCGCGGCTCTTGGCGTTGCCGTTCATCTCGATGTCCTCAGGAGGGAAGCCGACCTGCAAGGCCGTGTAAAGCTCGCCCAGTGAGACAACGTCGAGGCCAAGTCCCTCGCGGTTGATTAAGCGAGCCATCTCCTTTATAAGAAATGCTTTGCTTGCGTAACGTACGGCGGTGTTGGGCCAGCGGTCAATGAAAGTCTCGCGCAGCTCACGGCATCGCGCTTTTATTTTTCCAGTGTCGAAGACGTAAAGCGGAGTTCCGAACTCGTCGGCAAGGTTCTGACATTCAACGCCGCCCCAGGTCAATGGGTGAGGAGTTGGGATTGAGGAGCTAGGAGTGAGAGATGAAGAGTTCATTATGAAAATCCTTTCTCATGATATTATAACGATCAGGAATGAGGAATAGGGGACTTGTCCTAATCCTCGGTTGATTATAGCAAAGGGGTGAACACGATTAGGAATTTGGTTAGACTGTCAGATTGGGAACGAAAAACTTTTACGAGATCATCAAGCGAGCCGGGGCTTACAGTGATCTTTCCGTCAAGAGAGATTTACTTCTCGCTTTCGCTGCTGCACCTCATGAGGTTGGAGAACACGACGTGCCCGAAGACCTTGGATCAGTGGTACGAGCTTTGCCACCCGTCAGACCACGAAAAGATCTCGAGGCTCGAACAGATCATATACAACACCCACGATAATTTCTTTTCACTGACGCGGAAGCTCTACTGCGGAGACGGCTTCTATAGAAATTTTCGGCTCGACGCTCTCATTCAGCGACACAGCGACGGCCGGCCGGTGAAGCTGTTCGGGAATGAGGTCTTGGGGCTGAGCGCGTGGCTCGATGACGCTGACGAGGGCGACAGGGTCGAATGTACGGACGACTCTGGGCGCGTGAAAATCCTCGAAGCTGTCAGGGTCGCGGGGGTCATGACCCTCAACGACATCACACTGAAAGAAGACTTGGAACGCGAGAACCTCACGTTGAGGCACGAGATCTCGCGGCGGATATTCTCACCGTCGCCACAGCCTCTGAGCCTGCCCAAGAACTCCGAGCGCAGCGACATGCTGTTCGAAGTTCTAAGCTCGGGACTTGACTCAGCTCTGAACGTCCTGACCTCGAACACTCAATTGAAAGCTCTGAAACGTTCGCTCGGGTCGCTGTCCCTCAACGTGGGCATCGTCGGACTGTCTGGGAGCGGCAAGACGGCTCTCGCTGGTGCGCTGACTGGTGAGAGGCTCGACGTTCGCAACACGCCGGTGTTCATCAGGGAGGGAGAAAGGGAGTGCGCGAAGGTCTTCTATCAGGACGGGAGCGTGAAAGAGTTAGGAGTGAGGAGTGAGGAGTTAGGAAGTGTCCGGGAGGCGGCGCGGGTCGAGGTTACGATACCGGGAGCTTTGATCCCCGAGGGGGTCTGCGTGGTCGATACGCCGGGCGCGGATTCGTTCGAGGGCGCGGGAGCTTTGAAAAATATTTTGCCGGAGCTTGACTTCGTTATCTACGTCGTGCCGACGCGAGCGAGATTGAAAGGCACGGATTATAAACTCCTCGACGAGCTTGGCGGTGATATCGTCTTCGTGCTTTCTCGAATGGACACGGAACGCGATGACAGTGAGGCAGGGCGCGTCATGAAGACCTCGCGGGAAAAAATCCAAAGCAACATCGAAGCCATCAAGCGCGGCGTGAAGTTCGACGCTGAAGTCATTCCGATCTCGGCCAAGTCAGCCGGTGAAAATTTCTTCAATCGAAGCTCGGAGGGCTGGAAAAATTCCAACATCGAAAGCATCACGGCGATCTTGAACTCCCTTGGCAAAGCCGCGATCGAACGAGCGTTAGTCTCGCGGGTCAAGAAAGCTCTGAACATTCTCGCGCCGTCATCGAGCTGGCAGTTGGAGCCGACCATCAGCCGCCTTAAAAATTCTCTCGCGTTGGCTCAGTCGTACGAAGCTCCAGTCTCTCCGTCTTCATTCCTAATTCCTAATCCCTCATTCCTAATCTCTAACTCGTCCCTGCTGTCGTCGCTCGTAACGTCGATGCGAGAACACGGCTTCAAATCGCGCTTCTTCTCTTTGAAAGCGTTCGCTGACACTGATAAAGCTGTCCTGCTGAGTGCCGACCGACACATGAGCATGAAATTATTCGCGAGGCTGTCTCACAATCTTGCCCTCGAGGAGCTTCCTGACGGAGGCGCGAGTCTCGGCGAATGGCTCTGCACGGGTGAGGTGATGCCGTTCGGGTGCGTCAGGCTCAGTTCCTCAATGTCGGAGAAAATTTTGATAGCTCCGCCGGATCACATGCTCGGGGCTGTCGACTGGCCGAAGCTCTTCGCTGATTACGTGCCTGTCGTGAGCGTTGAGCTTGCGCGGCTCGAGTCGGGACTTGCCGACCTGATCCACTCGCCTTACGTAACGGGCTTGGCCTTGGCTTCGTGGGTGCTGGTATGTCCTGATGGCGATCTCGTCGCGGAGGGTTACAGGTCGAAGATCAAGAATTTTGCCGAGGAGAATGGCTTGCGGGTCCCGGAGTTTTTCATTTACGACAATTACAAGATTATTTAGCTCGTATCTGCTAAAATTGTCTCACGTTCATTACATTCAAACTTTCAATCAGAAGGGGGCTTTTTATTAATGGCTGGAAACATCAGACACGGTGTCTCACCGATAACTGACTATGATATCTTCCTGTTCAAGCAGGGCACTCACTATCACCTTTACGAGAAGATGGGAGCGCAGAAGTTCACAGACCCGTCGGACAATGCCGAGGGCGTTGCGTTCTCGGTGTGGGCACCCAACGCGCAGGCCGTGAGCGTCGTAGGAAACTTCAACGGCTGGAACCCTGACTCGCACCCGCTGGCGGCACGCTGGGACGGCTCGGGAATATGGGAAGGCTTCGTGCCCGGCCTCAACAAGTGGGAGCTTTACAAGTTCCACATCAAGAACTCTCACGGCGAGTATAAAGAGAAGATGGATCCTTTCTCACGCGCCTTTGAGCTTCCTCCGAAAACTTCATCGATCACGCACTGGCCCGAATATGAATGGCATGACGGCGAGTGGCTCGCTCACCGTGGCGAGAAGATGAACATGTCCGCGCCTTTGAGCGTCTATGAAGTTCACTTAGGGTCGTGGCGGAGACATTGGGACGACGGACTGTCGCTCTCGTATCGCGAGATGGCTGAGGAGCTTCCGGGCTACTGCGAGGATATGGGCTTCAACGCTGTAGAGTTCCTGCCGGTCATGGAACACCCGTTCTATGGCTCGTGGGGCTATCAGACACTCGGATATTTCGCGCCGACAGCTCGCTACGGGACTCCTGAGGATCTTATGTACCTCATTGATGAGCTTCACAAGCGCAACATCGCCGTAATCTTGGACTTCGTGCCGAGCCATTTCCCGACGGACGATTTCGGCCTCGCGCGTTATGACGGGACAGCACTCTACGAACACGAAGACCCGCGCAAGGGCTATCACCCCGACTGGGGCAGCTACATCTTCAACTACGGACGCAACGAAGTTCGAAGCTACTTGATCTCATCGGCGGCGTTCTGGATCGATCAGTATCACGCTGACGGGCTGAGGATCGATGCGGTGGCTTCGATGCTGTACTTGGATTACTCACGCAGGAACGGCGAATGGGTGCCGAACATCTACGGAGGCCGCGAGAACCTCGAAGCGATATCACTGCTCCGCGACATGAACAGCGAGCTTTACGGACGTTTCCAGACCATTCAGACGATCGCAGAAGAGAGCACGGACTGGCCGATGGTTACGCGCCCGGTGTTCCTCGGAGGCTTGGGCTTCGGAATGAAATGGAACATGGGCTGGATGCACGACACGCTCGACTATATGAGCCTCGAGCCGATATATCGAAGCTGGCACCAGAACCAGCTGACCTTCAGTATCTGGTACGCGTTCAGCGAGAATTTCATGCTGCCGCTGTCTCATGACGAGGTCGTCCACGGCAAAGGCTCGCTGATCAACAAGATGTCCGGCGACTGGTGGCAGAAGCGCGCTAACCTGAGACTGCTCTACGGCTACATGTGGTCGCACCCCGGCAAGAAGTTATTGTTCATGGGCAGCGAGTTCGCTCAGGGACTCGAATGGAACCACGACAGCGCGTGCGAGTGGCATCTCCTCCAGAAAGATGACTTCAAAGGGATTCAGAATTGGGTCAGAGATCTCAACCACGCGTTGAAAGAGTACGCGCCGCTTCATGAGCTTGACTTCAGCCCCGAGGGCTTCAGGTGGGTCGACTGCTCCGACTGGCACGAGAGCGTGCTTGTGTGGCTCCGCAAGGGCAAGAGCGACGAGGAGTATATCCTTTGTGCCGCGAACTTCACGCCCGTCCCGAGGTTCGGTTACAGGGTCGGTGCGCCGCGCTTGGGTTTCTGGAAAGAGATCCTCAACAGCGACTCGACGCAATACGGTGGAGGCGGTATCGGCAACTGCGGAGGAATGGAAGCCGAGGCCGTTGAGTGTCATAACCTCCCGTGTTCGTTGGTGCTGAGTTTGCCGCCGCTCGGGATCGTCATGTTCCATTACCATACGAAGAACGAAATCTAAACTTTCAATCGAGAGTTAGGAATGAGGAG
>JAFSJO010000001.1 GCA_017449415.1 Synergistaceae bacterium
ACCCTCGACGAGGCCAAGCGCAATATGAACCTCAATGGCATCAACCCCAAAATCTGCGAGCTATCGGAGGGAGACTTGCTAAAAGGCTTCAATGACCAGGTGAATATCCTCACGGCGAATATTTTGCTGAACCCGAATGTCTCGATGCTCCCAGACGTACGACGCGCATTAAAGCCCAAAGGTTTCGCGATCTTCTCCGGCATGACGGGAGTCGAAAGCTCGATGTTCCTCTCCGTGTTGAAGTCCTCGAAGCTGGCCGTTGACAAAGAGCTGAAGATCGGCGACTGGTGGGGCTGCAGAGCTGTGAAGTCATGGGGCTAAGTTCAGTGAGGAGTTAGGAGTGAGGAGTTAGGAGTGATCGAGATTAAGAATAGCGATAACTTAAAAATATTTATTCATGTGTTCGGCTGTCGCTCTAGCCTCTGCGAGGGCGAATACATTGCCGGAACTCTCAAAGCTATCGGAGCTGAGATCACGGAGGACGTAAGCGAAGAATTTTCCGCCGCGGTACTCGTTACATGTTCCGTAACTCACGAGGCTGACAGGAAGTGCCGCCAAGCTGTTCGACGTTTGCGAAGACTCTTGGGCGATGATGGAGTCTTGGCCGTGTGCGGCTGTTGGGGTCAGGGGCTTGAAGCTGAGGAGGCGTACGACCTCGGGGTCGACATACTCGCCGGGAGCAAAGGCAAAGACCTCCTCCCCGAGGCTCTCATGAACATGATACAGACGGGCCGAGACTTTTGGGACTTGCGCACTCAGGACATCTCCAAGCCGTCGGAGTGGGAAGAGCTTGCGATCAACTCCCCCATCATGCACTCGCGGGCGTTCGTGAAGATCCAAGACGGCTGCGACCATTTCTGTACGTACTGCGTGATCCCGTTCCTGCGCGGGCGACCCGTCAGCAGACCCGGAGAGAATATAATCGCCGAGATCAGACGCTTGCTCGACAGCGGCACGAAAGAAATAATCTTCACAGGGATACACCTCGGCATGTATGGGCGCGATATTGGCTCATCGTTGGCGGATCTGATCCGCGAGGTCTCGAAGATCAAAGAGCTTTCACGCTTGCGGCTCGGGTCGCTTGAACCTTTCTGCCTCGATGAAAATCTTCTCAATGCGCTGAGTGAGTGCGAGGCGTTCTGTCCGCATCTTCACCTCCCGTTACAGAGCGGCGACGACGAAATTCTAAGCGCAATGCGACGCGGCTACACGGCTAGGGACTTTGTGAATGTGTGCGCTCACGCGCGTGAGAGGATAGCCGACGATCTTCACATATCCAGCGACATTCTAGTCGGCTTCCCCGGCGAAGGCTCGCGAGCTTTTCAACACACCCTCGACATCATGAAAGAGGCGGGACTTGGCCGGGTTCATGTGTTCCCGTACTCACCGCGCAATGGAACAATCGCCGCAGGACTTCCCAAGCAGATCACACGCGAAGTTAAAGCTCATCGGACAGCCGAAGCTATCACGCTCGGACGAAGACTCTACAACAGCTACGTGAGGAGCTTTGATAAGAGAGACGTTGAAATCCTGATCGAAAAGAATTTCAAAGGCCACACGCGCCACTACATCGAAGCAAATTGCGATGGCGAAGACAACGAACTCATAAAAGCGAGGGTTCTTTACTGTGACTATGACAAGCTTGAATGTGAACGTAGGGATTGACGCGGGCAGCCACACATCGAAACTTGCATACGATGACAAAGTGATCGCGGCTCTTGATGGCTTTAACACCCTCGAACTTCGCGAGCAGGCCGAAATCTTTTTCGATGAGCCTGTCTTCTCGTGCGTGATTGCCTTGCCGGACTCCTTAACTCGACGAGAGCGCGACGATGTCATCTTCAATGCCAAGAGATCCGGCTTCCGAAACATCAACATAATCACAGCTCACGAGGCCATGCGAGACGCTCTGGGTGATGATGCCGGGCGCGTACTCGTCTACGACTTCGGAGCCTCAAAGAGCGACATCACGATGTTCGACGGCGGCGAGGTCATCGACAACGAGATCATCAGCGACGTGTCGGGTGATGAGTTTGATGAAGTCTTCGCTCAGTGGCTGTCGGATCGCTTCACGCTCGACCTGATAGACAAGAAAATTTTGCGAGGACACGCCGAGAAGATTAAAATCTCCCTTTCGTCGAATGAGTTCGTGGTGTGGCGCGACGTTCATATAACGGCCGACGACCTCGAAAGGCTGATACACTTCACGATCAAGCGAGCTGCTCATACGATAGAGAGGTTCATAGCGTGCTACGAGCCTTCGCGTCTCGTCATGACGGGAGGCTGTGCCGACACTCCAATCGTGAGAAAAATTTTCGGTGAATTAAATTTGAATGTGAGAACCGACTTCGACGGTGAGCTAATCGCGAGAGGAGTCGCCTCGAAAGCTCGTGAGCTATCGAAAGACACGCACGGCGCGGATAGAGTGAGCAAGGCCGCAAGACTCCGAGAGCTTCGCGGTGAGCTGATTGAGCTTGAAGACATGTTGACGCGCAAACAGAAAGACAGGCTCTACTTCCTGTTCAGACAGGCCGAGGGGATTTTGCCGGGCGACCCCGCAATAATAACGCTCATGGAAAATCTTATAAAGGCGATAAGAGATGAGGAGTTAGGAGTTAATCGCTAGCTTCTGAGCAACGCGCTGCAGCGTCGGCACAAGCCATCTTCGTCCGGGTGTTCGTCATACTTCCAACAGCGCGGACACTTTGAACCGGGCGCGAAACCTCCGGCCAAATCGAAGCCTGTATCTGAGTCGCTGAAGACTTTCGCGAGCGTCAGCTCGTCAACCCACTCAAATTTCGATACGATGACGATGTCAGCGAGTTCGTCGGTCGTGAACGAGTCCGCGAGCCGCGCAAGCTCCTTTGACCTCTTGACCTGCACGTGAGCTTCAAGAGATGTCCCGATCGTCTTCTCGGCTCTCATAGTTTCGAGCATACGGCTGGCCGCGCCTTTGAGCTTCTCAGCTTCGCCCCAAAGGTCATTGAGGTTGTCATCGAGCCGCGACTTGTCCTGAGCCGGGAAATCCGCAAGGAACACGCTCTCGGGCAAGTCCGCATCAATCGTCCGCATCTCCTGCCAAATCTCTTCAGCTGTGAAACTCAACAGCGGCGCTAACATTCGCGTGAGACACGAGAGTATCTCCCACATGGCCGTCTGTGCGCTCCGTCGCGTCAGCGAGTTCTTGGCCTCAACATAAAGCCTATCTTTGCTGATGTCGAGGTAGAACGCGCTCAGCTCATTCACACAGAACGAATGGATCAGCGACACCGGCACGTGGAACTCGTAAGCCTCGAAAGCGTCATAGACCCGCGATATGATCCTGTGTAACCTGTCGAGTATCCACTTATCCATCGAAAGGAGGCCGGCATATTCAACGGAATTTTCTTTCGGGTTGAAGTCGTGGAGGTTGCCGAGCAAAAATCTCGCTGTGTTGCGGATCCTCCTGTATGTCTCGGAGAGCGTCTTCAAAATCTGCTTCGAGATCCTCACGTCGTTGCGGTAGTCCGTCGACGCAGCCCACAGCCTCAATATGTCAGCCCCGAACTCGTTGATAACCTCCTGAGGCGCGGTCGTGTTGCCGAGGGACTTCGACATCTTGCGCCCCTCGCCGTCGAGCGTGAAGCCGTGAGTCAGGACTTGCCGATACGGAGCTTGCCCCTTGATCGCGATCGCCGTGAGCAATGACGACTGGAACCAACCGCGGTGCTGGTCGCTGCCCTCGAGGTACATATCGCACGGCCAATTCAGCCCGAACCTGTCGTTCAACACGGACATATGCGACACGCCGGAGTCAAACCAGACATCTAAGATGTTGCTGTCTTTCTCGACGTTGTGAGAGCCGCAGTGATCACAGCAAGCCTTTTCGCCGAAGAGATTTTCGAGGCTCTCGCGCCACCATATCGAAGTTCCGTCCGGCGAGTCTTTGACTTTCTCGGCGAGTGCCCTTATCCTGTCGGGGGTCAGCGTGAAAGCTCCGCAGTCCTTGCAACGGATCGCAGGTACGGGAACTCCCCAGACCCTTTGGCGGCTGATGCACCAGTCCGAGCGCGAGCTTACCATGTTGAAAATTCTGTCGTGACCCCAGTCAGGTATCCATTTAATCTCATGGTCGATTGCGTTTAAGGCCGCGTCTTTGAACTTCGCTACGTTGATGAACCACTGGTCGGTCGCTCGGAAGATAACGGGCTTCTTGCATCGCCAACAGTGCGGGTAGCTGTGCTTGATCTTTCCGAAGCCCAACAGTCTGCCCTTGGCCTTAATCAGCTCGATAGCTTTTTTGCCGCCTTCGTCGAGCGACATTCCGCCTACGATGTTCATGTCCTTCTCAAAATTTCCGGCATGGTCGACGGAGCTGTAAACTTTGAGGCCGTATCTTACGCCCGTCTCGTAGTCTTCAACGCCGTGGCCGGGTGATGTATGCACGCAGCCCGTGCCCGTTTCAAGCTCGACGTAATCCGCAAGCACTACAAGCAGCTCATGCTCGTAGAACGGGTGAAGAGGTTTGAGCTTCTCAAGCTCCGCGCCCTTGACCGTCTTGAATGCCTCGCCGAGTTCCAGCCCCGTGTTCTTGCTAACGGAGTCCTTCAGAGCCTCGGCCATGATGTAAACCTTTCCGCCCGTCTCGTAAAATCCGTAATCATATCGCGGGTGAACAGCCACTGCGGCACTCGATGGCAGCGTCCACGGGGTCGTCGTCCAGATCACGATGTAAGTGTCTTTGCCCGCAAGCTCCGGGAACCTCTTCGCCGCGTCAGGCATCGGGTAGGCGACGTACACGGAGGGCGACTCCTCGTCCCAATATTCGATCTCACCGGCGGCCAGAGCCGTCTGACAGTCCGTACACCAATATACGGGCTTCAATCCGCGATAGATTAAGCCTTTCTCCACCATGTCGGCGAACGCATGAAGCTCCAAATGTTCAAACGCAGGGTCGAGTGTTATGTAAGGGTCGTCCCACTCGCCAAGCACTCCGAGCCTCTTGAACTCCTCGCGCTGGATCCCAAGGTAATGAAGCGCAGTCTCGCGACACTTCTTGCGAAGCTCAACAGGATCGACACCCGTTCCGAGCTTGGAAAGTCCTCCGTCTTTGAGGGCGCGAAGCTCTATCGGCAGTCCGTGAGTGTCCCAGCCGGGCACGTAAGGCGTGTAGCGTCCCGTCATGGTCTTCGACTTCACGATAAAGTCTTTCAGAATTTTGTTAAACGCTGTTCCGATGTGAATATCGCCATTCGCGTACGGCGGCCCGTCATGAAGTTCAAAACGTTCGGGCGAGTCCTTGCGAGCGTTCAGAGCCTTGTGATAGATGTCATGGCTGTGCCAGAACTCTAAAAAACCCGGCTCCCTCTTCGCGAGATTGGCACGCATGGGAAAATTTGTTACGGGCAAGTTCAAAGTATCTTTGTAGTCTTTGGCTTCCATAAAGATTATGCTCCTCCTTGAAAAATTTCTCGTTACTATAGCGTAATGGCTCGTTGGGGTTAAAAATTTTTCGCGTTTGCGCTATCATAACCCCACATCACAATCAGGAGGAATGTTACATGGAGCGTTACGCATGGAAAGCTATCGTTAAAGATGGCATGTTGGACGAGTACAGGCGCAGGCACGACAACATATGGCCGGAGCTTAAAGCTCTGTTGAAGTCTGCGGGGATCAAGAACTACACGATATGGAACGTCGGCAATGAGCTATTCGGCTATTACGAGTGCGAGAAAGGGATCGACTTCGCGGCCAAGACGCAGGCTCAAAGCGAGATCGTCGACCGTTGGAATGAATACATGAAAGACGTTATGACAATGGAGATGGATCCGGAGACTGGCGCACAGCCGAAGCTGACTCAGGTCTTCCTGTTGGAGTAATGAGCCTCCTAACTCCTCTCTAAGCCTTCGAGCTTGCCTTGATATTCGAGGCGGAACTTCCCCCACACGAAGCCCCCGACTCCGTCAACAAAAATTTTTCGCCCGAACTCCTTTTGCCATTCCTCAATGAAATTTTCGTTGATGTAGTCGGCTATGTGCTTGCTGGTCTGGATCAGGAACGCTTCGGAGTTGTTCGCAGCCGTTATCTTCCGAACAAACCGCTTTATCTTCATGGCGATATTCTCCTCGCTCTCGACGAAGCCGTCATCACAACAGACGGGACAGTTGCGAGTCAGGACGCTTTTAAGGTCAGGACGCTCGCGCTTGCGGGTCAGCTCCACGAGGCCAAGTTGAGTGATTGAAAAAATTTTCGTCTTCAGGCGGTCGCGGCTCAGAAACTTCTCGAAACTCTTCAATACCTCCGACCTGTCCGCGCTCGTCTCCATGTCAATAAAATCCACGATGACGATCCCGCCGATTGAACGCAGTCTGAGCTGTCGAGCGATCTCCTCAGCGGCTTCAAGGTTCGTTGCAAGTACGGTGTGTCGCATGTCGGGTGCGCTAGTGAATTTGCCGGTGTTCACGTCGATGACCGTCAGAGCCTCCGTCTGGTCGATGACGAGGTAAGCTCCGCTGCGAAGCCAAACTTTTTTATTGAGAGCTTTCTCGATCTCGCTTTCAATTCCAAAATATTCAAAGATAGGAGTCAGCTCGGTGTAGAGTTTCATGTCAGGGCTGTCGGCGAAAAATCTTTCAACGAAGCTCTTAGCGCGCTCGAACTCCTCGGGGTCGTCGATGATGATCTCGTCGATGCCGCCGCCAACCTCATCACGAAGCACTCGACCAAGCGC
>JAFSJO010000002.1 GCA_017449415.1 Synergistaceae bacterium
CCTCCGGCCAAGTAGACAGCTCCGCCATTGGTCGCAGAGTTCGTAGCGTCGAATGTGTTGCTGGTCTCGAATGACACCGTGCCGCCCGCGATATAGACAGCTCCTCCGTCAGCCGCTGAGTTGGTGGAAAATTTCCCCGTCCCTGAGAATGTTGCCGTGCCTCCGGCTATGTAGACAGCTCCGCCGCTGATGTCAGCGTTGCCGTTGTTTGAAAATTCGCCATTGGCCGCGAAGCTCAATATTCCGTCAGCCATGTAGATAGCTCCGCCGGCCACGTTGGGGACGTTGTGATCAAATTTTCCTGTCCCGTTGAATGAGACTGTCCCGGTGGCTATGTAGATCGCGCCGCCATTGTCAGCCGTGTTGGCCGAGTCGAATGTGTTGCTGCCCTCGAAGTTCACCGTGCCAGCCGCGATATAGACGGCTCCGCCGTTGGTTGCAGTGTTGCCCGAGAACGTCCCAGAGCCTGAGAATGTTACGTTGCCTCCGGCTATGTGAACCGCGCCGCCGTTGTTGCCCGAGTTCGACGTGAAGATGCCGCTGTTGAATGTTACCGTCCCGCCGCTGCTTCCAACGTAGACCGCGCCATCTCTCTGCGACGTAATGTTCGACCCGGCGTTGATGTTATTGAACGTTACGTCGCTGAACGTCGTCGACGAGCCTGTATCAATCTGAACGCCTCCGCCGTCGTTGCCCGTTAACGTGAGACCGCTGAACGATAGCTCAATGGCTTTGTTGACTATGAAGTGTCGCGCGTTGGCGGCACTGGTGAGCGTGAAATTCCCCGTAAATTCCGCGGCACTGACAGCTTCAAGCTCGCTGAAAGAGACGGCATCGGTGAGCGTGTCGCTCTTCTCGAATCTCACCGTGATGACGCTGAAGATACTTGGATCATATTCGGCGAGCGTGTGTCCGTCGTGGGTCGACACGTAAGTCTCGGGATCTTTCAGGAACTCGACCGCGCTATTGAGGGAGCTGAACTCGTAATTCCAACTCGAAGGCAGCCTGTACTCGTCCGTCGAGACAACGTCGGGGCTGACCGGCGGTATCACAGTAATGTCATACGATATCGGGGTCGGGCTGTTCTTGATTATGAAGAGCGTCGACGATGTATCGGACGTGGCCGCGTAAGCTGACCCCCCAAACGCAAAAATAAAAATCAACGCGAGCAAAAATTTCTTAATGTTCATGCCGCTTGCCTCCTCTCGCAAAGGCCAAGAAGCAAAGAGCAAGCAACACAAGCACACTCCTAACTCCTAACTCCTCACTCCTCACGGAGATACAGCCGCCGCCTCCTGAGCTTCCGAGTTTTGTCGGACGTACCTCCTCAGAGCTGCTCGCCCCCGCATTGGCGTTGTCCTTGTAGCCGGCAGGCGCAACGAAGAAAGTCATTCGCCACTTGTCGTCCTTGTTGCCGTCGCGAATGATGATGTATTCGTTGTCCGTGGTGATCGAGTGATCCTCAACGATGCTGAGTTCTGGGCGCACTCCGTCGCGAGTTCCGTCCATCAACATGGCGATCAAGCTCACCGTGATAACGCCCTTGTCGTTGTCAGTCCCGGATCTCCCGCGCTCGCCGTCGAAGAAGACTTTGATTTGCTTGTTGTACTGGTCTTTGCGGTCAAGTTCCTGCGTGAGGTTCCAAATATTTTCCTGTCCGTCCGTCTCGGCCATCAGATAGAGATGATATTTCTCGGCGAATGTATCTTCGAGGCGTTCACCGCTGCGCGCCCTCGCGATAACGTCATTGAGCCAGTTGCGGTCATCGATAAGCGTAACGGGAATATTAAACGTAATATGTAGCGGCAACATGCCTTCGTTATTGTTTGTTCTCAGGTTCCCGGGTATGCTCTGATCGACCGTGAGATGTTGCAGGACTGTGCTGGGCATCATCTCGTTGCGTTCAACTGAACTCGCGCTGAATAACGACGTTGTTGGCGCTCTGACCTCGCCGGTGGCTTTCGTGATCTCTTTGAGCTGATCGTAGAATGTATTGCTCGCGACTTTCGGCTGGAACGCCATGATCTCGAACGAGTTGAAATTTCCCTCGCGTGCAGGCTCCTTGTACTCACCGAGACGCTTGCCAAGAATCACCCTGTGATCCAATCTAAGCTCATAGCTTCCAGTCTCGTAAGAGTCGATCGGATAGAGGATAAGCGGCCTCTTGTTCTGTTCGTTGATGTTGTATTTGCGTTTGTAGACGCTCACAAGCCCCGGAGCCACGTGAGACAGCGGCGCAAGCTGGATCTCGCTATCAACGTACGTCGTGCCCTGCGAGCGGTCGAGATCGAATTTCCAATAGTCGGGATACGTGTAATCGCCGTAAGCGTCGTATGTCGTGGCGGCGTATCGTATCGACGTGTGGTTCGTAACTTCCGTAGTGAGGTAGTAATTGATCCGCGAGTTGTCGATCAACAGATCATCATTGACAGGAACGAAGACCCAATGATTTTTTCCCGCAGTCTTGTTCGAGCGCATGTCCCACTCAGCGTAATCATACGCAACGACGTTGGAGTTTCTCGCGCTGCCGTCTCTCAGCGTCATTCGCAGGATCAGCGGCACGTCCGAGGCCGTAGCTTTCGCAACGTTCGAGATTATCACCGGGCGCGTAACCGTCTGCGAGGAGTCAATGCGCGGGTTCTGGTGGAACGTGAAGTGCTGCACGACGCTGTCATAAGTCTGCCTCTGTGATCTCTGAAGCGTGAAAGCGAAGCGTCTCCATGTCCCGTCAAGTCCGTCGACTGGTCCCTCAGGCTGAATGGCGTTGGTGTATGTCTGATGAGTCTGCGTTCCGATGGTGCTGAAGCCGGGGTTGGGAGTGCTGATATCGAAATCCATATCCTCGCCCTTCATGTCCATGTAAAATCTTCCCATGCCGTCGGCGAGCACAAGGAACAAGACATGAAGCTCTCTGTCCTCTATTTCAGTCTCCGAATGGCCGTTGAGAACTCTCACGACGGAGAAATCGTCATTGTTTCGCAAGACATCTGTAGAAACCTGAATGGCTTCGTCGTATTTTCCGCCGAATGTTCCGCTGTTGCCGTCGATGACCACCCATTGAGACGTGAAGCCGTTGCCAAGCAAGTCATCGAATTTGTAATCAGCGTAGCTTACGCCGGAAAAGACAGACATAACCGCAAGCAAAGTGAATAGACATGCGGCCTTTCTGAAAACTTTCAAGTCTGTAACCTCCTAATAAAATTTTTAGCTTATATGATAGGTATATTATATTATCTTTCGCGTGTTCTTGCCGATCTGTGGGGGCGTGCGCTCCGTCGTTCGGCTCTGTCGGGTCGCTCGGCTCGGTCTGAGGCTCCGGCTCGGGCGGAACGTCTCGAAGCTCTTGCGGCGCGTCTGTCAGTCTCGGGCTTGGCCTCGGGCGCGGCTTCTGGCTCAGGCTCTTCGGCGTTGAGTTCCTCATCGGTCGGGACGTGAACAGGTTCGGGCGCGGGGGCGGGCTTCTTCTTGACGGGTGCCCACATCATGTCTGCGGTCAGGAGCGACAGACACGCTAAAGTATTTTCAGCGGCGTAATGAGAGAAGCAGCCGATTATCTTTCTTGCGTAGTCCGAATAATTCTTTTCTTCGAGGATCATTGCGAGTTCGTTCAGAGCTATCGCGGCAAAGGCGTTGGCTGAGGGGAGCGCGTTATCCTCGGCTGATTTCATTCTGATGAAGATGTTCGGCGCGTTCTCGATTGACAGATACAAGCCGCCATTCCGTTCGTCCCAGAATTTTTTTATCATGATGTCTGCGAGGGTCTGAGCTGTTTTGAGCCAGTCGCTTAGTTGCTTCTCGCCGGCGTTGAAGTGCTTCGCGGCCTTGTAAAGCTCAACGATCCCCCACAATAGAAAGGCGTAATCCTCGGCGATCGCGTCTAATCCGGCGTGGCCGTTGATCCAACACCGAAGCCAGTTCTCGCTGTTGTTCTTCTCGGGGAAATTTTTTTGAATGAATAACGCAGCTCTCTCGGCAATGTCGCGCCACTCGGACTGCTCGAAAGCTACGGAAGCCCGGGCAAGTGCGCCTATGGCGAGACCGTTCCAGCCCATCAAAATTTTATTGTCGCTGGCGAGCGGATATCTCTTGTCGCGAACTTCGAGGAGGATCTTTCGACACTCGTATAACCTCCGGCCGACTTCAGCTCCTTTTATGTTGTAACGCTTCGCGAGGTCGTTGACAGTCGAGGCTTCGTACAGGATATTCCAACTCATCTGAGAGCCTGCGAGTTCATTGCCGAAATTCCCGCTCGGCAACACGGCGTAAGCCGCACAGAACAGTCCAGCATCTCCTTCGGGCAAAATTTTTTTCAGCTCGTCCTCGTTCCATAGGTAATAGCGACCCTCACCCTCCGGGGTATCACCTCCGATAGCGGCTCTGAAGCCCTGAGAGTAAGACGTGCTGTCGGTGAAATCTCGCGTCAGACAGAAAATAATATCCTCGGCCATCAAACGATGAAAGGAATTTTGATTAAGCTCCTGAGCTTTCGCGACCGTCAGCAAGATCATCGCCTGATCGCAAAGCAGCTTCTCGAAATGCGGCACCAGCCACCGCTCGTCGATCGCGTAACGTGAGAAGCCGCCGCCAAGGTGGTCATGGATACCTCCGCGCCACATTCGCCGCAACGTTATGTCGACCATGGTCAGAGCGTCGGACTTGTCGCGCTTTGAAGCTCCGGAGTTTTCCTCGGCTTGCTTCAACAGGAACAGGAGCTTATTCGGCTCGGGAAATTTCGGAGCTTTGCCGAAGCCTCCCCAATGAAGATCGAAGATTCGCCGAATGTCGCTCAGAGCTTCGTAGGCTTTCAGCTTTCCAATGCGTCCGCCGGTTCTGTTCTTTGCGCCGGAGAGAAGCTCGAACTTCTGATTGACCGCGAGCAGCAGCTCATTAGCCGCACGCTCGACATCATCACGCTGCTTCGTCCACAGCCATTTTATTCTAGGCAGCAAATCCGTGAGGCCGGGCATCTGACCCGTCGTTCGCTTTGGGAGCCACGTCGTGCAAAAGAACGGCCGACCGTCAGGCAACAGGAAAATATTCAAAGGCCAACCCGCGCTCCCGTTCTGGATCCTGCAAACTTCCATGAAGAGATTATCAAGTTCGGGGTGTTCTTCACGGTCGACTTTCACGGGTATGCAGGTCTCGTTCATGAAGCCCGCGACCTCGTGATCGTTGAAACATTCTCTGTTCATGACACCGCACCAGTGTTCTGACGAGTAGCCAATCGACAAGAATATCGGCCTGTCCTCGCGTTGAGCGGTCTCGAAGGCTTCAGCTCCCCACGGGTACCAGCCTACGGGATTTTTTGCGTGCTGCAGGAGATACGGGCTTGTCTCGCTGGCGAGGTGATTGACGGGGACGAAAGATTTTTTTTTAACCGCCGCCGCAGTCTCCTCGGTGTATTCGCCGTAAGCCGCGAGGTAGCCCAGCTCGTTTATAAAATTATTCTCTGTCGGAGGCATCCTTTTCCACTATCTCTATCAACTCGCCAAGCTCATCGATACTCTTCCATGCGCCCAAGAGCCTGAAGTCTTCGGCGGTGAAGTTTCCTTTCGTGATCCCGATGCTTCGAACGTTTGCGCCGATCGCGGTTACGATATCGAGATCAGCGTCTCCGACGTAGGCGGTATCTTTTGGCGAGATGCTCATGTGCTTCAACAGCTCGTCGATCATGGCGGGGTTGGGCTTGTAAGGGAGCTTTCCGTAAGGCTCCGCGGCACCGACGATCTCATCGAAATATTGAGCCAGATCTGTACGTTCGAGGACGCTGCGCGGCTTCTCCCTGTTCGACACAACGGCGAGTTTCACGCCCATCTCGCGGAGCTTCGTTAATGTCGGTATGGTGTCGTCGAATGGCTTTATCAACTCGCGCTCGAACTTCTCGTTACATTCGCGATAGAGCTTCACCCACTCGGGACGATACTCGCCCAAAAGTCCCTCGCAGAACGTCGGGATCGGGGTCGCGATATATTTCATCGTGAGTTCGTGCGAAACTTTCGGAAGCCCCTCATGCTCCGCGACGTAATTAAATCCGGCCATGATCGCGTAACTTGAATCTACGATCGTCATATCGTGGTCAAAAATCATTAACTTAATCACTAACTACATCACCTCTTGTGCTTGTTGCTCTTAATCTTTCAAAATCCGTCGCCATATTCGAGCCTCCTTATCTCCTCAAACTGTTGCCCATGTTCCTGAGCATGTCATTGCGTGAAGGCGTGTTGATCTGGGACTCGACACCGGGCTGAGACCAATAAGTCCTTGCGTGAGTCGAGAACGTGCTGACCCAATTGATCCCGAACATTTCGAGGATCATCGTAACGCCCAAGAACACCCACACAAGCACAGCAAGGACAGCTATTATTCTGAAGCTTGCGCTTATTGTGCGGTCGGCTGTCCGTTCAAGCTGTCTAATCTCATCTTCGGCGGCGCGTCGCTCCTCACGGCTCAAAGTCCTCTCCTCGCGTCTGAGCCTAAATATCCGCCACAAGCTCGCTCCACCCTGCGCCCACTGATAGAGGCCGAGTAAAAATATCGTAACTCCGATAAAACTCAAAAGAACCCACATGACTTTCACCTCCCTGTAGTTTCGGTGATTTCTCTTGTGTGTTATTATAGCGTCAAACAAAATTTTTCACTCAATCAGGCGGTTATCTCACATGAAAATTTTTATAGCAGGCATTGGGCCGGGCGACCCCGAGCTGATCACGCTGTCGGCTCTTGACGCGGCAAGAGACTCCGATTTCGTTCTGATCCCGCGCTCTCATGACGCGACCCCGGGCATCGCGGAGAGAGTTGTGGCTCGACACCTTCCAGATAAAAAATTCATTCGCATCACCTTTCCAATGATCAGCGACCCGCAACGACGAAGCGAAATCATTTCAGAGCAGCTCGCGAAGCTCGAAGCCGAACTGCGAAGCTCAAAAAAAATTTTCTTTCCCGTCATCGGCGACTCGATGCTCTACTCGACAGGCGCGTATCTGATTGATGAACTCCGAAAGATTATTCCCGACCTCGAAGTTGAATTTATCCCCGGCATCTCGGCTCATTCGTTGGCGGGCGCGAGGGTTCAAAGTTTTATGGCAATGTCCGAGGAGATATTCAGCGTTATCCCCGGCACTGCCGACCCCGAAAGGATCATCGAAGCTGTGAAAGCCTCCGACGCGTCAGCGATATACAAGCCCATCGCCATGAGAGATAAGGGACTTCGCGACTTCATAAGGGACTCTTGCAAGAGAATAATCCGCGTCGACTTCGCAGGCATACCCGAAAAAGAAAAAATTTTTTACGGCTCGGAAGCTCTCGAAGATATAGACGAGTACATCTCGATCATATTGCTCTGGAAAAATTAAATGCGCGGACTGCTGGAGGGCGAACTGAGCTTGACGCTCGATATAATCCTCGGGCTTGTCATCGGCGAGGTGATCATTCGGCTCGGGGTGGCTGAGTTCCTCCTCAAAAAATTTTCGCGGCTCAAGATCCCTCCTGTTACGGCTCTGGCTGTCGCGTTGAGTGCAGGCTCATCGAAGACGGGTGCGGCCGTGATAGCTCAGGCTCTCGAAAGGGATCAGATCTCCGAGCGTGTGGCTGTGTGGTCGGTGCTGATGCTGCCGTTCCCCTCGTATCTTCGTAGGTGGCCGGGGACGTTCGCGCTTGCGGTCGGCATGGCTGGGAGGGCGGGAGCTTTCTTCGCGCTGTCGCTGATGCTTCGGAGTGCCGCGAGGTTCCTTTGGGCTTACGCGGTCATCAGGAACGAAAAGGAAAATTTCTCCGCAGCCTCCGAACCTCTCAAAGAGATCTCGACACATTCACAGACAAAAATTTTAAGGAAGCTCGCGAGGACTCTTCCATATGCGTGGATATTCTTCGCGCTGTCTTACTCGCTGGTGCCTATGATGAATAAATTCTTCGAGACGAACATGAAGCTTCTATCTTTCATGCCGTTGGCGGGTTGGACGGTCGCGGCGGGGTCAGTGGCTCACGTGTCGTCGGCTCTGGCTCTTGCGGGAGGTGCGCTTGCGTCAGGGGAGCTTGACCCGGCTCAGGCGGCTTTCGCTCTGATACTCGGGAGCGGACTCGGAACAGCGACGAGGATACTGCGGCAGAACGCGGGATATTACTTCGGCTTCTTTCCGCCGGCCATGGCCAAGAGGTTGCTCGTCATGAATTTTGCTACAATAATGCCGCTGATCCTGCTGAATGTAATCTTGGCGGCGTTGGCGTTGTTAATCTAATCACAGATCGAGGAGTCACTATGAGCATCAACGAGATAAATATTTACGTGCAAGATAAAGACTTAATCCCGGCCATACAAAAAATTTTGAAGAGCGGGCTTGATTATAAATTTCATTCCAAGTATCCAGACAAGCTGAACCCGGACGCGCTGAATATTTTTATCGCGAGAGACCTCCCCATTAAGGCGCTCGACGCTTCGGCGGAACGTGAGCATCAACGGCGGCTGGTCGAGATGGCGCACCAGGATTACCTAACGGGGTTGGCGACGCGCTGGTATCTTCAAGAGTACGTTCAGAACAATCAGCACGAGGAGAACATCACGTGCATTTACTTTGACCTCGACAACTTCAAATACGTCAACGACACTTACGGGCATCAGGCCGGGGATAGAGCTTTGGCCGCGACTGCGGAGATGCTGCAACGTGAGTTCGCTGACGGGCTGGCGGCTCGAATGGGGGGCGATGAGTTCATGGTCGTGCTGCCGGGCGCGAGGACGCTTGAAGAGGTCGAGACGAAAGTCAACACGTTCATGAAAAATCTTTCGGACTATTACAAGACCATGCCGACAATGAAAAAACTTTCAGTGAGTGCCGGGATAGCTCAAAAGGTGAGCGGCTCGGACAAGACGATAGACACGCTCATTCACGAGAGCGACAGAGCTTTATACGCCGCCAAAAAGTCCGGCAAGAATTGCTGTAGAATATACGATCAGTGAGGAGTTAGGAGGTAGGAGGTAGGAGTGAAAAAATTTTCCCTGACTCGTCGCAAACTAAAATATTTGAAAGGAGTTTTTTACGTGAAAACATTTTGGATCCTGTCATTAGTGCTGCTGGTCTGTTCGTGTTCGTCAGCCTTCGCCGCGATGCCGCCGCTTCTCCCGATGGAGGATTTCTTCAAGAACCCCGAGTCCGCGTCCTTCGCGATCTCACCCGACGGAACGAAGCTGGCTTTCATGCGTCCGTGGGAGCATCGTATGAATGTCTACGTGCGCGACATAGCCACCGGCGAGGAGAAGAGAGTTACTTCAGCGACCGAGCGCGACATAGCCGGGTTCTTCTGGAAAGGCAACGGGAAAGTCGTCTTTGTTCAGGACTCCGGCGGCGATGAGAATTTCCACATCTACATCACCGACATCAAAGGCTCTGAAGCGAGAGACCTGACACCGTTCGAGAAAGTTCGCGCGGGCATCGTCGACGACCTCGAAGATGATCCCAATCACATGCTCATAGATATGAATAAGAGAGACCCGGAGGTCTTCGATGTCTTTAGGTGCGACATCAACACCGGCGAGCTTGTTCAGATCGCTGAGAACCCCGGCGGCATAATCGGCTGGATGACTGACCACGACGGCAAGCTGCGTGCGGCGATCGACACTGACGGTGTCAACACGAGCTTCCTCTATCGCACGACCGAGGACGAGCCATTCAGAACTTTAATCACCACGAACTTCAAAGAGACTTTCGATCCTGCTCTGTTCGCTTACGATAACAAGATGATGTACATTGAGAGCAATCTGAGCAGCGACAAGACAGCTATCTATACGTTCGACCCGGAGGCGAATAAAGTCCTTGATCTCGTCTTTGAACATGACGAGGTCGACGCGGGCGGGATCTTGCACTCCAAGAAGCGCAAGAAGATCACGGGCGTAACGTTCACGACGGACAAGCGCCACTATAAATTCTTCGACGAAGACCGCGAGGAGCTTCAAAAGGCTGTCGACAAATTTTTCCCGAACTACGAAGCTGTCGTTGTTGACATGGACGACGACGAACGCAGAGTTATCGTGAGGACATACAGCGACAGAACTCGCGGAGCTTATTACCTCTACGACCGCAAGGACAACTCGATCTCGAAGCTCGCGGAGCTATCGCCGTGGCTCAAAGAGGAACAAATGGCACCGATGAAAGCGATAACTTACAAGTCCCGCGACGGTCTCACCATTCACGGCTACATAACTCTTCCTGAGGGTGTCGAGAGCAAAGATCTTCCGCTGGTCGTGAACCCTCACGGGGGGCCAAGCGCACGCGATGTCTGGGGCTTCGACTCGTTAGCGCAGTTCCTCGCCAACAGGGGGCTGGCTGTGCTGCAGGTGAACTTCAGAGGCTCGACGGGCTACGGAAAATCTTTCTGGCAGGCCGGCTTCAAGCAGTGGGGACGCAAGATGCAGGACGACGTTACCGACGGCGTGCTGTGGGCTGTGGATCAGGGCATCGCCGACAGGAACAGGCTCGCGATATTCGGAGGCAGCTACGGAGGTTACTCGGCTCTCGCCGGAGCGACATTTACGCCTGACTTGTACGCTTGCGCGGTGAGCTACGTCGGGCCGTCGAACATCTTCACGCTGCTCGAAACGATCCCGCCATACTGGAAGCCCCTGCGCGAGATGGAATATGAGGAGATCGGCGACCCCGTCAAGGACAAGGAGCTTCTCGAAGCTATCTCGCCTGTGTTCCATGCCGAGAATATAAAGATCCCGCAGTTAGTGGCTCAGGGAGCGAACGACCCGAGGGTCAACAAGGCCGAGTCTGATCAGATCGTCGAAGCTGTCCGCAAGGCCGGCAAAGATGTCGTGTACATGGTCAAGGACAACGAGGGGCACGGCTTCCACAACGAGGAGAACAGGTTTGACTTCTACAGACAGATGGAGGAGTTCTTCCGGAAACATTTAGGCTCAAGATAGTCGAAATTTTGTCCGATACGTTGTATGATGACGCTAATAAAAGATCTCCGGGCGGTGAGTCCGGAGATCTTTTCTTTCAACTACATTTGCAACTACAAAAAGTCCAAAATTTTTCAGACCTCGCAACCTTTCACAGAGAAAAAATTTTTACTAAACCGACGAGATCGCGAGCGCGAGGAGAGTCGCACCCACCGCATGAACGAGCCAAAATCTCAACGTTACGGCCGTCTCGTCGAAGCCTTTCTTTTGATAGTGATGATGAAGCGGTGCCATGAGAAAAATTTTCTTGTTGAGCTTGCGTATCGTGAAGATCTGCACAGCCGACGACAGCATCTCGATTATGAAGATGAACCCCGCCGGGATTATCGCGAGAGTCCGACCGTTAATGACACACAACGCCGCCAAAGCTCCGCCGAGAAAGTGCGAGCCTGTGTCTCCCATGAAAGTTTTCGCGGGACGGAGGTTGAAGAACAAAAATCCCGCCGTCATGAAGAAGAGTTCGATTAAAATTTCGGCGTTGAAGTCGCTCACCGGGATCAGGAGCAACATCACCGCAAGCGAGATTAGAAAGCTTCCGCCCGCTAGTCCGTCGAGTCCGTCAGTGATGTTCACGGCGTTGATCGTCCCGGCAATCATCAGGAACGCTAACGGTATCGCGAGCCAGCCCCCGGCATCGTAAACTCCCGGCCACAGCCTCAGATCGCCGCGAATGAACACGAGCATCACCCAGACCGCGCAGATTATCAACTGAACTTTCAGCTTCGCAAGGCTCCTAAAACCCTCGCTGGTGTGGGTGCGGAACTTCAGCCAATCATCGACGAAGCCGACAAGACCGCTCGCTACAGGGAGGCTCCAAAAGATGAACGAGTCGAGCGAAAAATTCACGCACAACGCGACCAGCGACATTACAAGGAAGATCACGCCGCCCATCGAAGGAGTTTTGGATTTAATCTCTACGTCGATGTTGACCCCGTAGGTCTTCTGTTGCTGCGTGAGGTGCTCATGACGCTGAAATTTTATCCAGAAATATTGAAGAGCGACGCTCAACGCAAAGAACGAAAACGCGATTAAAAATTTTTTCACTCCTAACTCCTCACTCCTAACCCCTCACTGCATTCACGACGTTTTCGAGGCCGATGCTGTGGGAGCCTTTGACCAAAATTCCGTGCCACTCGTTCGCGCTCATAATCTTGTTGAGAGCTTCGAGAGCCTCGCGCCACGTATCCGCGAAAATATAATTTTTGCCGGTCATGGCCTCGCGCCACGTTCCGCCGGTCAGGATCACATGGTCGAGCCTTTCGAGCAAGGGTTCGAGGTCAGCATGGAACTTCACGGAGTCTTCGCCAAGCTCGCGCATCTCACCGAGGACTGCAATTTTTCCGGTCATGTCGAGCTTCACGAACGTCTCCAACGATGCCGACATTGAGGCCGGATTAGCGTTGTAGGAGTCATCGACGAGAAATTTATCTTCGCCGAGGGTAATCACGCGGCCGCGACCTTCG
>JAFSJO010000098.1 GCA_017449415.1 Synergistaceae bacterium
CGAGTCCGTCGACTTATATTTAATGTCGCGCACTGGATCCATGCCGTCGCGGAGCAAAAATCTCATCGTGATATTCTGATCCGACCCGCCAATGCTCGTGGTGATGGCGACCGTCTTGCCTTTCAAGTCCTGAGTCGTCTTGTAAGGGCTGTCGTTCAGAACGCAAAGCGACTTGCAGCCCGTGTGCATTCCGGTGGTGAATTTCATCTGAACGCCGTTGGCCGCCGGGACAAGCAACGTAGCGATATGTCCGCCCGCTATGTCGATCTTGCCGGTTCCAAGCGCGTCCCCGAGTGCTATCGTGTCGCCCTGATAACGCACGAGTTCGGTCTGAATGCCCTCGGCCTCAAAGAAACCTTTCACCTGCGTGATGCCCAGCGTACCCGTGCAGAGTCCGCCGTTGTAGCCGATCTTGATGACTTTGCCGTAAGCAGGCTCTTTCTTCCATGCTTCAAGCTCTTCTTCGGGAGTCATGGCCTCGGCTCCCACGACACAAAACGATAAAACCAACAACGCTGCAAATAATTTTTTCATCAACTGCAGCCTCCTTTAATTAAAATTATGCCCAAAATCGAGCATTTCCAAAACTCTCTTGCGCCAATGTAAAAATTCGTCGCTCGTTCGCGATCTCGGGTAGCTCATGTCATTCACGAGGTCGGCGCGGATCCTGCCGGGGCGCGGTGCCATCACCAACACCCTCGTTCCGAGATACAAAGCTTCATCTATGTCGTGCGTAACCATCAGGACGATATGACCCGAACGCTGCCAGAGCCTCAAAAGTTCGTCCTGCATGTTCATGCGCGTGAACGCGTCCAAGGCTCCTAAAGGTTCATCGAGCAGAAAGACTTTCGGCTGATTTATCATCGTCCTGATGAGAGCGAGCCGCTGAGCCATTCCGCCTGAGAGCTGGTGAGGGAAGTCGTGTCTGAACTCCGCAAGCCCGGCCATCTCTAGGAGCCTTTCGACTTCTGATTTATATTCCGATCTCTTGGCTGTGTTCATCATTCTCGCGCTGAAAGTCAGATTTTGTTCGACGGTGAGCCACGGGAAGAGCGTCGGCTTCTGGAAGACCATTCCGCGCTCCGGGTTCGTGCCCTGTATGACCTCGCCGTTGAGCTTTATCGTCCCGGCGGTCGGAAAGATAAGCCCCGCTATGAGCCTCATTATCGTGGACTTGCCACAGCCCGACGGCCCCACGATAGACAGAAACTCTCCGTCCCTGACGGTGAAATTAATGTCGCTCAAAGCCTGAGTTACGTTCTCGGTCTCTGTCCTCGCGAAGCTCTTGTGAACGTGATTGAGTTCGAGAATATTCGCCGGCATCATTGCGTTACTCCTTCCTGCCACCTTAGAAGCCTCCGCCTGATCTTGTTCAGTCCCCAATTCACCGCGACGAACACGACACACAGAACGACGATAGCCGCGTACATCTTGCCATATTGCGCCCAGCTCTTTTGCCACGAGACGTACCAGCCAAGGCCGGACTCGACTCCGACCATTTCGGCAGTTATCAGGACGAGACACGCCGAACTCATTCCCTGAGTCAGCCCTTGCAAGATATTCGGGACAGCGAAAGGCAAAGCGACGTGAAGCACAAGCTGATGAGGTTTCGCGCCGAGCGTCTTCGCGGCATCGTAGAATGAGTGATCTATGTTGCGTATCCCGGTTATCGTTGCTATCGTGAGCGCGTACCACACGCCAAGCGCAATGATGAACACGCTGCCGGCGAATAGAGATGAAGCTATCACCATCACGATCGGGATCCACGTCGGCGAAGGGATCGCACCTATGAGCTTCGTGAACGGCGAGACCCAATAGTCGATCGTCTTGCTGCAGCCGCAGGCCGTCCCGGTCAACAGACCCAAGAAAGCTCCTGAGAAATATCCCGTGAATAGAAGCTTCAAAGAGTTCAGCGTGCAGTCGAGCAAGTAAGCTCTGTCCTGCCACATGGCGTTGAGTATCTGGTCAGCCCATGGAAAATATGGAAGCACGAGCGTCCCCGTCTTCAGCGTCATGTAATCGTAGCCGGCCAGCAACGCGAACACGAACGCATAGAACGGAGCCTTATGTCTCAGGACGTAGAAAAATTTCTGCCTGACCAGAGCCAAGACAAACGCCGCCGCCGCTGTCAATGTCAAAGCTATAATGAAATATGTGTATGTTGAAGTCGTCGTGTTGCCTTTCAAGTTCGGGACGAGCAGATACTCAGCCAACGCCAACGCGCCGAACACGACAGGCATAAAGCACACGAGATAATCACAGAACAGACGCAAGCCCCTCCGGGGGGCACTCTCAAGCTCCGCAAGACGCTCGCGCGTGAGGTGATCAAGAACATCACTGCTATTGAAGTTTCTTTCCAAAAAATGAACCTCGCTTCTAAACACAAACTCTTACGCACGCTCAAAAGTTAGCAGACGCAAAAATTTTTTTCAATTCATGAATTTGTGGCGCAAGGCGTAATAAAAAACTTTATGGCGGCTCAGTGTGGAATGTTTCCGAGATGTACTCGCCTGAGCTTCGAGCTTGCTATCGCCGCGAGTGAGCGCATTAGGTTTATATTCGTCGGTGGCTCGTGGTAGCTTCGGGCCGGGAAATATCGCGTAACATGCAACGGTATCGCGTCCGACATCGAAGCTATCCAGTCGACCATTGACGCGAACTCCTCGGCGCTGTCATTCAGACCCGGGACGATCAGGCTCGTTAGCTCGACATGCACACCCGCCGCTATGAAAGCCTCAACGTTAGCTCTGACGGTGTCGAGGTCGCCTCCGAGCTTGCGATACGTGTCGGGGTTGAAGGCTTTCACGTCGATGTTGGCCGCGTCTGTAGTGTTGAGACATGAGAGCAGATCTCCCGCCGCCGTGCGCGACATAGCAGCGTTCGTAACGAGTACGACAGCACACCCGGCATCGTGAATGAGCGGAGCCGCCTCACATATAAACTCAGCTTGAAGCGTCGGCTCATTGTACGTGAAGGCAACCGACGACAGCCCGGCCTCCTTGATGTCCCGGACGAGCTGACTCGGAGCGAGCGTCGGCAACCTTGCGTCATATAAATCTTTCGAGGGGAAAGCGATGTGATGATTTTGGCAGAACGGGCAATCCATCGTACAGCCGAGACTGCCAAGCGAGTAGATGAAGCTCCCCGGCCGCCAATAAAGCAGAGGTTTCTTCTCGATTGGATCGACAGCCACCGCGCAGAACCTCCCGAGCCATGGTGCGACCATACCCACGCCGTCATTGAAGCGAACTCCGCACTTGCCGAAGCTCCCCGACCTTATGCGACAGCCCCTAAAGCACAAACTGCATGAGATCGTGCCATCGCTGTTCGAGACCCACCAACGCGCTTTCATTTGTACCTCTTGACCGTGAAGCGTTCGAGCTTTATCCCGTCGAGGCTGTGAAGCCCGGCTTTCCTTGCGGCAATCTCGACCTGCTGTTCGGCTGTGTCAACTCCTTCGAGGTCGGGGAGCAGCACGCCGCGCCTGTAGCCTTTCGAGACGATCACGCCGTAAATTTTGGGATCGAGCTGCGCCACGCTCTCAATATCTTCCGGCTCGGAGAGGACATCAACCGAAAACACGGCATCGTTAAGCTCTGCGCTCGTCATTGGCGGAAATCTCGGGTCGCGTATCGAAGCTGAGACGGCGTTGGCGATTATCTCCTTGTCCAAAGACTCTTGAAGCGGCGATAACGTCCCTATACAGCCCCGCAGGCTCCCGGCCTTGGTCTTTATCGAGACGAAGCAGGCTTTATGCTCCGACCACAGCGGCGAGGACACAACCTCGTCTCCGTTCTCGGGTAGGGGTGAGCTGTTGAGGAGGCGGGTTACGGTCTGACGAGCTAGCCTCACGGGCGCGGAGCATGGCACGCATAGAGCTACGCAATATCCGACACCGAACGGCCACTCGTGAGAGAACACTTCGATCTCTTGCCCCGACACTAGACCCAGCATAGCCATGACGGAGCGCAATCCACATTCGCCAGCTCGTTCAAGAGTCCGGGCACTGAGCTTACGAATTGGCGCGGGAGAATTTTCTTTCAGAGCTTCCTCAATGGCGGCCTCGAACTCGGGAGCGTAATCAGGCTCATAACCTGCGGGCGCGTCAGGTGTCATTCGGTGAGAGAGATCTCCGCTTGCGAGCAACGCCCAACTCTTTTCGCTTTGAAAGTTCGCCAGAGCTTGACCCATTGCGAAGGACTTGTCAGGCGACAGACCTATCGGCGAAGCTATTATCAACGTCGGCAGATCGCCCCACGCGCGTTTCAAGAAGTAAAGCGGTACGAGACTGCCTTGATCTTCAGTGAGGTTGCTGACATGCTCGGCGCGGACTTCAATCCCGGCTTTGCTCAGATGTTCGCGCAATATTCTCATGTCATCGTCCGACGAGGCAGCTTCGATACTGACGGCCGGGACTCCGAACATTGCGAACGACCCGCGATAAGACTTCGCCTCATTCATGAACAGCGCGCCCATGGCGTAGGGCTGGTGAGGTGAGAGTACGACGAGTACGTCAGGCTTAGGCAACCCCGATGTCAATCTCTGAAGCCCGCGCAGCGTCTTCGCAGCTTCGTTCTGTCGACCGCGACCCACCTCAGGGACGAGTATAGGCGGGTGAGGCATCAATGCTGACCATATCCACGACATGTTACATCGCCTCCGAAAGTGAAAATTTTACGGTAACGTCGCCGTCGCCGAGGATCGCTCTCAAGCGTTCAGTGTTCTGAACCGTCCCGAGCTTGGTGAAGCTCCATGTGTTCGTGTCATAATAGATTGTGATCTGGTTGCCTTGATACAAGATCACATCTCCGGGGCGCGTGGTGATCCGTTTGTCATTGCGTGGCAGTGAAGCTCCGAGCGAGCCAACTTTCTCAAAATTTCCGTAATCGTGCATGTCGACAGTCAGATCGCCATCACGAAGCAATTCGAT
The DNA here is from genome assembly GCA_017449415.1 of Synergistaceae bacterium. Lineage (GTDB taxonomy): Bacteria > Synergistota > Synergistia > Synergistales > Aminobacteriaceae > JAFUXM01. The sequence continues at coordinate 4,931 of JAFSJO010000098.1, forward strand.
GAACGCCTCCGCTGAAGAATTATTTTCCGGCTTGATGACGAGCGTGTCTCGCCCGATGTGCGCGTAGATTTGAACTTCCTGAGCGAACACGGCAGGAGAAAACATCATCGACAACAAAAAGATCATTGCCATTCGTAACATCATTTCTTTGAGTCCTTTCTATTTAGATAAAATTCGGAGCGTTCTATCGTCCATCTTGCCGGCAAAAAATTTCTTCAGCACGCGATGAAAGACGGAAGCACCACCCGACGCGAGGGCGAACAGCGTCATGCTAGATTTCAGCTTCATGTCATCGGGGCTGCCTCCCATCACGACCAGCGGATCATTCTCGCTCAGCTGCAGGAGAGCTTCCGAAATTTCAACGAGCCGCGCTCCCAAAACATCGTGAGCTAGATAGCTCTTCGCTTCGTCGAGGTCTTCAATGCCGTAATATTGCGATCTGTAGCTGAAGCCAAGCCCTTTGAGCTGTGGAAAGATAAACCAAATCCAATGCGACCTCTTGCGCCCGGCTTTGATCTCTTTCAGTGCTTGTCCGTATGTATCGCCGACGTTCTGAGCTTTCACAAAGCGTTCCAAGTCATAAACTTTCTCTTCCATGTTGGCCGCCTCAGTCTGTGATATCTACGTCGGGAATTATTTGAAACGTGTATTCCGGATATAATGGCTGAAGCTCGTTAAGCAAGATGTTCAATGCCTCTTTCTGAGCCACGCTGAAGCTCAACACGACATCAAATCTTATCGTCTTGCCCTCGAGATAGAAGCCGTGCATCTGCAACGCCCAATCGTGAGCCAAAACTATTTTCTGAATGTCCTCGCGCATTTTAGAAGCTAACTTGTCTCTGGTGTTGTACGAATATGCGCTGATCCCGGCCAAGATAACGCCCGTCTCGTTATAAACTCGCGTTTGAAGCCGTCGGGTCAACACATCAACTTCGTCTACTGTCATTACGTCGGGGAGTTCGATATGCACAGCCCCGTAGCTCTTGTTCGGGCCGTAATCGAATAAAGCGAGGTCGTAAGCTCCTCTGACATCAGGCTCTTCGCTGAGGATCGATTTGATCTTCTTGCTGATCTCCGCGTCTGTTCTGTGTCCGATGAGGTCGTCAAACGTATCGCGCCTCATCTCGATGCTGGCCTTGATGATTACGACGGCGATAGCAACTCCGACATACGCCTCCAACGATACTCCCGAGGTTAAGAATATAATCGCCGAAATCAAAACTGAAGCTGAGAGTATCGC
>JAFSJO010000013.1 GCA_017449415.1 Synergistaceae bacterium
GAAACATCTGGACGGCGACATATGGGAGCTGAGACCGTTGCGAGACCGAATATTTTTTGCGGCGTGGCGTGGAGATACGTTCGTTATCTTGCATCACTTCATGAAAAAAACGCAGAAAACGCCTCGTGCTGAAATTGAGAAAGCTAAGCGAGAGTTAGCAGAAATCAGAGAAAGCGAGGATCATGAGAATGAATAAATCTATCGGAATGGATTGGGAAGAATTACAGAATGAAATCTTTACGCCTGATGAAATTGAAGCCAGCAAGATGCGAATCGCGCCGATTGTTTCAGAAATTCGATTTAAGGCAAGCCACGATTTCTTCCGAGATATGGCATTAAGCGCGGCGCGTGTTGCTGTGATGTGAGCGCAGGGGGACTGAAACCATGAAAAAAATAGTTTTATCATTGTGTCTTGTGTTGTTGCTGTGTCCGTGTTCGAACGGCGCAGTCAGCGAGGATATATACGTCAGGCAAGATGTGTTCGACGCGAAGATGGAAGCGTTCATGGCGGAAATCCGGCTTATGAATGAGCAGCTTTTGGGTAAAGTTCATGCGGAACTAACAGAGTTGAAAGGTGATGTTAAGGCGTTGAATTCCAAAATGGATATTTTAGGCGGGCGAATGAGCGGTTTAGAGAGGCGCATGTCAAGCCTTGAAATAATGATTTATTGGGTGCTTGGGACGCTAGCGATCGTTTTTGCGGTAGCGGCTGTCGTCTTGGCGGCCTTGACGTTACGTCCGCAAATAAAAGAAACTCCGATGCCGTCATTCACGCTTGACGATGTGAAACGTCTGATAGCTGAGGCGAAGTTAGGCGGAGTGCCGCAAGTGTAGAGGGTTGTTCATGGGCAAAGACGAGTGAATACAGAAAATTTTAGCGAGCTGGCAAGGGGCGCAAAGGCTAAAAGAGGACACGTGGCAAAATGTTCAGCTTGTGTTGGATTATTACGGCTTTACGTATGAACGCAAAAAAGAATGGGTATGTTGCCATGAAAAATTTTCAGAGTTTGCGAAAAATCCACGTGCGAAAGATTTATTAAAAAGCGTAGGTTTAGGTGCTTTAGGTGATTTTGCCGTTGCCGTAACTCACAGCTCGAATCGTAAATCGGGAATGGTAATTCAACGCTACTTGAAAATTATTTTGAAAGCTGTTGAATTTTTAGAATTTTTACAGGGAAAGGAGAAAAACTCATGAAAGATTTAGATTACTACATGTCGCTTCCTTATGGAATTAAAGTCGATATTCCAGAACCGCAACGCAAAAATTATTTCATAGATGCGGCAGTTTTTGTCAGGGATCTTGCGGCGGTTGGCGTGTAGTTTACCGTACAAAAAACCGTACAAGAAAAATCGAGAATTATTTTATAAAATATTTATGTTGTTGATTTTTTAGGCTTTTTTCTAATCCTCCATTCTCCGCCAGAACATAATCGGATTAGACCGTAAGAGATAGAGAAAGGCCGCATACGAGCGGTTTTTTTGTGCTTTTGTAATCCGTATCCTTCTGAAATTTCAATTTTAATGCGGGCTGATATCCCAGCTGGAAAAATGAAAATGAAACGTTGGTATATCGTGCTGCTGTCGTCTCAGGTTAAGGCAATTATCGAAGAGTTGAGGCCGCTGACAGGGAAAGGTCTTAAAATCATGCAGTAGTGGGCTGACTGGCTCGACGGATTATCTGACTCTCCGGCTTAAACGTCAGGTGGAAAGCCTCGCGCCGCGCCTGCACCAAAATTTCTTCATCGAAGCCGAACGCCTCGTAACCCTCCTGCAAGATTGAAAAATATTGGCTACTGGGCAAGGCGTGATTCTTTCGGGCTTTGACCGCGTCGGGGGTCATGATGTACACCATCGCGGTCATCTCGCCTAACTCTTCGCCATCAAGCGAGGTAACTGCGATTTTCAGATTTTCTTTGATGTAGAATTTCGGGTAGCCTTCGTAGCGATCGTGTCGGCTTTCTGATTAATTTCGAGCGTCCGGCCTGTCCCCTCCGTGCCGTCCTCGCTTTTTTCGGTTACGTCGATGTTGATATTCTTCGCGGGATCATGATATTGCAGACGAGCGGCTTTATACGTCCCTGCGGCTTTGCTTGAAAAGCTCCAGCTTAACAGTTAAGTATTGCGCTTGGCATCATAATTCACGAGATTAAAAAAGTGCCCCAACAATACTAGAAAGGGCACTATATGAAATACGAGTCTCTCCGGAACATATGTGCCAATGAAGCAAGAGGCTCAAGTGCTTTAGTCTTGGGTAGTTCACTCGAACATATCGCTTATCGGCTGTTCCCCGTGAACCCTCCGGATCGCTTCGGCAAACAGCGGCGCGATCGAAAGCTGCAAAATCTTTTCGGACTTCTTCTCCTCGGACAGCGGCACCGTGTCAGTGAATACGAGCTTCTCAATGTCGGAGCTGTTGATCCTCTCCATCGCCGGGCCAGAAAGAATTGCGTGAGTTGCACATGCAAGCACCCGCTCGCAGCCTCTCTCGACAAGTCCGTGAGCCGCGTGGCAGATCGTCCCGGCCGTGTCGATCATATCGTCGACCAGTATAGCCGTCCGTCCTTTCACGTTACCCACGATGTCCATGACCTCGGAAACGTTCGCGACATCGTACGAGCGTCTCTTGTCAACGATCGCTATGTCAACGTTGAGCATGACGGCAAACTTGCGCGCCCTCGCGACACCTCCGACATCAGGGGACACCACAACGACCCTCCCGGCCTTCAGCTCATCAGCAAGATTATTCTTGAAGTAATCGGCCAGCAGGTTCATGCCCGTCAGGTGATCTACGGGGATATCAAAGAAGCCTTGAATCTGTCCGGCGTGAAGGTCGGCTGTGATCACTCTGTCGATCCCGCCGTGGGTCAGAATGTTCGCGACGAGCTTGGCCGTGATTGGCTCACGGGGCTTGGCCTTGCGATCCTGTCTCGCGTAGCCGAAGTAAGGTATGACGGCATTGACGTAATGCGCGGAGTCTCTCTTCGCGGCATCGGCCATGATCAGCAGCTGCATCAGATTTTCATTCGTCGGGGCGCAGGTCGGCTGAAGCAGATAGACATCGGCTCCTCTCACGCTCTCATTCAGAGACACGCCGATCTCACCGTCGGAAAATCTGTAGTGCTTGATGGCTGACAGCGGGGTCTTGAGTTCGTCGCTGACGCGCTGTGAAAATTCCGGGTGCGCTGTGCCGGAAAAGATTTTAAGGCCGTTTCCTCTTGACAAGATTAATTTTCCCCTTTCGATTGTTTTAACCGCTTCTTCGACCAGTCTTTGATGTTCGTCTGGCGCGCCCGTCCGACCCCAAGGGAGTTTTCCGGGACAGCCTGAGTGATCACAGACCCGGCCGCCGTAGCAGCACCGTCAGCAAGTTCAACGGGAGCTACGAACATTGTATCTGAACCAATGAAACAATTGTTGCCTATGAAAGTTTTGTTCTTGTGTACGCCGTCGTAGTTGCAGGTTATGGAGCCTGCGCCGATATTGACATCGTGGCCGAGCGTCGCGTCTCCCATGTACGAGAGGTGCGGGACTTTTGAATTTTCTCCGATGCGCGACTTTTTAAGCTCAACGAATTTCCCGGCGAAAGCTCTCTGTTCGAGGCACGACCCCTCGCGAATGTAACAGAATGGCCCGGCCTTGGAGCTGTCTTTAAGCTCGCTGTTCTCGATGACCGCGTAGGCAATGATCTGAACGTTTCGGCCGATCTTCGCGTTCGTCAGGATCGACCCCGAACCTATGTAAGCGTCCTCGCCGATCTCTGTCTCGCCCCACAGCTGGACGTTCGGCATGATCACGACACCTCGCGACAGCCTTGCGTCAGGGCTGATGTACACGCTGTCCGGGTCAATCATTCTCACGCCCTCGTCGAGCCACTTCGCGATGATCCTCTCACGTATGACCTTCGTCGCTCCCGCAAGCTCGGCGTGATTGTTGATGCCCTGCATCTCTTCTTCAGAGAAAATAAAAGCTCCCGTCCTCAGTCCCTGTTCATTCATTAGGGAGAGAGCGTCCGGGAGATAATATTCATGTTGAGCGTTGTCGTTCTTGATGAGGTCGATGACCTTTTCGAGCGAAGAGACTTTGAAAGCGTAGCAGCCCGCGTTGACCTCGCGAATTTTTCTTTGATCCTCCGACGCGTCTTTGAACTCTACGATGCTCACGGAGTCAGAGCCTCGGATTATGCGACCGTATTGCTTGGGATCGTCGGCCATGAAAGAGATCACCGTGCAGTCGTTGCTGAAGCTCGCTATGAAGCTCTTCAAGCTCTCGGGAGCTATCAAAGGTACGTCGCCATTAAGGACGATCAGATTTTCGTAGCCGCTCCACCATTCGCGAGCCGACTTGACCGCGTGGCCAGTGCCTAACTGTTCGCGCTGCCATAAAATATTTAATTCGGTTGGAAATTTTTCGCGTAAGTGTTCCTCAACAAGTTCGCCGCCAGCTCCCACGAGTACGGCGACATCTTCGGGACTGACTCCGGCATCGATGACGCAGCTCACGACGTAATCAATGACAGGACGGTCGAGAATGTTGTGTAAAACTTTAGGGGTCGCACTCTTCATTCTCGTGCCCTTGCCGGCCGCCAAGATGAGAACGCAAAGATTTTTCATTAAAGTCATCGCCTCCAAAGGTCGTATGGCTGAGGTGGATGGATTCGAACCATCATTACAGGATCCAAAGTCCGGCGTCCTGCCATTGGACGACACCCCAATCTCAAACTTCAAAACGCGGCAATTATATCACAACCCCGAAGCCCCCAAAAAAATTTGAAAGCCTGTTATAATCTTCTCAGTAAAATTAATGAAAGAAGGGTAACGAGTAATGCGTAAAATAAAAATTCTTATTGCCATGTCGCTGTGTGTATTTTTATTTTCGGGTTGCGGAGGCAGCGCGGGCACCAGCGACGACAGCGAGACCGAAGAGACTTCGACGTTGCACGAGAACGTTAGCGCGGCTCTCACAGGCAGCTGGGTCTTGGACAGCACCGCCGAGGGCGTTATATATACAGGCTCCGGGACGATCAACCCGGCGACCACTGCCGTAACTCTGACCCAAGCGTCGGAGTTCATGATTTCATTTTCTGCGCCAGACTTCGCGAGCGAGTCCAACGAGTCTGCAGGTAACGTTGACGTGTTCTACTCGCATGTTGCGACGCTGTACGACAGGTCAGGAGCTTCAAGAGGGACATTGAGCATCAAGAGCTACACTGACTCGAGTGCCGAATCGAAAGTTCAAAACATGGTCATAAGACGCGTAACAGATGATAAGTGGGTCTTGACCTCTCCCAACACGGACACAAAGATAACGATTAGCATTTCGTCATGGACAGCTCCGGCGATAGATATCGAGATGACAGGCTCAGGCTCCAACTCGACGCTCGGCGACTTCACCTATAACATCACATGCTCACTCGCGAAGAAGAGCGCGACACCTTCAACAGAAGACGGCGACGACACGGGCGACGATGACGCTACGGCCTTGCACACGAGTGTCAACACGGCTTTGAAAGGCAGCTGGGTCTTGGATACAACCTCCCTTGTCTATAGCGGCACCGGGACAATCAACGCCGGAGCTACAGCTGTAACCCTCTCGAAAGATTCTGAGTTTTGGATTTCGTTCTCGGACTTGGATTTTGCGAGCAGCTCGTACAGTTCGGCGGGGAATGTTGACGTATTCTTCTCGCATCTCGCGACGTTGTACGACACTTCAGGCAACCCGCAGGGTACATTGAGCATCAAGAGCTACACTGACTCGAGTGCCGAGTCGAAAGTTCAAAACATGGTCATAAGGCGCGAAGCTGACGACAAGTGGGTGATCTCCTCAACGAACACGACGATCACCGTAACGATCGCGTCAATGTCGATCCCGAAGATCAGTATCGAGATGACAGGCTCGGGGACGAACTCAACGCTTGGGGACTACACCTACAGCATCACATGCTCACTTATGAAGAAGAGTTCGGAACTGTCAACCGACGATGGCACCAGCGATGACAGCGGCTCGACCGACTCAACGATAGCCGACAGTCTCGAAGGAACATGGCAGCTGAGTCAGGAGACCTCCGCCACCGCAACCAGCACGACGCTTGGAACAGATAAAGTCTTGAATCTGACGCTCGCGACAAATGTCGACTTGACGATCTCGAATATCAACCTCACGACCGACGACAGCACTACATCATTGACCGGGACGGCGCGCGTCGTTTACACTCAGAAGTGGACGGCCTTCGACTCTTACGACGAAACTCAGGTTGGAGATATCGGCGGCTTCACTTTCAGCAAGAACGAAGTAATGAGGCTCGTGAAAATAGCTGACGGCCAGTGGCGCATCGAGGACATCAACAACGAGGACGATCAGATCCTAATAACTGTCGTCTCACCGACCGAAATTAGTACTGAGTGGAATGGCGTTACAACGACGTTGGACGACATGGGCTATCGTTACAAGATCGAGTGTTCGTTCACAAAGAAATAAGGACAAAATAATAACGGGAGGTCGAAAGGCTTCCCGTCATTTTTACAACTACATTTACAACTACAAAAACTCGCGTTTCCTTTAGAGTTCACAGACACTCGCAAAGAAATTTCAAAAATTAATTCGACGACTTTCGAGGCTCATTTCCTTTTCAGCCTGATGTGTATGAACTTGTTCCACTCGTAATACGGATCCGACAAGATTATCCCCTCAGGAACGTCCGGCTGTGGCTCGAAATCATGCGTCAGCTTGTACCAAAACACCGCGTCAGCCCGTCTGGAAGCAAGCGTAGCACTCCTCGCGCCAGCGTCGATGTCAATAACTTCAACGTTGAGCTTCAACGCACGCCCAAGCTCCGCGAGTATCGCCATGTTGAAGCCCGCCGGGCTGCCGTCAATGTCAACGAAATCAATCGGCGGCAAATCTCCCGTCAACGCGACTTTGATTTTCTCCGCGCCCTCGAACTTTTCGAGCTTCACGGGGGCATGTTCCTGCAAGCCGTTGAGATATTCCTGACGAAGCTGTTCGAGCCTTCCGCTCTCTTTGAGGAGCTTCAAACCCTCGTTGAACTTGTCGCGCATTGCGGTGTTGCTCTCCAAAAATCCAAACGCCAACGATGTCGGTCGAACCTGCGTTACACATGACACAGCATAAGCTGACGGGTTGGATCTCACGAAGAACTCCGCCACAACCTCAGGAAGCTGAACTTCCTCGATCTCGCCGGCGTTCAATGCCATCTGGAGCGCAAGCAGCGAATCATAGAAGCGAAAATTTTCATCGTCGTGGCTCAGGAAATTCCAGCCTACCTCGTTGCGGCCATCAATCACAAAATTTCTATACTGCTCCTCGGTCATGTTGAGGCTCGACAGCACGCCGACATTCATTCCGTCAGCCCACGCGCAGGCCGCGAACACGAACGTTACAGCAACGGCGCAAAAAATTCTTTTCATTAGTCTCCGTCCTTTCGTTATGTTTTGTTGAAATTATACACGCCCGCGAGCGTCAGGCACTCGAAGTCTGAATAGCCCTCGTAATAGTAGCTTCGGTCGATGCCGTTCATGAAGATTTCCCGGTCGTTGATCTTGTCGAAAGAGTTTTGCGGCATCTGCTCGATCTTGCTGAGCCGCTCTTCCTCGCTCCTCATTCGATGAACATAGCGTCGCCGAAAGAGAAGAACCGCCAATGATCCCTCGCGCAGTCCTCGTAGATGTTGAGGAGCCGCGACAAAATCTCTTCCTCGCGTCCGACATAGCCGGCTCTGTTGGCGGCGAACGATGCCACGAGCATTATCAACGAGCTTTCGGGCAAATGAAAATTCGTGATCAGCGCGTCGACGATCTGAAATTTATATCCCGGGTAGATATACAGGCTCGTATCGATGATGCCGGGCTTGACAGCTCCATCGCAGCCAAAGGACTCGAGCGTCCTCGCCGCAGTCGTCCCCGAAGCTATGACACGTCCGCCGCGGGTCTTCTGTTCGTTGATTAAGTTCGCAGTCTCGGGAGAAAGCTCGCAGTGTTCGGAGTGAATATCGTGGTCGCGAATGTCCGAGACTTTCACGGGTCTGAAAGTTCCAAGTCCGACATGCAACGTAACGTAAGCTATCTTTACTCCCATGTCCCTGACCTCGTCGAGCAGCCGGGGCGTGAAGTGCAAACTCGCTGTCGGAGCCGCGACTGAGCCGTCGTTGCGGGCAAAGACAGTTTGATAAGCCTCGCGCATGTCCCCGGTGTTCTTGATGTATGGCGGCAGCGGGACATGACCCGACACCTCCAAGAAATTCATGAAAGCCTCGCGGGAGTCGAAATCAAACGTTACCTCGCGAATGCCCTCGGGCTTCTCGGACATGACGCGCAGAAAATTCTCGCCGACCTTGATGACCGCGCCCGCGTGAATCTTTCTGGCAGGCCGCACGAGAGCCTCCCACGTCAGGAAATCGCTCGTGAGGTTCTTCAACAAAAAAATTTCGCAAGCTCCGCCGGACTCACGGACACCCATGAGCCGAGCCGGAATTACTTTCGTGTCGTTGAGAATTAAAAGATCGTCGGGTCGCAGAAATTTTGTGAGGTCGCGGAAAAAATTTTCCCTCGAAACTTTGTCAGCCCTCACGTCCCAGACCAAGAGCCGCGACGAGTCCCGAGGGTCAGCAGGAGACTGCGCGATGTTCTCCTGCGGGAGGTCGTAATGATAGGAGCTTAGCTTGTAAAGATCGTCGTGTTTCACTTGAATCTCTTTATGACCGTGCCGGGGTAATAGTGCATGAGAATTTTCTCGGCCGTCCAACCCTGCTCAGCCATTGCCATCGCGCCCCACTGACACATTCCGACACCATGACCCCAGCCGCGCCCGTAGAAGACGAACTCGCTGCCTTTCTTCTCGATCGAGTAACCGTATTTGTTCATGGCGGGAGCTTTGGCCGCAGGAATTTTTATCTGTTGGCGTTCGCTTCTGTCTAGCCCGGTCTTGTAATAGCTCTTCTTCTTGTCCGGGTTCGTCAACATGTCGATCAGCTCCGTGGTCGTGAAAACCCCCTGAGCCGTCATCTTCGCGATAGCTTGATCCTCCTCGAATGTCATGTTCGACTGCGCGGCCTTAGGATTGCGCTGAGTTCCGACGAGTCCTCCCGCGGTTGAGTTCTTGTTAGCGTCAAAGGCTCCGCCCGACGGCGTGAACATCGTACTTTTCAACGTCCGGGGATCGAGATTGAGACGGAACTGGCTCGCTTTCATCGTCTTCGTTCCGTTCGAGCCTATGAATGTCATGTTGATGGCTCGGCCTCCCTCGTCAACGTCGGAGACCTGAATTTCTTTCACCGTCCCGATGTCCGCGCCCGTAACTTTCTTCACGACGCTTCGGATCTTCTCGTCTGAAAATCTCGCGTTCCAAACCGAGACCGGCGATTTGTAATTCACGACCTCCGGCACACCGACGAGATACGGGACTTCGCGACCCCAAACGTCTTTGATGTTGGCCGTGTAGCCTCCGCTGTCGGAGTGGAAGTAAGTTTGCGCAAGCTCGTTGCCATATGTCAACACAAGCCCCGACGTGCTGGATACAGCTTGGTTGGTCTTGGCCGTCTCGACTCCCGCGCCCTTGTAAACCTGATCCGCGTCCGTGTCAACGACATCGTAACCTTTCTCGGCTCTGTTGAGGCTCTGACGCAATACGTAAGTCCTCGCTGTGATAGCCTGCGCCCTCAAAGCCTGAGCGTGCCATGAAGCTCCGACCTCCGCCGGCAGGACTCCGCACAGATAATTTTCAAGCTCAACGACGTTCAGCAAACCTCCGCGCTGTGTGATCAGGAACGCGCCCCTGTAGCTCTTGCCCGCGAACTTCAACAGCCCCGGCCCGGTGATCCGTACAGGCATCAGGAACGAATGACCCATGATGACCGCGTTGCCATTCGAGACTGAGATGGTCGCGGAGTCTCCGAGGTTGGCTATGCGTCCTTCAGCGTCCGACATGGTCAAGTTGCCGCTGGTGATCCCGATCGCGTAGCTGCCCGAGCCTGAGAGCTTCACGTACACGTCCCGCGCTTCAAGCCGCCCGGCTCCGAGAAACAAAAATAAAAAAATAAATAGTGCCTTCGCTCGTCGTGAAATTGTAATCAGCCTCCCTAAAAATCTAACAAAAGTTTTCTTCCGAGATATGAATATGCGTTGACTGTCGCCTTACGGCCTCGGGGAGTTCGTTCCAACAGTCCTTTCTGGATCAGATACGGCTCGTAGATGTCTTCGATGGTCTGAGCGTCTTCGTTGAGAGCCGCCGCTAACGTGCTGAGACCGACCGGGCCTCCGTTGAATAGGTCGATGATAGCTCGCAGGATCTTCCTGTCGCCCTCGTCAAGTCCCTCCGAGTCAACTTCCAACATGTCCATAGCTCGGACGGCGATCACGGCATCAACTTCGCTGTCGACTCCGTTCTGAACAGCCGCGACATCTCGCACGCGACGCAGCAGCCTCAGAGCCACGCGCGGAGTTCCTCGTGAACGTTTGGAAATTTCGAGTGCCGCCTCGTCGGAGAGGTTCACGCCCAACACGCCCGAAGCTCGCAATAAAATCCTCGATAGCTCCTCATCGGTGTAAAGAGCCAACTGCTCGACGATCCCGAAACGCGCCCTCAGTGGTGAGGTCAGCAGCCCGAGCCTCGTCGTAGCTCCGCACAGCGTGAACTTCGGGAGGTTCAGTGCGATCGTCCGCGCCAGCGGCCCTTTGCCCACGACGATATGAAGCGTGAAATCCTCCATAGCCGGATACAAAATCTCTTCGACCTGCGGCGGCATTCGATGTATCTCATCAATGAACAGAACGTCATTGCGCTCAATGTTCGAGACTATCGCGGCCAAGTCGCCTGCTCGTTCGAGAGCCGGGCCCGTCGTTGTGCGAAGCTGTCCTCCCATCTCCTGCGCTATGATCCCGGCCAGCGTCGTCTTGCCAAGCCCCGGAGGTCCGTAGAGCAGAATGTGATCCAGAGGCTCGCCGCGTCCCTTAGCTGCCGAGATGTAAATTTTCAACTTGTCTTTGAGTTTTTCCTGACCCGTGAACTCGTCGAGATACTTCGGCCTCACGGTGATATCGTCAGGCGAGCGAGGAGCGTCGAAAAATCTCAATGGCGAGTTTGCGATAACATTTTCGTCGGGCATTATCTGTGAAGCTCCCTTAATGACATTCGTAATAGATCCTCTTCGTTAAGTTTGTTGAAGTCCTCGCCGTGCGCGGCGCGCAGGAGGTTGATGACCCCACCCGCGTCGGAGCGTGAGAAGCCAAGAGCCAAAAGAGCCTCTATGACGCTCTCGACATGACCCGCGGACTTGGAAGCTGACTCGGCGGCCGAACTCATGACCTTCAACTCGGCGATGTGCTTCAGCTCGAAGCAAAGCCGCTCGGCTGTCTTCTTACCGATCCCCGGCACTCTCATGAAGGCGTTGACATCGGCTGAAGATATGGCGTTGATGACGCTGTCGATCGAAAGCTCCGAAAGGATCGCGATAGCTGTACGGCCTCCGACCCCCTTGACGCTGGTGAGACGTAAAAAAAATTCGCGCTCACGCTCCGAGGCGAATCCGTAGATGACAGCCCCGGCCTCCGAGAATTGCAAGCTCGTTGTGATCGTGATGTCCCGGCCGACCTCGCAGGAGCTCAGGACGGAACGCGAACACAGAACCTCGAAGCCGATCCCGCTGACGCTGATGATGATTATGTTGTCGAGAATGTCTAAAACCTTTCCGCTTAATGAACGTATCATGACGAGAATTTCAAAGCCAGCCCCGTAACTGCTGCGGCGAGTGCGTCGGCTGTATCGTCGGGCTTGGGGATCTCATCGAGCGCGAGAAACCTCTGCACCATGCCTTGAACTTGACTCTTCACAGCGTCGCCCGTGCCACACAGAGCCATCTTGATCTGATTGGGCTTCGGCTCAACGACCGGCAATTTGTTCTGAGCTGTTAGGAGCATGATCGCCCCGCGAGCTTGATAGACGTACTCGGCCGTGGTGGTGTTGCGCCCAAAAAACAGACGCTCAATTGAGACCAAGTCGGGCTTGCAAATTTCTATTTGTCTTTGCATCTCCTCGTAGATCATCAGGAGGCGTTCAGTGAAAGCTAACTCGGGCGAGGTCTCTATGCAGCCGTAGTTCAAGGCTCTTAATCTGAATCCCGACTGCGCGACAGCTCCATAGCCGACTCTCGCGAGGCCGGGATCTATTCCTAAACAAACGATGTCTGACAATTTTTCTTATTCGTCTTCGATCTGCGCGGCTACCTCGTCGGGGATTTCAAAGTTTGAATAGACGTTCTGAACGTCGTCGTGTTCTTCGAGAGCGTCAATGAGCTTCAGAACCTTTCGAGCTGCTTCGGGGTCTGAGATCTCGACGGGTGTCTTTGCGACCATTGAGACTTCGGCGTTGTCAACGACGTACTTGTTATCTTCGAGAGCTTTCTGCAGCGTATCGAGGTCGCCCGGCTCGCAGTAGAGCGTGAAACCTCCGTCGCTCGCTTCCATGTCGGACATGCCGGAGTCAAGGCCAAGCGTCATCAGTTCGTCTTCGTCTAGCCCCTCGCCTTTGACTTCGATAACGCCCTTGCGGTCAAACATCCAAGCGACGCTTCCGGACTCGCCCATCTGGCCTCCGTTGCGAGAGAGCAGAGCGCGGATCTCGGGAGTTGTTCTGTTCCTGTTGTCGGTCATGACGTTGACGAGTACGGCGATGCCCGACGGCCCGTAAGCCTCGTAGGTGAGTTCGTCGTAGGAGATGTCCCCAAGCTCGCCCGTTCCGCGTTTGATTGCGCGTGTGATGTTGTCGTTGGGAACGCTGACGGCCTTGGCTCGTTCGATGGCTGTCTTGAGCCTCATGTTCATAGCGGGGTCGCCGCCTCCGTCCTTGGCCGCGATGATGATCGCACGTACGAGCTTCTGGAAAAGATTTCCTCTCTTTGCGTCCTGAGCCGCCTTGCGGTGTTTAATGTTTGCCCATTTTGAATGTCCTGACATGGTTATGAATCACTCCTGTGAAATTAAAATTTGAAAATTGGGATTGGTTTGCGTTTGTGTTCGCTTCGTCTTCGCATAACGTCGATGCGTTCGCGGGCTTTCTCGTCGTTGATGCTGCCCGTGGTCAGATACTCGTCGAGAGTGTCGTAGCTGAAGCCCATATCGCCCTCGTCGGTCTGACCTTCGTAGAGTCCCGCGCTTGGTGCCTTGGTGATGATCTTCTCGGGGACGTTCAACAGCTTCGCCATAGCTCGAATGTCGCGCTTCAAGAAATTCGCAAGCGGCATCAGGTCGACTCCGCTGTCCCCGAACTTCGTGAAGTAGCCTGTCTCGTATTCGGATCTGTTGCTCGTGCCGCAGACAAGAAAATTCTTTGACTGAGCGACGGCATATAACGTAACCATTCGGAGGCGTGCCTTTAGGTTGGACTTGACGAGGGAGTTGAACTCGCCGCCGATGGTCTTCAACATGAGGTCGAAGGTCTCAGAGAGATCAACGCGCTTGAAGTTCACGCCGAGAGCCTCAATCAGGAGCCGAGCGTCCGCTTCGTCCTCGTCGATGCTGTGGCACGGCATGATGATCCCGAGAACTCTCTCGCGACCCAGAGCCTCAACCCCAAGAGCCGCAAGCACCGAAGAGTCTATGCCGCCCGACAGGCCGAGGACTATCCCGGAGGCGTGAGCCTTCTCAACTTCGTCCCGGAGCCATTGCTCGCATTGGTCGATAATATTTCGCAAGTTTGAAAAATTCCCCTCATTAAAAATATCTCGTATTATACACTCGTTTGGATTAGGAATTAGGCATGAGGGATTAGAGATTGCTTAATTTTTGTCGAAGGGTTTTTATGTCGTCGCGGGAGACTCCGATCCTCATCAGATATTGTTCAGCTGCCGCGGCTAGGTTGATGCCCTCGATGCTCTTCACCTCGAAGATCGACGCGAGGAACGGCCTTATCTCGTTGTCAGCGACGAACTCATAATCCTCAGTGCCGGGCGTTATGCCGAAGTAATTGCGGAACGAGATCATGTAATCCGCGACAATCTCGCTCGACGAAGCTCCCGCGAGGCTCTCAACAATCGCGCAGAATATCCCGCACCTGTCTTTTCCAAGGTCGCAATGCACGAGATACGGCGGTGAGTTCTTGGCCATGAAGCTGACCCCGCGAGCTACGCCAGACTGAAAATTTTTCGATTTGAATTTAAGATCGAGGTTCAAGCAGATTATCTTTTGGGTTGCGTAGTAGCTTGATGCGAAACCCTTGTAGCCGTTCAAATATTTGTAATCGTCAGCGAGGTTGATGAACGTCTTCACGCCTGAACGCATGGCGGCGGAGTCTGCGATGAGGTTGCGATTGCCCCACGGCTTGACGGGTGATGACGAGCGATAGAGCTTCCCCGGCTTGATGCCCGTCGACCTCACGGCTCGGAAGTTCGCGAACTCGTAATCGCTGAGATTTTTATAATCGTCTCTGTTCTTGCTCAACCTCGAAGCTAACGAGCGATAAAAATTTTTCTTGTTGACGGCGGCCGCCTCCGACCTCGACCAGAACATCAGCGCGAAGACCACAGCCAAGACAACCGCAAGCGACTTTCTGATATTACAGTTCCTCATTCCTACCTCCTACCTCCTCACTCCTCACTGCTTTTTCGTAGCCTCGTCGCGTGATCATCTTTCCGTCGAGAGCGTACGTTTGCGAGTTGCCGATTATGACAGTTGTGAGCATGTCAATCTCTTCGCAGTCTCTGATCTCGTCCAGCGTCATGAGCTTGGACTCTTGCCCCGGCCTGTTGATGTTCCTGACATAGCCGCAGACGGTCTCGGGGGGCTTGTATCGCAGCATGATGTCGCAGGCTCGCTTGAAGCTGTCGGGTCTGTGGTGGCTCGCCGGGTTGTAGAGACATATGACGAAGTCTCCGTTGCACGCAGTGCGCAGTCTCTTCTCGATGATCTCCCAATCCGTCATCAAGTCGCTCAGGCTTATGGTAACGTAGTCGTTCATGAGGGGCGCACCCAAGACCGCCGCCGCCGAGTTAGCCGCCGTGACTCCCGGAATGATTTTGATGTCGGCCAAGCCTTTCGCCACCTCCAGCATGATCCCCGCCATTCCATAAACTCCGGCATCACCGCTCGAGATCAGAGCGACGCTGTAACCCATCTCAGCGACTTTCAAAGCCTCTTCACAGCGAGCAACCTCGGAACGCATTGGGTAGCTCATGAAAAATTTTTCGGGAAAGAAATCTTTCACAAGCTCAACGTATCTCTTGTAGCCTGATATGACCTCGCAAGTTTTGAGAGCTTCGAGAGCTTCGCCCGTCAGACCGTCATAACCTCCCGGCCCAATCCCAACAACATAGATCATCTCTAATCCCTAATCCCTAATCCCTCATTCCTAATTGCTTTTATGGCATTGTCGCGGAAGATTTTCGCGCGATCTTTCTTGCCTCTGACCTTAGGAAGTTCCGGGAAAAGTCCAAGATTTATATTCATGGGTTGAAAATGCTTCGGCTCTGTCGTGTGGAGGTAATGAAGCAGCGACCCGATCGCAGACTCGCGAGGCCAAGACGGAAATTTCCCCTCACTCATGAACTTCGCCGCGTTGATGCCCGCCACCAAGCCCATAGCCGTGCTCTCCATGTAACCCTCCACGCCCGTGATCTGACCGGCCGCGAAAATATTTTCATGACCTCTCAGCCTCAGGAACTCATCAAGCACCGCCGGAGCATTAAGCGAAGTGTTTCTGTGCATCACGCCGAGCCGAACGAACTCAGCGTTCTCGAGTCCCGGTATCATTGCGAAGACGCGCTTCTGTTCGCCCCACTTCAAACCCGTTTGGAAGCCCACGATGTTATATAGCGTCCCGTCGGAGTTGTCTTGCCGAAGCTGTACAGCCGCGTAAGGCTCTCGATCTGTCCTAGGGTCGCGAAGTCCCTTGGGTTTCATCGGCCCGAAGCGCAGAGTGTCGACCCCGCGGTCAGCCAACGCTTCGACAGGCATACAGCCCTCGAAATATTTATTGCGCTCGAAATCATGCGGGAGATTTCTCTCGGCGTTCACGAGAGCGTCGTAGAATTTCAGATATTCATCTTTCGTGAATGGACAGTTGATGTAGTCATCTCCGCGCCCGTAGCGTCCTGACACAAAGACTTTTTCGAAGTTTATGCTGTCCTTCATCAAGACCGGCGCGACAGCGTCATAAAAATAAATTCTCTCACCGGCGATCTCTTTCAGCTCATTCGCGAGCGCGTCTGACGTTAAAGGCCCGGAAGCTACGATAGTGAGTGATGATGAGTTAGGAGTTAGGAGTGTCCGACATTCCTCGCGGATCAGCTTGATGTTCTTGTGCGAAGTGATCTTCTCGGTAACGAGGCTCGAAAATTTTTCGCGGTCGACAGCCAGCGCACCTCCGGCCGGGACTCGCGACTCGTGAGCGCACGAAAGGATCAGCGACCCCATGATCTCCAACTCCTCTTTGAGTATCCCCGCCGCCGAAATTCTTTCGTCTTTGTTCTCGGAGCCAAGCGAGTTGCTGCAGACTATCTCGGCCAACAGTCCCGTCTTGTGAGCTGGAGTAAGCAGAGCCGGGCGCATCTCGTAAAGTTCGACCATGAAGCCACGTTCAGCAACCTGCCACGCAGCCTCACAGCCAGCTAGACCAGCTCCGATGATCTTTACGCTACTCTTCATTGATGGCGGCCTTGTATTTGCAGTTCGCGCAGTAGATCGTCGAGCCGCGCCGATATAAATCCTCTCCGCAGTTCGGGCACTTCTCGCCGGCGGGTTCGTTCCACGAGACGTAATCGCACTCAGGATATCGCGAACAGCCGTAGAAATTCTTACCTTTCTTGCTCTTGCGCTGAACGATATCGCCCTCGCCGCATTTGGGACACTTAACACCGATCGCGCTCAATATTGGCCGGGTGTATTTGCACGTCGGATAGTTGGAACACGCTATGAACTCGCCGAAGCGACCGCGCTTCTTCACAAGGTCATGGCCGCATTCCGGGCACGCCTCGCCTATAGGTTCGGGAGCAGGCAGCGGAACTCTGGGAGCGTCCTGAGCCTCGTCGAGCGTCGTTGAAAATTCTTTCCAAAACTCGCCGACAACATCGAGCCACTTGCGTTGAGCTTCCTCGACCTCGTCAAGCTCCTTTTCCATCTGCGCCGTAAATCCCGCGTCAACGATCGAGGAAAGATCCTTGCGGTTGAAGTATTGCGCCAAAAATTCATCGACAGTCAGGCCAAGGCCGGTCGGGAAAAATCTCTTCTCCTCATTCTTCTCGATGTAGCCGCGTCCCTCTAAAGTCCCCGCAATCGTCGCGTATGTTGAGGGTCTGCCAACTCCGTTCTCTTCGAGGGTCTTAATCAGTCCCGCCTCCGAATATCTCGCCGGTGGCTTTGTGAATTTGTTGTCGCTCTGAACCTTTCCGAGTTTCATGACCTCGCCGGCTTTAACCCTCACAAGCTCACTGCCTTTCAAGTCGATCGGCCACATGCACGACCAGCCGTCAAAGGTCAAAGTCTCGCCCTCCTGACGCAGACTCACGCGCCCGGCCTCAGCTTTCAAGGTTGCTTTTGCGCTCACCGCCGGGGACATCTGACACGCTACGAATCTCCGCCATATCATGTTATAGAGCTTGTATTGCTCTGGCGTGAGAGCTTCTTTCACGGAGTCGGGAGTGAGGTTAATGTCTGTCGGCCTGATAGCTTCGTGAGCGTCTTGGATCTTCACATTCTTGCCTGACGCGCCGAACGTGTTGGGAGCTTCGGGCAGATATTCCGGCTTGAAATTCGCGGCTATGAAGTTGCGGCACGACGCGAGAGCTTCATTTGAAATTCTGAGGCTGTCTGTCCTCATGTAGGTGATAAGTCCGACGTGTCCGCGCCCGGGAATGTTGATGCCCTCGTAGAGAGCCTGCGCGATCCTCATCGTGTGAGCCGGTATCATGCTCAGCTTGCGCGAGGCTTCCTGCTGGAGCGTGCTTGTTCGGAACGGTGCCGGGGCTGAATGAGACACGCTCTTCGTTCTGAACTCGCTGACGATGATGTCATTGGCTTTGATTTCGGCAATGATCTCCTTGGCCTTGGCCTCGGAGTTGATGAGCAGCGGCAGAGAATTTTTCATCAGGGACGTTCCGTTGAGCTTCTCAGCTCTGAGTTCGTAATTATTTTTTCCGCTCGTGCATTGCGCCACGATCAGCCAATACGGATCAGGAACGAACTTCGTGATCTCGCGCTCGCGTTCGCAGATCAAATTCAACGCCACCGACTGAACACGCCCGGCCGACAGTCCATAACGAATTTTCTTCCACAACAGCGGAGAGAGCGTATAGCCGACGAGCCTGTCTAAAATTCTTCGAGCCTGTTGAGCGTCGACCTTATTAACGTCAATGTAATCCGGATTGCTGATGGCGGCTCTGACAGCGTTGGCGGTGATCTCGTAGAAGCGAACTCGGCACTTCTCGGCCAGATCCACGCCCAGAATGTCAGCCAAGTGCCACGCTATAGCTTCACCCTCGCGGTCGGGGTCGGAGGCAAGGAGGACATGTGAAGACTCTTCAGCGAGTTTCAGAAGTTCATTCTTCAACGCCGCTTTGCCCTTAACGAGAATGTACTCGGGCGCGAAATCGTGTTCGATGTCAATCGCGAGCCGACTCTTCGGCAAGTCTTTCATGTGTCCCTTGCTCGACTTGACGATGTAATTTTTCCCGAGCATGTTCGAGAGTGTCGCGGCCTTTGATGGCGACTCGACGATCACTAGGACTTTGCCCGAAGGCTTGGAAATTTTTTTCTCGGCTGTTTTTTTGGTTGTTGTTTTAGATTTAGTGCCCGCTGTGGATTTTTTCGCGGACACTTTCTTATTTGAAGTCGGAATAGTAATTACCCCCGTATAAAAAATTTTAATCTTTGTGCTTTCCAAAGAGGCTCAACAGGTGCAGGAACAAGTTGACGAAATCGAGATAAAGCTCCAAAGCTCCTATCACGGCGATGCGTCCGATCATGTTC
This sequence comes from Synergistaceae bacterium, assembly GCA_017449415.1. Lineage (GTDB taxonomy): Bacteria > Synergistota > Synergistia > Synergistales > Aminobacteriaceae > JAFUXM01. Next base: position 18,966 of record JAFSJO010000013.1, read on the forward strand.
CCGTCGCTCCAGTCAGACTCTTCGGCCATTGTTTTGATCTTTGCGGTGTCGTAGGCTGTGAGACCGAGGAAAATTATTATACCAAGGAAGCTGATCGCGATTTCAAGCGTCGACGAGCCGACGAAGAAATTTATCAACATCGTGATCAGAAGCCCCCACAGCCCCATTCGGAAGAAGCTCCCCATGCTCGTGAGGTCGCGTTTCGTGTACAGCCCGTACAGGCTCATAGCTCCGAACATTCCTGCGGTCGAGAAGAACGCCTGATATATCGAGCCGCTCGTATAAACAAGAAGCACCGTTGAACACAACACGCCGTTCAGAACGCTGTAGGCCATGAAGAGCGACAGAGCCGTCATCGTTGAGAGTTTCATGAGCGCGGCACTGAGATACATAACGAGAATGACTTCGACGATCGCAATGATTACCAGCGGCGTGGACGATGAGAAGAGCAGCCTGATAGCCGCCGGGCTCGAAGCCGTTATGTAAGCCGTCAGAGCCGTGAGGATAAGCCCAAGAGCCATGTACTGATAAACCTTGCGGAAGATTGCGTTGATTGCTTCGACGCTGTCTGGCCGCAACGCATAGGGCACGGAAGTTTCATATTGTGTCATAGAAATGTCAAATCCTTTCATAATTTTTTCTTTGGTAGAATATTATAAAAATCTAAATCTGATATGAAAAGGTGAAAAAATCTTGGCGAGAAAAAACAGCACCCACGAAATGACTCGCAGCGGTTATGAAAGACTCAGCGAGGAGCTTACGACTTTACGAACTCAGGGACGGCAAGAGGTAGCGAGAAAACTTGAGGAAGCTCGAGCCTTCGGAGACCTGAGCGAGATCGCCGAGTACGCAGCCGCTAAAGAAGAACAAGCCAAGCTCGAGGACAGGATCGCAGACCTTGAAAATACTCTGAGCAAGGTTACCGTCGTAGACGAAGCCAAATTAGACACGAACAAAGTCGGAGTCGGACTGAGAATTACTCTCGAAGACATGGACAACGACGGCAAAATTCACACTTACGACCTCGTAGGCTCCGAAGAACTTTCGGGCGCGGCTTTCTCGGAGGGCGGTATCCAGAGAATTTCTCAGAAAAGCCCGGTCGGTCAGGCTATCACGGGGCATCTCGTCGGCGACGAAGTCATCGTGAAAATTCCAAGAGGAACAAGAAAGCTGAAGATCGTCGCGATCGAAAAGTAAAATGATTAACTATCCCAAACTCCCGGCTAACAAGAATTGGCTCGTAACGGGCGCGGCCGGGTTCATTGGCTCCCACCTCACAGAAGTTCTATTGTCAAACGGTCAGCACGTAACGGGGCTTGACGATCTGAGCGCGGGTCGGCTCGAAAACATCGACGAGGCTCTGAAAGCGTCGGAGGGTCGCGGAACTTTCAAGTTCATTAAAGGCTCGATCACCGACTTTCAAACTTGCCTCGAAGCCACGGAGGGTGCGGACTACGTGCTTCATCATGCCGCGTTGGCTTCCGTGCCGGCCTCAATGAAAGATCCGGTCAGCTACAACGAAGTGAACGTGTCGGGCTTCGTGAACATCTTGCAAGCCGCGAGAGAGAACAAAATCCGGCGCGTCGTTTATGCTTCGTCGAGTGCCGTGTATGGAGATGACGAGGCGGCTCAGAAAGTCGAGAGCGTCATAGGGAAGTTCTTATCTCCTTACGCCATGACGAAATACATGAACGAACTCTACGCGGAATTTTTCACTCGCGTCTACGGGCTTGAATGTGTGGGGCTGAGATACTTCAACGTCTTCGGGAAGCGTCAAGATCCCAACGGAGCCTACGCCGCAGTCATTCCGAAGTGGATCGACAAGATCAAGGCCGGAGAGATCCCCGTGATCTATGGAGACGGCACAGCGACCCGGGATTTTTGCGCGGTTCAGAACATTGTCGCGGCGAACTTGCTTGCGGCTCTCGAACCTGACGCGCCCGGAAAAGTTTTCAATATCGGCTGCGGAGTTTCGACAAGCCTCAATGACTTGCTCAAAGAGATTTACGCGACTTTCGCGCCCGGCAAGGAAATCAAATTTCAACGAGAAGCTCCCCGCGAGGGCGATATCCTGCATTCGTCGGCCTCGATTGAGCTGGCTCGCACAGTTCTGAAATACAATCCGCTCTTGCATCTGAAAGAAGGCCTAACATTTTTACTATGATTCAACGTCCGCGACGCTTGAGAAAATCTCAGGCAATCCGCGACCTTGTGAGCGAGACCCGTCTATCGCCGTCGATGTTCGTCTATCCTGTCTTCGTTCGCGAGGGGGAGAACATCATCGAAGAAATTCCATCAATGCCCGGACAACGACGCTACAGCCCGGACAAGCTGCCAATAATTCTCGAACGAGCCGCGAATGACAAGATCGGCGGAGTTTTATTTTTCGGGATCCCGGCTCATAAGGACGAGACCGGCTCGGCGGCTTGGGACGATGATGGCGTGATCCAGCAGGCAATAAGAATTTCCAAAAAAGAATTTCCCGATTTAACTGTCATTGGCGACGTGTGTCTGTGCGAATATACATCACATGGCCATTGCGGAGTGATCCATGACGGAATAATCGAGAACGATCCGACGCTCGAAATTTTATCGCGTGTCGCAGTGTCGCAGGCTCATGCCGGGGCTGATATTGTCGCGCCGTCGGACATGATGGACGGGCACACTCAGGCCATACGCGAAGCTCTCGATCGCGAAAATTTGCAAGATACTCTGATAATGTCTTACGCTGTCAAATATGCGTCGGCGTTTTACGGGCCGTTTCGTGAGGCGGCTGGCTCTGCTCCGGCGTTCGGAGATCGAAAGACTTATCAAATGGACTCCCGCAACGTCCGCGAAGCTATCAAGGAGGCCAAGCTCGATATCGAGGAGGGAGCTGACATCATCATCGTGAAGCCCGGCTTGCCGTACCTCGACGTGTTGAGAGCCGTTAAAGAGTCATGTTATGTTCCTGTAGCTTCGTACTCAGTGAGCGGTGAGTACGCAATGATGAAAGCTGCCGCCGCTAATGGTTGGCTGAACGAGCGAAATATCGCCCTCGAAGCCGCTTACTCAATCGCACGCGCAGGAGCTGACATAATCATTTCATATTACGCTTTAGATTTGGCGGAGGAGATGTCCCAATGAAATTTACGAAAATGCACGGCTGTGGCAACGATTATATCTACGTGAACTGCTTTCGCGAGAAGGTCGACAGCCCCGAAGCTCTCGCGATAAAAATTTCCGACAGACATTTCGGGATCGGCTCGGACGGTCTGATCTTGATATTGCCGCCGAAGGATAATAATTCCGACGCATTCATGCAGCTCTACAACGCTGACGGCTCGAAAGGCTCAATGTGCGGCAACGGGATCCGCTGTGTTGCTAAATATGTCTACGACCACGGATTGATCCCGAGCGACAGGACAGAAACTTTCATTGATACTCCGGTCGGGATAAAGAAAATTTCCCTCGACATTCGCGACGGCAGGGTCATCAATGCTTCCGTCGATATGGGAGTTGCGAAACTGACGAGCGAGCTTCCCGAAGAAATTTCAGTCAGCGGCATGAAATTAAATTTTGTCGGCGTTGATGTCGGAACTGCTCACGCGGTTTATTTCGTTGAAGACAATCCCGAACTCAAAAATATTTTCTCGTGGCCTGACTCGGAGTTTGCCAGCGAGGGCAACAAGTTCGAGACACATTCGCGCTTCCCTGATCGTGTCAACACGGAGTTCATTGAGGTAATCTCACGCGACGAGATCAAAATGCGAGTCTACGAACGAGGCAGCGGCGAGACAATGGCGTGTGGAACAGGCGCAACTGCTTCGGCTTTCGCTGGGTTCGTGTCTGGCAAGCTGAGTCGTGATGTCCTTGTGCATCTCCGAGGCGGAGACTTGAAAATAAAAATCGAAGACGGCGATCGCTGTATCATGACCGGCCCGGCGGTTGAAGTTTTTTCGGGCGAAATTGTGCTATGATACGAAAAATTTTAAGGGGGCTAAAGTTTGTCAGCAGTTGCAGTAGTAGGTTCGTTAAATATTGATCTTGTTATACGCGCTCCGCATTGTCCAAAGAAAGGCGAGACTGTCATCGGCGGCCCGTTCGGAATGGCCGGGGGCGGCAAAGGTTCCAATCAGGCACTCGGGGTCGCAAGGCTGAACGCACGCTCGCACATGATAGGCTGCGTCGGCAATGACGATTTCGGAAAGAAGCTCCGAGCCGTCCTCGTCGAGAATGGGGTCGACTGTTCGCACCTCCAGACGCGAAAGGAATTGGCGACCGGGACAGCTGTCATTACGGTTACGGACGAAGGCGAAAACTCCATCGTTGTGGCTCAGGGCGCGAATTCTCTGCTCGATGAGAAAGCGATCCTCGATGCTAAAAAAATTTTTGAGTCCTCGGACTCGGCACTCTTTCAAATGGAAAGCCCTACGGATACGGTCGCGGCGGGTCTGAAACTCGCGAGGCAGACGGGCTGCAAAACTTTTCTTTCGGCTGAACCGCCGTTCTCACTTCCCAGCGACTCGTGGAGAAATATTGACTACCTTATCTTAAACGAGAAAGCTTTGAGCTTCTACGCGACGAACAAACACAAAAATAATTTGGATTTAATGGCTCGCGACGTTCTGGACAGGGGCGTGAGGTGTCTTGTCGTTACGCAGAGCGCGAGGGGCGGAATGGTCTTCGAGGCGGAGGGCGATTCGTTTTCGTTCGAGGCGTTCAACATTCGCTCGGTCGATCATACGGGAGCGCGGGACGCATTTTGCGCTGGATTTTGCGTTGCTCTCGGCGAGGGTCGTCCTATTCGGCGTGCGGCGCGTTTCGGTTCGGCGTGCGGAGCTTTGGCATGTACGAAGATCGGTGCTCACCCGTCTCTGCCATGGCGGCATCAGGTCGGAGCGTTGCTCGGCGAAGCCTCCGGCGATGATTATGAACAATGAGGAGTTAGGAGTGAAGAGTTAGGAGTGAGAAATTTCAATTCCTAATCCCTAATTTATAAAGAAAGGAAGTAATTATTTTGGAAGGCTACAACTATCTCCTGAGCCTTTGCGTAATCTTAATGTCAACCAAAATCTTCAGCATTATCTCGCGTCGCGCTCAGCTTCCTCAGGTTGTCGGAGCGTTGATGGCGGGATTGTTCTTCGGCCCGGCTGTGCTTGGTGCGCTGACAACGAAATTCTTCGGCGTTCAGTTCTGTCTCATGCCCACGCAGTTGTTGAGCCGTCTCGCTGAGCTTGGAGTCATCGTCATCATGTTCACCGCCGGAATGGAAACGAACATCGACGAGCTTAAAGCTTCCGGCAAAGTCGGCTTCCTAGTAGCTCTCTCGGGCGTTATAGTCCCGTTGGGAATGGGCGCAGGCTTGATGTATATCTTCGATGACAAAGCTACGTTCGCGTCAGCTATCTTCGTCGGAGCTGTCCTCACGGCTACGTCGGTTTCAATCACGGTCGAGACGTTAAAGGAACTCGGCAAGATGTCCACCAAGGTCGGCAACACGATACTCGCGGCGGCATTGATAGACGATATTTTAGGCTTGATCTGCTTGACGCTGATAACAGGAATGGCGGGCGAGGCCGTCAGTTTGAGCCTCACATTCGCAAAGATCATGGGCTTCTTTGGCTTCGTCGGCATTGCCGGATTTATTTACTATCATTATATGGTGTGGTCGGATAGAGTTCAGGCGGCTCGAAATCTCCGACGCTATCCAGTAATGGGCTTCGCGTTCTGCCTGTTCATGGCGTGGGCGGCTGAAGTCATCTTCGGAGTTGCGGATATCATCGGCGCGTTCTCAGCGGGAATGATTATCGCAATGGCTCCCAAGGGTCAATATATCGCGAGCAAGTTCGACACTATCGCGTATCTGTTGCTGACCCCAATATTCTTCGCGAATATCGGCCTTGAAGTTACACTCCCCACAATGTCAATGGATCTCGTAATCTTCACGATAGCTCTCGTGGCTGTCAGCGTCATATCGAAGCTCGGAGGTTGCGGACTTGGGGCGAAGCTCGGCGGCTTTGATAACCGTCAGAGCTATCAGATCGGGCTTGGCATGGTATGCAGAGGAGAGGTTGCGCTTATCGTCGCGGGCAAGGGCATGGAAATGAACCTCATCGACGAGATGTATCTCGGCCCCATAATCATAATGATAATCGTGTGTACGATCATAACGCCGATAGTGTTGAAGTCAGCGTTCAAGGGTCAAGATGTCGCTGGCGATTCAGTCTTTGAAGACAAGTTCATGATCGAGGAGCAGGCTGACGAGATCGAAGAAGATTTGTTCAGCAGAAGGCTTCGTTTAACCAACAGATCCATGGAGTGGTGAGACATGAAAAAATTTTTAACGTTGCTGTTTGTCCTTTCTGTCGCGGCTGTGGCTTTTGCGGCTGACGTTGAAGTGTGGCAGGATCCGTCGCTGAACTTCGATGAAATTCACAAAATCTTCCTAATGCCGCTCCACCCTGAACTGAGCGCCGGGACTCAGCTGATGCCAGAGAAGAAACTTCATGAGAATATAATCTCGTGGCTGTCTGACGGCATCGCCGCGTCAATGGGAGGCAAGGGAAAAATCATCGTGAAGAGCTACGACGCTCTCGTCGAGGACATGAAATTCATCTACGGTGGCAAAGTCCCGGAGGACAGCGAATTTTTCAAAGCCGCCTCGGAAATGGGCTACGAAGCTTATATAGTGATGGAGCTGTCGCAGGAGTTCGCAACTCAGCACGTCCCGGAGCAGACGAGGACGTATACAGAGTATCGCGACATAGAGAAGCGCGACAACAAAGGCCGAGTGATCGAGACGATAAGGATCCCCGAAGAGAAGACGGAAGTTATCCCGGCTCATGATGTTACGTATCTCAGCACGAACTGTTCGCCGTATCTTTACATGACAAAGAACTACCAAGCTGACCACGTGGCGGCGGCGAAAGGCTCAATCTATCGCGAGTATCAGGGCGGCCCGGTTATGAAGGTCGTTGAGAATTTAGTGAAGGCTTCGGGGAAGAGCCTCTTTGCTCACGAGGAGAAAGCCAACACGAAAACAAAGAGGAGCCGGAGGAAATAAATTCTTGCTTCACGGTACGCGCCTCTTGGCAAGTAACGAGTTTGTGATATAATACACATCAAGCAGCTCTTGTGAATGAACGGGAGCTGTTTTTTGCAACTACATTTGCAACTACAAAAACTCAAAAAATTTTCAGACCTCGCAACTCACCATAACGCTATCGCGAAAAATAAATCCACGAGATTTCACGAGCTTCGCAGTTCGTGAAGCCCAAAAATTTTTTGAACTTCGTGACTCACCTCCCGGCGAGCGAGGTCAGCCCAGCGTCAGCCAACCTCTCACCCCTCACTCCTAATCCCTCATTCCTAATTGACAATGCGATATAATTTTCAAAACAGCGAAGAAAAATTTATTGCAAAGGAGCTTTAATTGTCAGCATGGACGAACAGGGAAAGATTATCAGCTCGTGCGACGTTGACGCGAATCTTGCTCTTCAGATGTGGACGAGAGGAAAGACACCGCGCCTGTCGGTCTTCAACAAAAATAAAAATTCGCGCAAGCTGATCCATATAGCGTGGGTCGAGAAGCGCGACAGGACACTGTCAATAAACGGCAAAAAGCCCGGCGAAAATTTCAACTATGTCGTGCGTGATTTCGAGCCGGCGATCCAGAAAATTCTGAGCGAATACGCGGCGCGCACAAACTTCAAAGTAAAATACTTCAAAGTAGTAATCGACCTCGAAAAGGCTCTATGCCACCCCGAACCCGCAGGAACGAAAAGCGACCTCGCCATGATGACTGAGGAGAAGCGCAGCTCGTTGTGGGTCGCGGACAGCACCATCGATAAAAATTCCGGAGAGTTCCGGCCGTTCTTCCCGCTTAATGACGCGGAGGCGGCTTTGTTCACGCCAGGTCGAATGAAGTTCACGGGGCTTAACGCTCGCGGGACAGAGACCCTCATGAAGACAGGCATAATGACGGACTTGAAAGCTGTCAACCCCGAAAGGTGGCACAACACCGTAAGAGTTACAGCGGCGGCTCTGCTGCTCGGCTTCAGCTACTGCGGCGGAGACGGCACGAAGATGGCGGACGCTCTTTGGGTCGCTGGCGAAAAGCCCAAGAACATCAACCCCAACGTAACGCCGATGAAAATTCCAGAGAAGAAACTTCACCTCAATGACCCCGGACTCGTCAGGCTCGGTTACAAGCTCACGGCGTTCATCAGACATTTCTATATCCTCAATGATATTAATGTCTCGTACATGGACGACAGCGAGAAAGAGCTTGCGGCCGCAGGCTACGACAGACAGCGACGGATCGACTTCAACACCGGCACGCTCGGCGATGTCCCCTACAGGACAACTTTCTATGAGAACCCCGACACCGGCATGACGGCTTTCGGCGCTAACCCTCGTATGCAGACGGCTCGCCACCGCGGCGACATGGTCATCATGATCCCGACGGAAGTTTATAAGTCAGCTCTGAAGCTCAACACCATGAGCGACAACGAAGATGACTTCTTCACGATAACGCGCCTGTTGTGGGCAAAGCAGTTCGCGGAGTGGTACGAGAACTTGAAACCTTACGTGAGCGGCTTCGCGGGACTCTTGTAGAGTGAGGAGTTAGGAGTGAGGGGTTAGGAGTTATTCATGAAGAAAATTCTTTTGTGTCTGTTTATATTTTTTATGATGTCGGCGGGGGCGTGGGCTGACGGTCAGCGGCGGCTGTCGGTCGTGATATTCCCGACGATAAACTCAACGGAGCTGGAAGTCTGGGAGAGCAAATACTATCCGTATAACGTCCTAGAGCAAAAGATGTCCGAGTATCTCGAACAGCTCTTCAAGGACTCGCCGTTGATAGAAGCCCGCGTGTTGGACGAGGCGGCTATGAACAGATGGCTGTCAGGCTCGCGGCGCGGTGATGACATGGCCGTACAGCTCGAACTGTATCAAGCGACGATGAAAGAGCGGCATGTCGTTGGGACTGCTCAGACCGGCCGGGCGTTGATAAGGCTTCGAGTATTCGATCGCGCTCGCGTTCAGGAGATCGGAGTACGCAACGTCAAGGGCACGGACAAGAGATTTACGCTCGACTCGGACGAGGACATTTACTGGTTCGACTCGGCTATCAGCGGTCTCGGTATCCCGTTCGAGTATGGGCTTGACCTGTTCGGCCTCACGGGTCAGTCGTACAAAGGTCAAAAAATGAGCCGGCCTACGTGGGATCAGTTCAAAGGTTCGTCGCATTGGCAATCAATCAAGAAAGCCATCTATGAAGCTTATCGTCAGTCCATGTCGCAGGTGCGCAACGCCATTCGCAACAACGAGCCTAACGCACAGCTCACCGGCAACGATAATTTCTCGTCGTCATATCTCACCGTGGGGCGCATCTTGGCCCCGACAGCGACATCGACACGCAAGCGGCGCGACTACATAATCTCGCTTGGAAGTTTCGCCAACGGCTCGCTTGACTCCGTGAGGGTCGGTGAAGTCCTCGAGGTCGTGAGAGCTGACACCTACGTTACTGTCGTTCCTGAAGATCCCGTTGTCGTGTTGCCAAAGGTCATTGGGAGGGTCAAGGTGATCAAGGTCTACGAGGATAACGCCGTCGTACGTGTCATCAAGGACAACAGGAAAGAGCCGATAACGCTCAAAGACATCGTAGTGAAGAAGACGGCCATAACAGGAAGGTAAACTTTCAATGAAAAAATTTTTATGTACGATTACATTTATATTTATGATGGTTGTGTCGGCTTGCGCTCAGGACGATGACAGCACGCCATACATGCCATACCCGGAGACTCCGCCGCAGCCGGCTCAGCCACAGGCCAACACAGCTAAGAAGACACCCGCCAAAAAGAAAACACCAGCCCGAAAGACGAGCAAGAAGACAGCTCCAAAGAAAGCTGCGCCGAAGAAAGCCGCGCCAAGGAAGCAGACTTCGCTCGAGAAAGGCATCGCGCTGATGCAGGAGGAACGTTACGAGGCCGCCAAGCCGTATCTGCTCAAAGCCATACAGGAAAATCGCAACGACCCGAACGCTTGGTACTGGTACGGCGTGTATCACGAGAAGACGGGCGGATTTTATCAGGCTCAATATTTCTACACCAAGGCCATCACTATAGATCCGGCGTTCGAGCCGCTGTCGCGTGTCGTGTATTATCCCAACGACAGTGAGAAGACTCCTCTGTGGGATCCCAAACGCCCGGCGCGTGTCTATCCTGTCGAGACGGCTAATAACGGCGTAATCGTGGGTCAGGGAAATTTTCCCTCCGCTCCCAACGATCCCGAAGTCCCGAAAGTCCCGGTTTACACGCCACCCGAGCCTGCTTCAAGCCCTCTGAACGGCGATACGTGGGCTCCGTCCGTGTACGTCCCGCCAAGTCCTGAGGAGCTTCAAATCTTCGAGGGTGTCTCGCCTGTCTACACGCCGCCCGAGGTTGGGAATGTCATAGCTGAAGCTCGCGAGGCCAGCTACGCTTACAAAATCCCGGGCTACTCATCGACTTACGCGAATGGCGACAAAGACGAAAGAGTTCGAGCCGACTCGCCGCTGTACACTCCGCCCGAGCCGGGTCAGCAAAAGATCGCGCAAGCTCCCAAGCAGCCCGCGCCCAAGGCCAAGACTGTTCAGCCTAAGAAAGAGAAAGAGCCTAAGAAAGCCGCCTCGCCTCGCAAGGTCGTGAAGCAGACGGAGAAGAAGAAGACTTCAGCTCCGAAAGCTACCGCGAAGCCCAAGGCTCAACCCGCGACTCCGACGCAGCCCAAGCTTCAGCCGCAGACACCGAAAGCTCCCGAGCCGCAGAGGCCGACTCCGACCCCGACACAGCCGACCAGATCCGCGCCCACGACCCCTCGAACGACACCGCCAGCAGCTCCGACACCTCCGCAACAGGAGCGCAAGCAGCAAGACTATCTGCCGCCGGTCGGTCAGTTCGCGCCAGACCCCGGGACGATCTCAGAGACTTCCATACCGCCCGTGGGTCAGGGAAGCCAATATTAATTAGGGATTAGGAATGAAGAAATATCTGCTGAGGTGAAAAAATTTTGAACTTGAAAAAAATCTTTGTTTCGTCAGCTCTGTTGGTTGTGTTGCTTGCTCCGTCGGCTCAGTGCGCTGCAAAGTCCGAGCTTGTAACGCAGCCCGCCTACAACTCCATGAGCTTCTACGTCTACAGGCCGGCCAACGCTCCCGAAGGTTTCTTCGCGACATATGACGGCTATCTCGTCTATCGTGATGCCAAGGGGGTCTGGAAATATGCCTCGAACGAGAACAACGGCATCATCAAAACCGAGTACGTCGTCGGCTCTGTGATCCCGTCGGTCGTGAGGTTGAAGCCGTTCGACGCGAAAGTCTCGTCAGTCGCGCCGGTGGTTGAGCCTCGCCCCATGACGATCCGCCCGGTCGGGAGGAAGTTCGCGCCCGGTGAAGTGATTTCGGTTGAGCTGGATCAGCCCGAGGCCATTGAGATCGATGTCTCGCCGATAACTCGCCGCCCTGCCCCGAGACCCGCGCCCTCGTCGACACTGCCCGCAAATTCTCCGTTGGTGCCGCTGACAGCCGATTGGACTCAGAATAATAATTTCATGGCGATAGGACGCTGGCAGAAGAGCGTAGACCGCATTGGAGTTCTCGACAAGCCACAGACCCCCGTAGCTTGGAAAGGCGACTATCCCGAAGTGATCTACGCATGGACGGGTATGCAGTGGCGGCAAATGACTTCGCGAGGTCGACACGTCGCAGCATTGAGCACGATACGCCGAGAGATTTACGCTTTCACCGTTCACACGAACAAGCTCAACGCTCTGCACTGGGACGATGATGACACTTACGTTCTGTCTCAATATGCGATGATGTGGGGCTATCGTTGGCTCGGTCAGCTTCTGCTCGGGAGGGAATATTGATGAGTGAGGAGTTAGGAGTTAGGGGTGAGGAGTGTTTGGTGAAGAGGATCGCTGCGCTTGTGATTATGCTGGTGCTGATGAGTTCATCGGCTGAGGCGAAACGGTACATCACGGAGCCGCTGTTGGTGCCGGAGTCTCCTTACGCGGGAATGACTTTCTACGTCTACAGGCCGTACAACATGCCTGAGGACTGGTACATAACTCTCGATGGCTATCCGGTGAAGAAAAATCCTGACGGAATGTGGGTGTATGGAACTTCCGAGGGGCCGAACCTCGTCGCTACGAATTACGTTGTAGGCTCGATTGTTCCGTCGATGGCCGGGATCACGAAGTGGGTCAGCGATGCTCAAATCTCGGAGCTTAGGAAGCTGCCGACCTCCGACATGACAGCAGTAACTCAGAGAACTTTCACGCGCTCGCAGATGGCTCAGGGGCAAAATCAATCTACATATATCCCCGATTGGACTTTCAGATATGACTTCATGGCGATCGGCAACTGGAAAGGCACAGTGGACCGCATCGGAGTTTTGGATAATCCCGCGACCCCCGCAGCATGGAAAGGCAATCGCCCGAAGGTCGTGTATGTTTGGGTCGGCAACGCGTGGCATCAGCTGAACGTCAGGGAAGGTCAGCGGCCTATCAACGCCATGATCCGCGAGAATATGAAGATCCGAAGATTGTTGCGACAGTCGGGCTTCAAGTGGTACGAGCAGGACATGACGATATTGGCACAGCAAGCTCGCGCATGGGGCTATTACTGGCTCGGAGCTATTCATTTGGGAGTTGATAATTAACATGCCGTCAGTTTTATTCTTGTATAACGCGCCCGCCGACACTATTCCTGTTTTGATGTCCAACGCTGTCGCACGTGGCAAGAGCGAGGACGCTTACAAGATCATTCATAAAGTCATTGCGATCGCTCACGAAAATAATTACGCTTACGGGAATTTGTGGCATAATTTCCTGACACATTACATATTCAGCAACGAAAATGTCTTCTCGCTTGCATGTGAGCGCAGAGATCCGCCCGATGGCTCGTTGAGGGAGCTTGCGCTTCATGACTTCGAGATTTTCATGCAGCTTTATCGCCTCGTTCATGAGAGCGTGGCTCACGTGGCCGACTTCAAGGGCAGCAAAGGTGAGAAGTCCATGATATGCGACTGGAGCTACAAGCTCGCGGCCTCCAACACGCCCGAAGACTTCTTCGAGTACGTGGCGAACTTCTACAAAAATTACGGGATCGGAATATTCGCATTCAACAAAGCTTTCAGGCTCGGCACCAGCCAACTGCTCCCCGTAGCAAACAAGAACATCGGCGAGGTGAAACTCGCTGACATCGTCGGCTACGAAATCCAGAAGCGAGAGCTTAGAGCCAACACTGAAGCATTTCTAGCCGGGCTTCCTGCTAACAACGTGCTGCTGTATGGCGACGGCGGGACGGGAAAATCCACCACCGTTAAGGCTTTGTTGAATGAATACAGCGGCGACGGATTGCGCGTAATTGAGATCTACAAGCACCAGTTCAAAGAGATATTGAAGCTCACGGATACGCTTCGCAAGCGCAATTATAAATTCATAATCTTCATTGATGATCTTTCGTTTGAGGAAGACGAAACGGACTTCAAATATCTCAAAGCTGTCATCGAGGGAGGAATCGAGACGCGGCCTGACAACGTGCTGATCTACGCGACATCGAACAGGCGGCACTTGATCCGCGAGGTCTGGAGCGATCGCGATGACATGGAACACAACGGAGACATTCACAGATCCGACACCGTCGAAGAGAAATTGTCACTGGCATCAAGGTTCGGGATCGCGATTAACTATTCCTCACCAACACGAAAAGAATATCATGACATCGTGTTGAGCTTGGCTGAGAAATCCGGCTTGAGCTTCGATCGTGATGAGCTTCTCGCGGGGGCTGACCGTTGGGACATCAAGCACGGAGGCATGTCAGGACGTGCCGCAAGGCAATACATCGACTATAGATTAGGAATTAGGAATGAATAAATATCTGCTGTTGGGGAAGAAAGCTCTCGAAGTGATTTTGATCGCTCTTGGCTGCGTCGTGATCTACAACGTAGCGAGCTTCTTCGCCGAGGGCAGCTTTCTCAGCAAGTCAGTGGCGGGCATCTTGTCGCTGTTCGTAAAGATGTTCATGTACGTATTCACGGCCACCATTCCATGTTTATTCCTTCCGATAGCTGTTTACATCACGCTGCACTTCATGATCCAAAATAAATTTATGCGCGTCGCCGCAGGTATAGGCTGCATCTATGTCATATGGTCGCTGAGCGGCGGGCTTGGCATCTTCACGTGGGGCATGTTTTCGACTCCCATTGATCACGTGATGAGAGCCGTCAAGCTGTCGTTCCAAGTCTATTTCCTGACCTTGCTGGTGATGCCTCAGGAGCTTATAAACCTCATCGGGACAGTCGCGGCGATCGTCGGCAGTCTTGTCATTGATATATTCCCGGATCTGCCAACCTCGCTCGATGACATGGCGGCGATATGCACGCTCATAGCGATGATATTTGTGTACATCAACACTTTTGCGACGTTCATAAAGCAACAAGTTGGTCGCAGGATAGATTTATATTTGAAGAAAAGAGAGGAGTTGAGCAACAATGCACCTAATCACAAGCCACTTGAACACGGATTTCGACTCGCTCGCAAGCATGATAGCGATCCAAAAGCTGTACCCCGACGCCGTAATCTGTCCGCCCGGCTCGATGAGCAGACGAGTAAAGGACTTCATGTCGCGCCGCGGTCATCAGTGGGCATCAAAGATATTAAAGCCGAAAAAAATTCCGCTCGATGAAGTTACGTTAATGATCGTCGTGGATACTCGCTCGCGTCAGCGGATCGGCTCATTCGCGGCACTCGCAGGCCGTCAGGACGTTGCTGTACATGTCTATGACCATCACCCGGCTACACTTGATGACATTCCAGCCGAAGAGCTTGTCTACGAACCAATAGGCGCAGTTACGACGATGATACTTGAACATCTCCTGAACGAACGCAAGGAGATCACGCCCGAGGAAGCTACGTTGTTCGCGCTTGGAATTTACGACGACACCGGCGCACTGACCTACGAGACCACGACCGAACGCGACATAGCGGCGATTAGCTACCTTCGAGAGTTGGGCGCTGACCTGTCGGGGATATTATCGCAGGTCGAGTCCGACATGTCGGCTGACGATCGAAAGCTGTTGGATAACCTCGCCGAGAACGCCCGCGAGTTGTACATCAATGGCGCGAAAGTTTATCTCACGTGGGCCGAGACGGAGCAATATATTCAAGGTCTCGCGGTGTTCGTGAACAAGCTGAAAGAATACTGCGACTCTCATGTTACGATCGCGGTGGTCAACAACGGCGGCAAAAAGATCAACATCATAGCGAGAAGCGTCGAGGGAGTTTTGAACGTCAAGGAGTTCTTGACACCTTACGGCGGGAGCGGACATTACCAAGCCGGGAGCGCAACGCTGACCGACAGAGACGCTAAAGAGCTGCTCGACGAGATCGAGAAGAGGCTCGCGGGCGCGATCACTCCGTTGATGAAGGTCGCGGATATTATGACCTCGCCGGTTATCGCGGTAAGCCCCGACTCTCGGGTCGATGAGGGCTATCGAACAATGTTGCGCTTCGGGCTGAAATCTCTTCCTGTCGCAAATTCCGACGGCGAAGTCGTTGGCATGATGACGCGCAGAGACCTCGACAAGGCTCACCTGCACGGTCTGGATCGGGCGAAGATTTCCGACTTCATGACGCAGGGAATCATCAGCCTAGCCGCCGAGGCTTCAATCGACGAAGCTCACAGAATGATGGCGACGTATGGCTTCGAGAAAATGCCGGTGCTTGATGACAATGGCAAGCTGGTCGGGACGCTGTCGCGTGCGGATCTGTTGAAAGCTCTGTATCACTCAGGACAGTTCGCGGGCGAAGACAGCTCTCGCGACTCGACGGGCTTCCTGTGGGTCGAGAACATAGCGCACCTCATGGAAAACTCTTTCAGCCTCAAAACTCTCTCGCTGTTGCGGCGGGTCGGAGCCAAGGCCAACGAACTCGGCATGAGAGCCTACCTCGTCGGAGGCACAGTCCGCGATATCCTCATGGGAGTTCACAACATGGACATAGATATCTCGGTCGAGGGAGACGCTGAGAAGCTCGTAACGTCGTGGGACGAGCCCGGCTGTCGTGCGACGCTTCACGGTCGATACAAGACCGGCACTATAATATTCCCCGACGGCGAGAAAGTTGACGTAGCTACGGCTCGACGGGAATTTTACGAGTACGCCGCGGCCACTCCCGTGGTTCAGAACAGCTCGTTGAAGCAGGATCTCAGCCGCAGGGACTTCACCGTCAACGCCATGTCGATATCACTCAGCGAGAACGATTGGGGGACGCTCATCGACAATTTCGGAGGCCGAGCCGACCTGAAAGACAAGCTGTTGAAGATACTCCATAATCTCAGCTTTGTTGAAGACCCTTCGAGAGTGTTGCGCGGGATCAGGCTCGAACAAAGATTAAACATGAGTTTCGAGGACAACACGATGAGATTATTGAGGAGCGCGGTTAAGGGCGGCTTGCTCGAATGTCTGTCGACGACCCGCGTCAGAGCGGAGCTTGAATTAATTTCGAAAGAAGCTTGCTTCCGCAAGATCGTCATGCGAATGTGCGACCTCGGCGTGTGGGAGGCTCTGTTCCCCGGCATGAAAGTAACCTCTAACGCGGCGGAGCGTCTTCACGTCATGGAACATTTCATGGGTCAGATCAAGCGGCACGGGATCGACTTCAATGGCATGGAGTGGCTTATCAAAATGGCCGTCGTGTTCACGGAGTCGAAGTACGAGATAAAATTCTCAGCCATGGATCGCATGAACCTCAACCCCAACGAGCGCGAGCAGCTCACGAAATGTTTTCAGCAGTGGCCGAACGTC
>JAFSJO010000099.1 GCA_017449415.1 Synergistaceae bacterium
ACCATTTTCTTATTTTTCATTTTTTTACGTCGGCGGATTTCACCCCAGCTCGACAATGATGATTTTATCAGAACAGATTAAAATTTCAAAGCCTTATATCCCTACGACTAAAGTCGAGGGCTTTACGGCTGATTTTGGTAATCAATCTCGCTGACGAGCGCGCGCATGATTGATTTCTCGCCGTTGCCGCCTTTGTACCATGAGAGAGCGTGCTTCGTCGGGCTGACGAGATATTTCCCGTTGACCTCGGCGGGGATTATGATCTCTCCCTTTTCCTTATTGACGGTCAGCGAAAGCTCCTCCGCGTAAGCAACCGAGACCAGAACACACAACAACGCAACTGCAAGCAATAATTTTTTCATTCGAGGTTACCTCCTTACAAATTTTTTACGCAAGATAATTCCTGCCACAGTAACTGCAATCGCAAGCACCAGAGCAAGGAAGAAATAAATCTGTCTCTTCTCAGCGTCTCCGAGCCCCGCAGCTCCAAGCGTGAACATCGCCGCGCCCGGTGCCATGAACAGAAACGTGTAGACCGTGTAGGGCACAAGCCCGATATCAGTCAGCCCGTAAGCAAAGTTCTGAAGGTTGTACGGGAACAGCGGAACGAGCCTCGTAACCATGAGCAGAATAATTCCGCTGTGTTGAACGTCATCGAACAGAAATTTTTTCAGGACTTTATTCTTCTCTAACATGGGACGCAGCGAGTCTTTCAAAAAGTAACGCCCCGCGAGGAACGCAAGCACAGCTCCCAAGGTCGCCGCCACAAGACAGAGCAGAGTCCCCGTCAGCGGCTCGAACAACAACCCAGCCGCAAGCGCAAAGAAAGCTCCCGGCATCGCCAGCACCACGCAGCCGAACGAGGTCAGCACCACATAGCCAGCCATAGCGACGAATGGAGACTCATCAGCAAGCTCTCGAAGTTTGGGAATGGCTTCGAGCAGTCTGTCCGATAGTCCGAAATGATGCGCGACCATCAGAGCCGCCGAGAGCAACACGACAAACGCAACAGGCTTCACGAAACGTTTCAACTCTTGTGCCTCTCACGGTAGAGCTGACGCATCAGGACGACCAACGCCGAGAGCGCGAAGAGGATCAACAGCCCCGTCATCAGCATCTGCGCTCCGCCCGTCAACATTCCGCCGACATACGAATATACGACAGTCGCCGGAAGCTGTCCCACGCCCGTGGCAATGAAGAATGGTAAAAATTTCATCGAGGTCAGCCCCGCCGCGTAGCTCACAAGGTCGAACGAGATGAAAGGCAGCAGCCGCGCTATCAATATGCTGTGAGTGCCGTAACGCTCGAAAAATCTGTCGATTGATTGAAGACCCGCCCGGCTCGTCAGACGTTCAGCGGCTCCGCGACCAAGCACCCTCGCTATGTAGAAGCAAATTGCGGCCCCGGCCATTGCGCTCGACCATGAGAGGATCGCGCCTTTCCACCAGCCGAAGAGGTTCGCATTCGCAAGCGTGATTATGAACGCCGGAAGAGGAGCTGCGATTGATTGAAATATCATTAGGAAGAACGACACGGCAGCGGCGTAAGCTCCGTAATTCGCAACAAAGTCGCGCATCGTTTTGAAGTCGCCTGACGCGAAAGCTGAGAGTGTCGTGTCGATGAAATTTTTATACGGAGGGCAAACGAAATATGCGGCCACGGCCAAGAGCAACGCCGAGATGATTATGATTTTTCCGGATTTCATGATGAAGAGCAATGCCCCCTCTGTCGTCGCGAGGGGGTCATCTTAACCTAATACAGTTCGAGATTGAGCTTAAACTCAAACGTCTTCGGGCTGAACCAATCCACGACCTTGCCGTCGATCTCCGCGTAAGGATACATGAAGTACGTTAGCGGGGTCTCGGCTGTCGCTTCGCTGAGAACGGTCTCGCGGGTGTCGCGGTTGAGGGCGATCCTGAAAAGATCGTCGCCGCCCCAGAAGAAATCTGACCACTTTTTGGCATCGTCAACGCTCTCGATGTTCTCATTGAGCATCTTCTTGCGAACGTCTGCGGGGTCAGCCATCACCCAACCCGTGCCGGGAAGATAGAACTCCGTCCAGCAGTGATAGTTGCCGGTGATCTCGCCTGACTTCGCCGGGTCGACCCTGAGGCCGTAAACGTCGCGTGTCGGGATCCCTGAGGCTCTCGCGAGCGCAACGAACACCGAGCTGATGTCCGCGCATTTTCCGCCGCCGTCTTTCTCTGAGATCGTACGGATCGGGAGGCCAAGTCCGCAGCCTTCCTTGACGCTCTCGTCGCGGAACGTGTTCTCAAGCACCCAACGATAAATCCCCTGAGCCTTCTCGAGCACTGTCGGCTTGTTGATGAACTCCATGCTCGCCTCGGCACAGAAGCCCTGATCTATCGGCAGTGAGGGTGTAGCTTCGAGGTACTTTCTAACCTCCGGCGGGAACGCGTCGTTAGTCTCTCTGAGCCTCGTATTCTTCGAGTAGTGGGAGTTGACGTTGAAGCTCATCGTCAGCTTCGGGAGCTTTTTGGGTCTTCGCCACGTAGCGTGAAGATATACCGCGCCGCTCTTGGGGTCGCTCTCGACTCCGATCTTTGCGCCGTTGGCTTTGATGTCGACGTTCGTGATCGTCTGGTTGGCATCGGAGAGCGGATAGGGAAGCCACAGCTCGGCTTTCTTAGCTTTCGCCGCGTCTTTCAGTTCGACATCGAAGGTTACCTTGCCGTTGTAGTCAGCGAACGCCACGCCGACGAGCGACAGCACCGCAGCAACAATGAGGAGAATACTTAAAAGTTTACGCATAAAGATTCACTCCTTTGGATAAAGTCATGTTGGAGATTATTGTAAGTCTAAAGCTCACTCGCCAATGTAGTAAATAATTACGCCGCCGCATAACAAAAATCTTTATGTAAAAATTTATTCCGCGCCCCTTATAATTCTCACAATCCAAAAACTTTCAGGAGGTGTCCTTATCCATGAAGAAAATATTATTGGCGTGTGTCCTGACGGTCTTCGCGGCGGCCGCGTGCTGTGCTGAAGTCCCCGTGACGGTTACGGACTCGCTCGAAGTCTTTCGGGCTTACATTGGCAACGACAACAGCGTGATGCTCGACCTGCGCTCCGAGGCGGCGTATCAGGGTTGGAAGCTCGACGGTGCAGTTCGAGGGGGTCATGTTGCGGGCGCGATGGACTTTCCGACCTCGTGGCTTGGCCTTGCGGACGATGCTAAGCTCGACGAGATTTTGACTCAGAAAGGCGTTGCGTCAGGCAAGACCGTGATCCTCTACGGAGCTGAGAAAGTTGATGAGCGACTTCTCGCGGCTCTCACTCGCAAGGACGTTAAGCGCGTCGTCGTGTTCAACGCTCCCGCGTCATCGTGGACAGCTGACGAGACGATCCCGATGTACAGCTACCCGAAGTATTATCTCTATGTCTACCCGGAGTGGCTGAAAGCGTTGATGGACGGCGGCAAGCCCGACACCTACGACGGCAGACCTTTCAAGGTCTTCGAGGCAAGCTGGGGCGAAGAGAAAGTCTCGTACGCTGGCGGCCATATTCCCGGCTCGATACACATCAACACCGACGACTTCGAGGAGGGTCCGATCTGGAACAGGCTCTCGGACGAAAGATTGAAGGCAGCAATGGAAGCTCACGGCATCACGAAAGACACGCTCGTTGTGCTCTACAGCAACACTGCCAACATGGCGGCGGCGAGGATCGCTTGGATCTTAATGTATTGCGGAGTTGAGGACGTGAGGCTCCTTGATGGCGGCTTCAACGCTTGGAAGAGCGCGGGGCTTCCTGTCTCGACCGAGAGCACTCCCAAAGAGCCAGTGAAAGATTTCGGCGTTGCTGTCCCGGCTTGCAAGAGCCTCATCATCGACACCGACGAAGCTAAAGCTGTCATAGCGGATCCGAACGGTAGGCTTGTGAGTATTCGCGCGTGGGCTGAACAGATCGGCGAGACTTCGGGCTATGCTTGGCTCGAAAGGAAAGGGCGAATCTCAGGCGACGTTTGGGGACACAGCGGCCCGGACTCTCAGACTCTCCCGGACTTCGAGAACATCGACGGCACGATGAGGAACTACATCGAGATCACGCGCCTGTGGGACGAGTGGGGCATTCACCCCGAGAATGACGTAGCGACGTTCTGCGGCACGGGCTGGCGGGCGGCCGAAGTCAACTTCCATTTCTATGTCCTTGGCTGGCCTCACATATCGCTCTACGACGGCGGCTGGTGCGAGTGGTCGAACGATCCGGCGAATCCCGTTCAGTATGGCGACCAGAAGCCTCAATATAAATAAAATATGAAGTTTCTGAGCCGCGTTTTCCTGCTTATATCGCATCTGCTCCTTTGGGTTGCTATGCCGGTGTGCTGTGTCGTTGAATATTACGCGTGGCTGAAGATGGGAATGTATCGTTACCTCGTACTCAAAAATACATGGTGGCTCAAAAATATTTTTACCGTCGAGACCGTGCCATATATTCGCATTGGTGCAGTGATTGTTATGGTGGCTGTGCTGTTTCGTTGCCGTCTATCATTGAAGAGCTACCGCTTCGCTTACGGAGTATTGCTGGCTGTCGGCAGCTCGTTCCTGTTCAGAAGCGATTACTTTTTTTCCTTGCGAGCCGCTCCATGGTTCGGGTTGTCTTTAATCTTGTCAGAAATATTTTTCATTTTGAGTTTGCTTACGAATGAGGGATAGCACGCCCTCATTTTTTTTCTGCTGAAATTGCTTTTTTCAATAGCACAATGTAGAATAGTAGCCGAACATTCCGAAATAATTAAGGGTGAAATGAAACAAGCATGACCCGGAAGGGAGATTCCTTGAGTACGGAACAAAATTACAATCACTTTATCGACATAGATAAAGACAATAAGAAGCGCGCGGAAGAAATAGTTTCTACTGCTCTGCCACGCGAACCCGCTAAGAGATCCTACAGGCACAAAAAGCCCAAGAAAGGCAAAAATTTTACTCCCGAGGAGAGAGCTAACATTCTTGCCAGAGTCAGAAAAGTCGGAGTAGCAAGAGCAGCAGAGGAAGCCGGGACAACCACGTGGGTTATTATGAAGTGGCTCGACCGTATGGAACGCACCATGACATCAACAGCTCATGCACAGCCGCAAAGCAATAATAATGTAAATGTAGCTGAGACAGCCACAACAGAAGATCAGGTAGCAATTGCAGCAAATGAAGCAATCGAAACAACGGAGCCTAAGGAAGGAATTGAGGATATGGACGAGAAAGTAACCACCGCCAGCACTGAGCAGAAGAAAGCCGCGAAAGATTTAACACCCGAAGAACGTGTAGCAATCGTTCAGAGAGCCAAGGAGATCGGAGCAGCGAAAGCCGCTGAAGAGTTTGGCACAACATGGCAGGCTGTCGGAGCATTGCTGAAAGCAGAGAGGAAAGCGGAATCAGGTGAAGCTTCACCCAAGAAAGGCGGCAAAAAGAGAAAGCACGCGAGTAAGAAGACAGATGACAGCCTCAAAAAGAAATTCACGCCCGAGGAAGTCGCTGCGATACTTGCAAGGACTGACGAAGTCGGAGCCAAGCAGGCCGCTGAAGAGTTTGGCACAACAGGTTACGCCATAGGAGGTTGGAGGAAAGCTGCGAGAATGAAAGCCGCCATCGAAGCTAGCGACACGCCCGCACCTCGCAAGGAGCGCAAACCTCGTAAAGCCGCCGAGAAGAAGCCTCAGCCCGAGCCAAAGCCCGCCCGAGTGAAAGCCGCAAAGCCCACGACCGCTGAAGTCAAAGCACCGGCTGCACCCAAACCAGCGACACCCGCCAAGCCGCTTGCAACTGTTGAGGCACCAGCAACACGCCATAGCGCGTTGGAGCTTGAGAATGCTCTGCTCAAAGAAAAGTTGGCCAGCCTCACCGATCAGGTCGAGAAACTTCGTTCCGCCATATCTCAGATGGCGCAGTTGATGTAAAGAAATTTTGGATTTGATGCTCGCCGTACGTGTTGTATGGCGGGTATTTTTTATTGCTTCGATATAGCAGAACATAAAGCAAATGGAAAAATTACAATGCGTCGTAGAAAGAATAACATTCAGAAACGAAACTAACGGATACTCCGTCATCAAATGCGAAGCCGAGAGCTACAGCGACCTCATTGCAGCCGTGGGCGTTATGCCTGATGTTCATGTCGGAGGTGTCTATAATCTTTCGGGATATTGGAAGGTCGATCCTAGGTACGGGCGGCAATTTTACTTTCAGACATGCGAGGAGACACTGCCGGCAACAACTCACGGCATAGAGAAATATCTCGGGAGCGGGCTGATCAAAGGCATCGGGCCGGTGTACGCCGCCAAGATAGTAAAAGTCTTCGGCAAGAAAACCATCGACATACTAGACAACGACCCCGACAAGCTCGGTGAAGTTCCTGGAATAGGCGAGAAGCGAATTAAGACCATAAAAAGCAGTTGGCAAGCTCAGAGAGCTATACGCGACATCATGATCTTCTTGCAGGGTTATGACGTAACGACCTCGCTGGCGGCAAAAATTTTCAAAACTTACGAAGATAAGAGCATAGAGAAAGTTACCGAAAACCCCTACAGGCTCGCTGATGACATTTGGGGAGTTGGCTTCAAGACCGCCGACTCGATAGCTAAGAAACTCGGCTTCGGGCACGAACGCTATGAGCGTCTCAGGAGTGGAATGTTGTACGCTCTCAAAAAACTCTCGGAGGTCGGGCACTGCTTCGCTTACAAAGATGAACTCTTCGAGGCCGCGTCGGAATTGCTCGAAGTTGATAAAAGCCTCCTCGATAAGCCGCTCAAAAAGATGATTAAGCAAAACGATGTCGTAGCTGACGAGGGCGAAGCTATCTATCTTCCAACCTATTACTATTCTGAATGTGGAACGGCGGAGCGTTTGCTGTCGCTCGTACACTCGGGGCGAAATTTCGTGATGGATTTCGACGAGCTTACTTACGGCGAATGGGCTCACACTGACGGCAAGAATATTCATTATGACGATGTACAGCTCGAAGCCATCAAGGCAGCAATTGATAATAAAGTCTTGGTGCTGACCGGCGGCCCCGGTACAGGAAAGACAACCACGACGCTGGGCATAATCAACGCGTATCGCTGTGTCGGCGCAAAAATCCTGCTTGCAGCTCCGACCGGCAGAGCCGCGAAAAGAATGTCCGAGGTTACTAACATGGAAGCGAAGACCATTCACAGACTTTTGGAAATGAAACCGTCCGAGGGCTTTCAGCGCGACGAAGATAGGCCGCTCGAAGGGGACGTGTTGATCGTCGATGAATGTTCCATGATAGATATAGTGTTGATGTACAGTCTGCTCAAAGCTGTCCCGAGCAGCATGACGCTGATACTTGTCGGCGATGTCGACCAGCTCCCAAGCGTCGGGGCGGGCAAAGTTCTCGCGGATATTCTAAACTCCGGCGCTGTGCCATTCGTGAAGCTGAATAAAATCTTCCGTCAAGCTCAATACAGCAAGATCGTAACCAACGCACACAGAATTAACCACGGCGATTATTTATATCTGACGGACGACCCGAGGTCGGACTTCGTCTTTATTGAAGCTGAAGAGCCTGAGCAAGCCGAGGATTGGATCGTGAAATTCTGTGCCAAAAACGCGCCTCGCGTGTCGCTGGCCGACATTCAAGTCCTCACCCCCATGCGCAAGAGTGTAATCGGAACGATGAACCTCAATCAGAGACTACAGGAGGTCTTAAATCCGAGCAAGCTGTCGCTGAAACGTGGCGGGGTCGAGTACAGAGTGCGCGATAAGGTGATGCAGATCCGCAACAACTACGAAAAGCTCGTCTTCAATGGCGATATCGGTTTCATAACTTCGATCGACGAGGACGATAACACGCTCACGGTGAGATTTGATGACAGAGACGTTGCCTACGATATCAATGAGCTTGATGAGCTTGTGCTGTCGTACGCAAGCACGATTCACAAGTCGCAGGGCAGCGAGTTCCCGATCGTCGTGATGCCGATCATGATGACACATTACATCATGCTTCAAAGGAATTTGCTCTACACGGGAGTTACGCGAGCCAAAAAGAAATTATTCGTTGTGGGTCAGAAGAAAGCTATCTACATGGCCATAAAGAATAACGAGATCGTTGAGCGAAATACGCGGCTGGCGGAGAGACTTAGAGAGGGTTAGACATGAAAATATATTTTGGCTTAGGCTCGAACCTCGGGGACAGGCTCCGAAACCTCGAAGACGCGCTCGAAAAATTGAAGTCTCTCGGCAACGTCGTGAAGGTCAGCAACGTCTACGAGACCAAGCCGTGGGGCGTTGAGGATCAGCCGGACTTTCTGAATGCCTGTGCGCTGGTCGAGGCTGAGAAGTTCATTACGCCGCTAGAAATTCTGCACACGGTGAAAAATTTCGAGGCTGAACTTGGCCGCGTCAAGTCGATACGATGGGGAGCAAGGAAGATTGACATCGACATTTTGCTGATTGATGACATCATATACAGCTCGCCGGAGCTGACTGTCCCGCACGTGAGCATACCCGAGAGGCTGTTCGTGCTTGTGCCACTCGGCGAGATAACCCCCACGGGGTGGCGACACCCTCAGACCCACAAGACTATAAATGAAATGATTGAAGCTCTCGCGACTGAGCCTGAGACGAGCGTCAAGAAATTTTCGGGTTCTGATTTCGCTTTGAGCGCAGCTCGTGAATAGCCGTAACGAAGCTTATCCCGGCGGCGATCGCCAGCACCCATATGACAGTCTGATGGCCATAGCTAGCGGAGGTCTCCATCTCACCGAGTACTGCGTAGCTCATGAAATAATACAACGAACTGCCGGGCACGAGCGGAATTATCGCGATGATTATAAAGAGCGTCGCGGGACATTTCCGAAAGCGCGCCATCTGCTCCGAATACACCATGGCGAACATCGAGGCAAGCAAGCACGAAAAGAACACGTTGCCGCTCAACTCCAGCACGCCCAGATATATCCCCCACGAGACAAGCCCGCCTAATGAAGCGTAGAATAAATGTCTCCGTCTCATGCCGAACAGCAAAGCGAAGCCCAACGATCCGACGAACGCCGTTACTAGTTGAATGACAGCTTCCCTCATGACATGGCCACCTCACAACAGAATATCAAGCAGCAACATCGCCGTCATGAAGCCCCCCGCAAGCGCAAGCGCCCACACAAAACACTCGGTCAGCCTCACGACCCCGGATATCGTGTTGCCGACGAGCATGTTTCGGACTGAGTTCGTCATTGCGAGGCCGGGTATCAATAGCATGATGTCGCCGATTAATATCTTGTCCATGTGAAGCATCGTCGCGTACTTGCAAAGGACACCCACGCCGATCCCAATCAAAAACGAAATCATCAGGTTCGACGCGGCTGTGCTGACCTCCGTGTTGCCGAGGTAACTTTGCAGGAGACACACGAACACAGCAAAGACTGACGAGACCGCGCCGTCCCATATTGAGCCTCCGAAGAAGATAGCGAAGCTCCCGGCGGCGAGGACACTCCCCAAGACGATTAGGCGATCGTCCTTCTTGATTTTGGAAATGTCGTTGAGGGACTTCCTGAGCGACGGCAACGGTATCAACTCGCGACATGTGTGGCGGCTCAACTCGTTGATCTTTTCGAGGCGATAGAAGTCAGTCCCCGCGCTCGAATATATCCGGCGAGTCTCAGTGAGAGCGTCGAGGTCGGAAAATTCTATGCTGAGGCTGATTAGCGAGGTTATGACGAACGCATCGACGTGGCTCGCGCCGTAAGCCCGGCCAACCCGCGAGAGTGTGTCCTCAACCCGGCTGATCTCCGCGCCGCATTCAAGAAGAAGCTCCCCCATATCCAAGAGACATTCGAGCAGATCCGCCCGCTGTTCATGTTCGAGGCTCAAAGCTAACTCTCCTCACTCACAACTCCGTGAAGACACCACGCTTCGGCTGATGTTATCTTGACGTTCACGAACGAGCCGAGAAGTTTCTTACTGCCCTCGAAGATCACGACCTTGTCCGACGGTGTCCGACCCTGCAAAAGATTTTCACCCTTAGGAGCAGGCGCGTCCGCGAGGACTTCAAAGACCTGACCCGTCAGAGCCTGATTGATCGAGAGCGTTATCGAGTCTTGAAGCTCGTTGAGGGTCATGAGACGCTTCAACCTCACGTCGACGGGCAAAGCTCCCTCCATCGTAGCCGCCGGCGTTCCGTCACGTTCTGAATATGCCGCGCTGTGAACTAAATCAAATCTTATCTCGCGCAGAGCGTTCATGGAGTCGTTGAAGTCCTCTTCGGTCTCGCCGGGGAAGCCGACTATTAAATCCGTCGTGAGGCCAAGGCCGGGGATCTTCGCGCGGGTGAAATTTATCTTTTCGAGATATTCGGCGTAAGAATATTTTCTGTTCATTCGCTTCAATATTCTGTCGCTGCCGGCCTGTATCGGGAGGTTGAGGGACGGGCAGACGGTTGGCTCGCTCGCCATGACGTCGACGATATCCTCGGTGAAGTCCTGAGGCAATGACGTAACGAACCTCACGCGCTTCAAGCCATCGAGCCTAGCGACTTCCCTAAGAAGCCACGCGAAACTCAATCCGATATCCTTGCCGTAGCTGTTGACGTTCTGACCAAGCAACGTGATCTCTTTCACGCCGTCTTTGATTAACATCTCAGCTTCGGAAAAAATTTCTTCGGGCTTGCGAGACACAAAGCGGCCTCGAACATACGGGACAATACAGTAAGTGCAGAAGTTATCACAGCCGTGAGCGATCGTGATGTAGGCTTTGTATTTGTTCTCGCGCTTGATGGTTACGTTGTCGGAGTCGAAGTCGAGGCCGTGGAACTCTCGCGGGTCGGTGTCGAGCAGGTTAATGCGCGTCTTGGGGTGTTCGTAGATCTGCTCGATGGCGTTCGGCAACAGCCCTATGTGTCTTGGCCCGGCGACGAGTCGGACGTAGGGGAAGCGGCTCAGAGCTTTCTCGCCGATCCTTTGAGCTATGCAGCCGGTGAGCGCGACCATGGGGCGATGATCTCTCTTCCACGGCGCGTCATAAAGTCCCAACTCGCTCCAAACTTTCTGCTCGGCCTTGGCTCTGACGCTGCAGCCGGTGATCATCACGACATCGGCATCCCCCTCGCCGACCTCCTCCCAGCCGCGTGAGCTTAGGACAGTCCGAACTCTGTCAGCGTCGTATACGTTCATCTGACAGCCGTAGACTTTGACGCAAAATTTTTTAGTCATTCTTCACCGAAAAATCGCGCGAATATCTCGTCGACGTAGCGAAGATAAAATTCATTCTCGAATAACTCTTTGAGCCTCTCGGGGTCAACGTCCTTCAGTCTCTCGTCAGAGAGCAGCAGATCCAAGAACGCAACACCGCTCGAAGCTGTCTTCATGGCGTTCTCCTGCACAATCGCGTAAGCGTCTTCGCGCGAAAGTTTCAGCTCGTCGAGCAGGAATGTCAGCACGCGCTGGCTGTATACAAGTCCGTTGGTTTGGCTGACGTTCTCTTTGACGCGGATCTCGTCGACCGTGAGACCTCGCAATATCTTCGTCATGCTCCGGATCATGAAAGCCGCAATGTTGAAAGCGTCCGGCCATATCACGCGCTCGGTTGATGAGTGGCTGATGTCTCTTTCGTGCCACAAGGCAACGTTCTCCATTCCCGTAAGAGCGTAGCCGCGCAACAGTCTCGACATTCCGCAAACTCTTTCGCACTTGATCGGGTTGCGTTTGTGAGGCATCGCGCTCGATCCTTTCTGACCGACCCCGAAAGGTTCAAAGGCTTCGCGAACTTCTGTTCGTTGGAGGTTGCGGATCTCGAGAGCCATTCGCTCTAGCGTGCAGCCCATCAAGGCGAGAGCATTCAAGACTCCGGCGTGGCGGTCGCGCTGTAAGATTTGGTTCGAGACTTTCGCGGGTTCGAGGCCAAGAAGCTCACACACTCGGGCTTCAAGCTGAGGCGATGACATTGCGTACGTCCCGACAGCTCCGGAAATTTTCCCGGCGCAGACATCTTTGCGAGCGTATTCGAGTCTTCCCTTGTCGCGCAGAAGCTCGGCATGCCAGTTCAAAAATTTCAAGCCCATGGACATCGGCTCGGCGTGTATTCCGTGAGTGCGGCCAATGCAGGGGAGATGTTTGTATTTCTTCGCGAGTTCCTCAACGACGTAATCAAGTTCATCGAGTGCCCTGATGATTATGTCCAGCGAGTCGCGCAGCATGATCGAGCTTGCTGTGTCGAGAATGTCGCTGCTCGTCATGCCGAGGTGAAGATATCTTCCGTTAGCTCCGATGCTCTCAGCCACCGCGCTGACGAATGCCACGACATCGTGCTGAGTTTTCTTCTCGATCTCCTGAACTCGCTCGACGGTGAAGTGAGCGTTCTCTACGATGTCCTCGAGAGCCTCCTGAGGGATCCGCCCGGCCTCGGCCCAAGCCTTGCATACGGCTATCTCAACGTCAAGCATAACTTTGAGCCTGTTATACTCGTCCCACAAGGCTGATATGTCGCGCTCTGAATATCGTTCGATCATAAAAATTTTCTCCGTTCGTTGTAAATTTTCATTCGCTTCAAATTTTACTTTTGCCTCAATCCTGCGTCAATGAAGAAAAATTTTTCTCGCTACGTATTAATGATTAGCTGTTCTAGTGTAAAATATAGGAAAATTTTTTGAGGAGCGATTTAATTTTGCGAAGGGGCTTTCTGATCTTCACGTTAGTTCTCACATTCATGACATTATCAGCCTGCGGCTCGTACGCCATCACGGGAGGCAACACGGGACTGACGGGCTTGTGGGAGTATCCGACCGCCGAGATGCCTGACGACGGCATGGGACACTTCGGTTACACCAAAGCAACTCCGTATGGATTTTATTTCTTAGATATTGCGTGGCTGCCGTGGCTGGAGGTCAACGCACGCTTCGACACTTTCAATAGCATATATACAGGCGATGGCCGCCGATACATGGACAAGGCGATAGATCTCAAGTTCATGCTGTGGCACAACAAAGACCCCGAGAAGTGGTACATTCCCTCGCTGGCTGGCGGAGTGGTCGACATGATGGGAACGGAGCTGATGAAAGCTTACTACGGCGCAGCGACATGGCGGTGGGGAAAGTTCGCGGCGACCCTCGGGTGGGGCTCGGACAGGTTGAACGGATTCTACGGCGGAGTCGAATGGGACTTCGATCACTGGCTGACGTTCAAGGCCGAGTACAGCCCGCTCGATTACAAACAGGACAAGGCAAGCTCCAGACGCATACTCCCCGATAAGGATCTCCCTTCGAAGAAATATAACGCCGGTCTCGTGCTGAAAGCTCCTTGGGGGACAGAGGCATCAGTCAGCTACCAGCGAGGCAACGAATGGGTCTTCGGGATCTCTCAGCGCATCAACCTCGCCGGGCCTTACATTGGAAATTACAGAAAGACTTACGGAACTCCGGGCGAAGCTCGCGTGCCGTGTTGGGACAAGCTCACCGCCGAAGACCTCATCTCGCGGATAAAGTCAGGGATCGAGCGTTACGTCCGCGTCCGAGATGTCGACGTGAAGATCGAAGAGACCCGCGACGGCCACAACCTCTATTTAGCTTACGAGAATTACGGCTATTCGTCGCACGCCGAAGCTATGACGCGGGTGCTGGTGCTGTTGGCGGCGGTGATGCCCGACATCGACGAGCTGACGCTCATTCACAAGAACGCCGGTATCCCTGTCGTGCAGGCAACGTTCCCGGGCAACCTCCTATTCGACATCAGAGCCAAGACCCTCCGAAGCGACGAGCCGATGAAGATGGCGATCTTCAATTGGGTAAGCTCCGCCGACGTGATCCAAGACCCCGACGCGGAGGGATTACTCAGCAACAAGGCCATGCACGAGCTTAAAGCTATGGTGGTGTTCGAGCCGAGGATCGACCAGACACTGCGCGAGGCTTACATGGACAGGTGGGACATCGATTTAGTCTACAACGGACGCTATTACAACGGCTGGGGCTCGATATTCGATGTTCGCTTCCCAATTCACAATCACGTCGACACATCGAACTACTACGGCTTGTGGTGGGAGAAAGATTTGAACGACGAAGTCAGGATCCAAAAGGCTGGCGTAACCTACGCGAATAAGTTCATGAACAACGGCCGAGCTTGGTTCTTCGCCGACGCGGGCTATCTTAATGAAATCTGGTTCGGCTCGAACGTGTGGGCGAGATACTACAGCGAGAGCGGCAACTGGTGGGTCGGAGCGAGGCTCGCGGCATTCCATGACAGAGATCCTTACTCGTTCGCAGGTCTCACCGAGGGCGTTTACAGGTTCTATCGCGGACGAACTTACGACGTTCCGACGAACAAGGAATGGTATCCGACGGGTTGGCTTCAGGCCGGCTATCACTTCACGGATCTCGATCTTGATGTCAATCTCTCCTATGGTCAATACGTCGACAGAGATAAGGGCTTCAAGTACGAGATCACGCGCCATTGGGACGACACAGCGATCGGCTTCTGGGCCATCGACGCGGACAGACACGCGCCCAACAGAGATTTCACGCTCGCGGGAGTTCATCTCGAAATTCCGGCCGAGAAGTGGTTCGGGACTATGTTCGGCAACTCTAGCTCGCACATATGGGAGCAGGACACGAACATTCTTTCAACATATTATATGGAGTCAGGCCGCGAGGGTGCGTCGATCCGAACGCCGGAGCGCATGATGAACCAGCTCAGGCCGGTGGCAATGAAGCGGAATGTTGAGAGACTGTTGCGCGAGTACTGCTCATACGAGGACGGGCAATACGAAGACTCCCAGATCAAAACGAGCCTTCTTGAATATATATTCCACTAAATCTGACAGGAAAGAGGAGTGAAAATGAATTTTAAGTGCAGAAAAATTTTTGTTTCGCTGTTGCTGTTGCTGCTCGTGATGGCTCAGGTTGCTCACGCCGCCACCGCGGGCAATCAGGGCAATCAACAGACAACTCCGCAGCCTCGGCCATTTGGGAGTTACGGGAATTATCAGAGCACCACGTCGACACCGCAGCTCATAGAGGACTCGCGGCCGGACATCATGAGCCGATACCCGGATTATTACGACGAGCCGCTGACCTCGGACGATATCCCGCTCACTGACGACGAGATTAACAAAATGTTCGATCAGATTTTGAACTCGAAGAACGAACAGAACACAATGAACCAGCTCTTCAGGCGGATACCGCGCTACGGAATGTCATTCTTCAAACGTTCGTCGGCATCATTCGCGCCAATGGAGTCCGCGCCCGTAACTCAGGATTACAGGATCGGTGTCGGCGATGAGATGACTTTGACCGTCTGGGGGATCCCGGAGGAGGGATTTTTCAACTTCACAGTCAATCGCGACGGCATGGCTGCAATCCCGCATATCGGCACGGTCAGGCTCGCGGGCTACACGATGGCGGAGGCAGAGCGCCTCATTCACTCGCGGCTCAATCGCTACTACACGGGCTTCCAAATGAACCTTTCGATGGGCAAAGTAAGCTCAATCATGGTATACGTAACGGGCAATGCGCGACGGCCAGGAGCTTATACGATCTCATCATTCTCGACACTCGTCAACGCTCTTTTAGCTTCGGGAGGCCCGGCACCTAACGGGAGTTTGCGAAATATCGAACTGAAGCGTGGCGGCAAGACTGTTGCGGTGTTTGACATGTACGCAATGCTGATGCGCGGCGACAAAACTCAGGACGCGAGGCTGCAGGCTGGAGACGTGATTTACATTCCGCCGGTCGGGGCGCTCGTCGGAGTTGCGGGTGAGGTTCAGAAGCCCGGCATCTACGAGATCAACGGGACTACCAGAGTTCAAGATCTGCTCTACATCATCGGCGGCATGAACTCGCGGACGTTCGCTGGGCGCGTTCAGTATTTCAGAATTTTAAGAAACTCGTATGTCAGTGCCTTTGAAGGTTCGCTGTCTGAATTTGAAAATTCCGAGCTTCATGACGGCGACATTATCCGACTGTTCCCAATCAATAACGTGTCGACAATCGCGAGGATCGAAGGCTCGTTGTGGAAGCCGGGCACGTACGCGATAACCCCGGGTCGAACGACAGTTGCGGATCTCATCAATCGCGCCGGAGGTTTGCAGCCGACTGCCTCCGACACCGCCGAGGTTACGAGAGTTACGCCGTCGCTCGAAGGTCCCGTCAATGAACGTTTCACCATCAACATAGCGCAGGCTCTTCAAGGCGACCCGATGAACAACATAACGCTCGAAGACAACGACCAGATTACGGTCATGGTGATCCCGGAGTGGAAACAGCAGCTGCGAGTTACGATAACCGGCGAGGTCAAGAGACCCGGGAGCTACGCGATGTTCCAGGGCGAGAGACTTTCGGACTTGCTGACACGTGCGGGCGGTTTTACGTCGAAAGCGTTCCTGCGCGGGGCGGTCTTCACTCGTCGAAGCGTCGCACAAGAGCAGAGGTTGGCTCTGGATCGAATGGCTGACCAAATGGAGAGAGATTTGCTTCAGTCGGTGCAGAACACGGCAACCGGGGCGAGTGGCGAAGCTAACGCTCAGAACGCGGAGTTTCAGCGGCGCAGACAGCTCATCAACAGCTTGCGAGAGATTGACATAATCGGACGTGTAATCACCAAGATCGACTCGCCTCAGAACCTCATTGGAACGGCGTGGGACTGTCAGCTTCAGGACGGCGACACGTTGAGGATCCCCGAGACTCCTTTGACTGTGAACATCATGGGCGCGGTCTATGCTTCATCGAGCCACATCTACCACCCGAACATGGGCATCAACGCCTACATCAGCGCGGCCGGCGGAGCTTTGAAGAACGCTCACAAACGCATGTTATATCTGTTGAAGAGCGACGGCACGACGATACGACTGACCCGCAGCACCTCGATGCTTTCGTCTAAGATGTGGAAAGCTCCGCGAGGTTATTCGGCGAAGATCGAGCCGGGCGACACGATCGTTGTACCTGTCAAGTATCTTGATCGCACGAGCTTAGAAGCAGTGAAAGATACGGTCGACATCATTTACAAAGTCGCCGTGGCAGTTGGCGTAATTCTTGACAACACCAATTAAGGAGGCGTTAGCTTTGAAGAAATTTTTGCTTGCTTTGTGTTTGACTTTGGGGTTTGCGTTCACGG
This sequence comes from Synergistaceae bacterium, assembly GCA_017449415.1. Taxonomy (GTDB): domain Bacteria; phylum Synergistota; class Synergistia; order Synergistales; family Aminobacteriaceae; genus JAFUXM01. Next base: position 17,060 of record JAFSJO010000099.1, read on the forward strand.
CTTCGGCCGCTCAGTTTGAATATAAGATCGTGCCCTTGGGGTCTCTGACGTCGCTCCAGAAGCCGAAGGAGGCCGCCGGGAAGACTGAGAAGGTCGAGGAGCTTTTGAACCAGTATGGCAAAGACGGCTGGGAGGTCTCGGAGATTTTCGCGGTCAGGACGACTTTTGACCCGAATGTCTTCTTTGTCATCATGAAGCGCGAAATCTAAATTAACTTGACGTGGGGGAAAAATGCGCTAAAATGTTGCGAGTGTTACGGGACGTAGCGCAGTCTGGCTAGCGCATCTGCATGGGGTGCAGGGGGTCGGAGGTTCGAATCCTCTCGTCCCGACCAAAAAATTAAAATTCGACAACAATGAAGTCTCTCGTTGATGAAGCGAGAGACTTTTTCAACTACATTTGCAACTACAGAAACCGCCCCTAACCTCGCTCACACAGCTCACTCACGAGGACGAAGCCGAGATTAAAAAAATCAAATTTCAGCCGCGTCGGGTGGGTGGGTGGGGACGCGGCTGAAACCCTAAAGACGTTTACCCGTCAGCCGTGCCCAGCGTCTCTTCCAACGTTTCCGAGCTTCGAGCCTCTCGCCGAGATCCCTAGCTCCGACCCCGTAGACAAGATACAGGATTATCCCCGACACGATCATTATAAAGACCGTCGAAGCGCATCTTCGTCCCGAAGCGTTGATGTTGTAGCCCTCGCGCCCCTCTTCCATCGTCATGTTCTGAATGATCATTGCGTATGTCTTGCCGTATGATGATTGGAACGTCGCGCCCATGTCGTATTCCGTGAACAGCGCATTGAAGTTCAGCGCAAACACCGCCAGCACGCTCGGCAATATAATCGGCAATTTGACTTTCAGGAACGTATACACCGGAGACGCGCCCAAATTCTTCGCGGCCTCTTCGAGTTCGTCATCAATCGCGTAGAATGCCGCCTTGATCATTCGCAGAGCAAACGGCAGCTTCGTAACCGTGTACGCCATTATGATTAAAAATCTCACGTTCTCGCGCCAATATAAATTGTTCCCGAACACGTACCAGACTTCGCGATTGAAGAATATTCTGTACGAGTAGCAGATTAATATCGTAGGCAACAGCCACGGGAACAGCAAGCAGCTCTCTGTTACAAGCGCACGCATCTTGTTGCGATGTTTGAAGATGTACGACACCGCCAGCACGACGATCACGCACGCCAGCGCAGCCGCCACCGCCGACATTATGAACGACAGCCGGATACCGCCAACCGCGTCAGCGTTCGAGAAAACTCCCGAGATCGAGCCGACTCGAGTCCTTAATCTCCCTCGCGAGGTCATGTACTCGTAGTTTTGTGTCCCGAAGTAATTTATCAGCGTCCAGTCGGAGAAGTTCAGCATCTTTGAACGTATTGCCGGATAATTCTGGAACGAGAACAACACGATCATCACGACCGGAGTCATGTAGATGATGAATAATATGTAAGCGTAGACATGCGCCGCGATATTCCAGAACGGACTGTTGATTTTCTGTTTCACGAGCTTGGCCTTCGTCTTCGAGACTGAGAGGTAATGACCTTTGCGCTCGTAATGGTTGAGGACGCTCAGCAATATTATCGTGAACATCGCCAAGATGACGCTCAGCAACGCCGCACGAGCCTGAGGGAACGACTCGTCAGCTGCACTCGACCCCGCGAGCCTGACGATCTCCGGGTTGATGGAGTTGTAGCCGAGCAGCGTCGGAGCTGACATAGCGCACAAGCCCGTTATGAACGTCATGACCGTCAGCGAGAACAGCGTCGGGAGCAGCGTCGGCATCACGACCTTGAACAGAACTTTGAAAGGACTCGCTCCCAAATTTCTAGCGGCCTCGACAGTGTTGTAGTCAATCCCGCGGATCGCGTTACGTAGGAACAGCGCATGGTTGGACGTACACGCGAATGTCATTGTGAACAGAACCGCGTTGAAGTCTGAGAACCATTGCTTATTCATCAGCGGGAACATCTGCGACAGCCACGTCGTCATCATGCCGTTGGAGTCGTAGAGGAACTGATAGCCAGTAACCAACGCAACGCCCGAATATATAAGCGTCGTCATGTAACCCATGCGGAGAATATTCGCGCCCTTGATGTCAAAGTACTCCGTCAGCAACACGATGCTTATTCCAACTATGTTGACGGTGATGACCAGACACACAGCGAGCTTCAAAGAGTTCCACACGAACAGCGGCATCGTACCTGCGAGGAAAAATTTTATGACAGCCCACGGCTCCGGGAGCCCTGTCGCGTTTCGAGTCGTGAAGATCGAAGCGAGTGTGTTTATGCACGGCATAACCATGAAGCCCATGAACAGATACACGAACAGGACGAAGCCGAAAATCTTCGCGATGAAGCCAGCGTCGAAAGAATTATTTTTCATGCCCCTCACCTTCCTAACTGAGCCTGAAGCAGGTCAAGACGTTCGACAACTTTCAAAAATTCTTCGCGAGTGATCGACGCAACCTGCGATTTTCGATTTTCAAACCATTTACTGATAAACGGCAGGGAGAAAATTATCCCCAAAAAGACCATCCAAAGATAGATCCCGTTTCTCAAATCGGAGATTCTGTCATTCGCATTTGTAGAAACAACATCGATCTTGTCATTGAGAGCCGCGTAATTTCTATCGATCTTATCGTTGAGAGCCGCGTAATTTTTGTCGATTTTATCGTTGAGAGCCGCGTAATTTCTATCGATCTTATCGTTGAGAGCCGCGTAATTTTTGTCGATCTTATCGTTGAGAGCCGCGTAATTTTTGTCGATTTTGTCATTCAACACGGTGAAATTCTGATCGACTTTGTCGTTTAGGTTACTGATCTTCGCGTCCAACTGGTTGATCTTGGCTGATAACTCTGCAATGTTGTTATCCATGCGTGCGAAGAAGGCTTCCATCCTTGCGTCAAAAACGTCCTTTCTAACGTAAATCTCCTGCGGCTCACTTCCATAGGACGCTGACGCAACAGCAAGCATCAACACAAGCGCGTAAAGAAATCTTTTCATGCCCCTCACGTCCTCTCGTAGGACATGATGTCCTCGGGTCTGATGATCACCCTGACATTCTCACCGGGGTTGTAGATCCTCACGCCGTCATTCTTCTCAATGACCTTCAAGACCTGCCCGCCGACCTTGATATAGTACTTGATGTACAGGCCGTAATACTCTTGGCTCTCGATCACTCCCTCAACTCCCGAGTCTCCCTCGCGGTCTACGTGAATCCGTTCGAGCCTGATGAAGTGGTTCTGACCCTCCGAAAGGTTCAGCCCGGCCGCGCTGAGAAGCTCCGGCTCCAGCTTGTTGATGTCCCCGATGAAGTTCGCGACAAACTCAGTCTTGGAATTGTTGTAGATGTCGTTGGGGTTGCCGATCTGCTCGATGATGCCTTTGTTGAATACTGCGATACAGTCCGAGAGCGTCAGAGCTTCCTCTTGGTCGTGCGTAACATAGATCGTCGTGATGCCGAACTCGCGCTGCATCTTCTTCAACTCGTTGCGGAGCTGTACACGGAGCTTCGCGTCGAGGTTGCTCAAAGGCTCGTCCATGCAGATGATCGCCGGGCCTGTAACAAGAGCGCGGGCTATGGCAACTCGCTGCTGCTGACCTCCCGAGAGCTGGCTCACGGCCTTTTCGAGCTGCTCGGCTGACAGGTCGACCTTGCCGGCGATGTCTCGAACTTTCGAGTCGATCTCGGATTTGCCGAGCTTCTTGATCTTCAAGCCGAAAGCTATGTTGTCGTAGACCGTCATGGTCGGGAACAGAGCGTAAGACTGGAAGACGATCCCGATGTTTCGTTTCTCGATTGGCACGTGAGTGATGTCGTTGCCTTTCATCAAGACCGTGCCGCTTGTCGGCTCAATGAAGCCCGTGATCGTTCGCAGCGTCGTCGTCTTGCCGCAGCCTGACGGCCCCAAGAACGTAAAGAACTGTCCCTCCCTGACGTGGACATTGATGTCTTTAAGAGCCTCGAACTCCCCGAACTTCACGAAGATGTTATTCAGCTTTATCATGGCGTTCACTCCTTCACTGCGACGGCCTCGACCTCGCACAGAACATTCTTGGGCAACGTCTTGACCGCGACACACGAACGAGCTGGCTTCGACGTGAAGAATTTCGCGTAGACTTCATTGAACGCGGCGAAGTCTCCCATGTCGGCGAGGAAGCAAGTTGTCTTGATGACGTTCGCAAAGTCGACCCCCGCGGCTTTGAGGATCTCTCCGACGTTCTTGCAGCTCTGTTCCGCTTGCGCGGCTATGCCCTCGGGGATCGAGCCTGTCTCGGGGTTGAGGGGGATCTGTCCGGACGTGTAAACGAACCCGCCAGCCTCGTAACCCTGCGAGTAGGGGCCAATAGCTCCGGGAGCCTTCGATGTCGAAATGACTTTCATGATGATGTTATCTCCTTTGGATTTTTGGATTTTGTTAGATTATATTATCAGAGTTTCGTAAATGAAATAAATTCCGCCCGCGATCAACGCGACCCCGCAGAGGATATTCACGGCTCGAAGTATCTTGTCGCCTCTCTCGCTCTGGAGGAACGACGCGAACATCTGAGCAAACGTCCCCGCCGCCACCAGCACTGTGCTATATCCAAGCGCGTACGCGATCACCAACATGAACGAAGCCTGCGACATTGCAAGCGACAGCACCGGACTCACGTAAGCGATACTGCACGGCCCCACGGCTAGCCCCGAGACGATCCCGAGTATCACCGCGCCTTTGAGAGTTTGCGCCTCCGTCCCCTTAGCTCTCGGGCCGAGCGAAAAAATTTTCACGTGGATCAGCCCGGTGAGGTGAAGCCCCATCACAATGAACACGAATGCCACAAACAGCGTCAAATATTTCTCATAGCCGCCGAGCAAGAGGCCAAGCCCCGACGTTATGAAAGCCACGAGGCTCAGGTTAAAGATTATTCCAAGCGAGAACGCGCACGAGACTATGAAAGCTCTCTTGCGTGTGGGCGTGTCCGTGTTCTCGATGTAGCTCACGACCAACGGAACCAGCGAGATCCCGCACGGACTTAAAAGAACGCTGGCCATTCCCCAGAGATACGCCCCGAGGAACTGCCAGCCGCCCGACGAAAACATTACGTCAAAAATCTTGTCTAACATCGCTACATACCGCCAGCCTTCAGCCACTTCGCTACGTCGTCTTTCAAGGCTCCGCCGCCGGAGTAATGAACCGAAAGCCCGTCAGCTATGAACGCGTTGGGCGCGAGTTTCGCTATCGCCGTCAAAGTCTGTCCGAAGCGTCCGCCTCCGTGCGAGCAGAACGGCATGATGACTTTCCCCGAGAAGTCGTACTCTTCAAGGAACGAGGCTATCGGCATTGGGATCGAAGCCCACCAGTTCGGATAGCCGAGCATGATGATGTCATACTGATCAAAATTCTTCACGTGGCTCTTCAGCTTCGGCCTCGCCTGTCTGCGTTGATCCCTCTGAGCTTCCCTCAGCACAGTGTTGTAATTCTCCGAGTACGCAGCCTCCGGCTCAATCTCAAATATCTCCGCGCCAGTCTGTCTCTGGATCTCGTAAGCTATGCCCTGCGTGTTGCCGCTCCATGTGAAGTACGCGATCAGAATGTTCTTGCCCTTGCCCGGAGTCTCCTGCACAGCCTGCGAGGTTACGAGCCCGGTGCCGACAGCTCCGTAAGCAAGCCTGAAGCCGACGTTATAGAGCCTCCGCTCCTGAGGTGCCGCAGCCCTGTAAGCCGAGCGCATGTTCTTGGCGAAATCGTTCCAGCCGCCTCCGCGATTGACTCGTCTCGTGCCGGTGGCCGGGCCTGTAGGCTCGTTAGCTTCCGTCGAGTATGGCGCGTAGATATCCCAGCACCATTCGCCGACGTTGCCGTGCATGTCGTACAGTCCGAGCTTGTTCGGCGCGAAGCTCCCCACGTCGACGGTCTCGGCGCGATAGATCCCCGGCTTGGTCGAGAGTTTGCTCTGAGAGAAATAATTCTCCTCGATCTCATACGGGTAATGGCCATAGAAGTTCGCTTCGTCAGCTCCGATTGAGTGTTCGAGGTTGAAAGGTGTCGAAGTCCCGGCGCGGCACGCGTATTCCCACTCGGCTTCGGTCGGAAGTCGATAGCCGCTCGATGACAAGTCCCACGTAACTTTGCTGCCCTCGATCGTGTAGGCCGGGGTCAGACCCTCGGTCGCGCTCTTGGCGTTGCAGAACAGGATCGCTTCGAGCCACGTTACATTCTCGACGGGTTTGTTGCGTCCGTAGAAGCTCGACGGGTTGCCGTTCATCAACGCCTGATACTCCGACTGAGTAACTTCGTAGCGCGCGATATAGAAGTCATTGAGTGCCACCTCGTGCTGAAGCTCGTCATCACTTCGCCAGTTCTCGGAACTCGGGCTGCCCATCAAAAACTTTCCGCCCTTCACCAATACGAACTCGTCGCTCGCGAATGCACTAGACGATAACATCACCAACATGACCACCATAAGAATAAATTTCATGAATAAAGCCTCCCTTATTGAAGATTGCAACATTCTAACATTGCTGACTGCTATAATTACCTCAAAAATTTTTAGGGAGGAAATTGTTTCAATGTTAGGTTATGGCTACGGGCTCGACCCCACGATTATTATAGTTATCCCGGCTCTGTTGCTTTCGATGTGGGCGCAGTCAAGAGTGAAATCAACCTTCGCAACCTACAGCCGCGTCATGGCACGCGGGAACGTTACGGCCGACAGCGTCGCGAGGAACTTGCTGAGCCTCTACGGTATGCCGACAATGCCAATAAATCACGTCAGCGGATCCCTCACGGATCACTACGACCCCACAAAGAAGACTCTAAACCTTTCAGATGATGTCTACGGCAGCCGGAGCATAGCCTCGATTGGAGTTGCGGCTCACGAGGCCGGACACGCCATTCAGCATATGGAAATGTATTCGCCGCTCATCATGCGAAACTCGATCGTCCCGGTCGTGAACATCGCCACGAGCGCATCGACTCCGCTGTTCGTGCTTGGCCTCATGATGGCTAACTCGACCCTCGTTACAATAGGGATCATGCTCTTCACGGCGGCGTTAGCGTTCCATCTCATCACGCTCCCCGTTGAGATCAACGCAAGCTCGCGAGCTTTGACGCTCCTCGAACAGACTCACACGCTTGCGCCGGACGAGCTGGCGGGTGCGAAGAAAGTTTTGACAGCGGCAGCCTGGACATACATAGCGGCGGCTCTGACCTCGGCTCTGACGTTGGTTAGAATGTTGCTGATTGCAAGATCTCGGAGGCGTAACTAATTGCGCGGGATTGAAGCGGCTCTGAAAGTTCTGACTGATAACAAAGGCTTCGCGTCGGAAAGTCTTCGCAAGCTCGCTGACCGAGAGAAGATGAAAGCTCCTGATATCTCGCTGGCCTCGTCTTTAATCTACATCGTGATGAGGCGGCGTGAACTTTGGGGCAAGGTCGCGGGGACGTTCCTGAGGTCTGTCGAGAAGCTTCCGGCTCAGGTTTACGCGGCTGTGCTGACGGGGACGGGAGGCCTCATGGAGCTTCGGCGGTTCTCCGAGGGTGTCCTCATCAACGGCATCATCGAGACATTAAAGAGGAACAAAGAGAACCAGAAATATATATCTCTCGTCAACGCTGTGCTGCGAAAGGTCAACGAGGGCGGCGCGGAGATCCTCGACAGGCTAAAGAAATCTTCGTCGCTTGATGATCGAGCTTTGATCGCAGGCGTGCCGTTATGGTTCGTATCGGGTTGGGTGAGAGCATGGAGCCGGGCAGAGCTGTTCGAGATCTTTGACATGTTCGCGCTCCCGTCGTATTCGTCAGTGAGGACGCAAGACCCTGACGCGCTGTTGAAGCTCCTCGAAGAGAAGAATATCCGCGCTTTCAAGTCCGACATCTCCGACGCTATACGCCTCAATGAAAGTTTCCTACCGACGGAGCTTCCGGGCTTCAGTGATGGCTTGTGCAGTGTCCAGTCCGAAAGCTCGATCATAGCGGCCTCGCTCGTGAAGAAATTTTATTCAGGTCGCGGCATGATCTTGGACATGTGTTCGGGGCGAGGTGTCAAGGCCGGGCAGATATTGCAGGAATGTAAGGACGCTACGCTAGAGGGTTGGGAGCTGTCCGAGAAACGTTCCAAGAGTGCGGCGAGTGAGCTTGAACGACTCCGCGTCAGCGACCGGGCAACCTTAAAGACTGGCGACGCTCTCACGCTTGAACCTGATGAAGCTCCCTCGTTCGTGATGCTTGATGCGCCATGCTCAGGCTCAGGGACATGGAACAGAAAGCCCGAGTCGAAGTGGCGGCTCGACTGGAAGAAATTCGACGCGATCACAGCGACTCAGAAAAAATTGTTGGAACGCGCTGTAACGTTATGCAAGCCCGGCGGGAATGTTCTATATATAACGTGCAGTCTCCTGCGTCAGGAGAATGAAAACGTCGTCGCGGAGATTTTGACGGCTCACCCGGAGTGCGCGGAGATCTCGAGCATGTTCGATCTTCACGGGGCGGCATTCAAGCGCGGCAGACCTTACGGGCTGTACATAATGCCGTGTAATGCGTGGCTTGACGGTTTCTACTGCTCGCTGATAATGAAGAGATAATTCGATTTAGGAGGAAAATTTTTTGGCAACATTCAAGAAGGTTAAAGAACAAAATTTCATGGAACTTTGCCGGTCAGGCACCCTCGAAGAGATCAAAGCCGCCGTAGCTTCGGGCATCAATCCTGCGGCCAAAGAGGTCGACGGGGGGACGGCTCTGTTCTATGCGGCCATGAGGAACACGCCCGACGTTGTGAAATATTTGATTGATTGCGGCGTTGACATAAACGCGAAGTCCTACGACGGCAACACGGCTCTGATGTGGGCATCGACCACGAACACCGCCGAGGTCATGAAGCTCATGATTGACGCAGGCGCGGACGTGAACGCACGACGCTACGACGGTCTCAACGCTCTACTCGGTGCCGCGAACAAAAACACTCCCGACGTTATAAAAGTTATCTTAGACGCCGGAGCTGACATAAACTCCAGGGACAGCAACGGAATGACGGCTCTGTTGTACGCAGCGCAGTTCAACACTCCCGAAGCTGTGAATATCTTAATAGATGCCGGAGCCGACGATGTGAAAACAAATTCCGGGGCTAATGCTCTCATGCTCGCGGCGCGATGGAACACTCCCGAGATGGTCGAGACGCTCATCGAAGCCGGGGCTGACGCTAGGGCGACTGATCGCGACGGAAAGACAACGCTCGACTACGCAAGAGAGAACGAAAAGCTGAAAGGTTCCGAGGCTTTGAAACATCTAACTGAAACGTTCATGAAAGGGGAGGCGTGAGCCATGCGGCGCAAGGGCGGTATCATCGGCTTGATTGTGTTCTTGGTTGTCGTTACGATCTTCGCCTCGGGAGCTATAGCTGTCTACACGATATTCTTGAAGCCCGAGGGTAAGTCCGAAGTCCCGAATTTCGTTGGAAGCTCGCGAGCTGACGCTGTCTCCGAATCTGAGCGGCTCGGTCTCGTAATTCAGTTTGAGCCTGTGGCCTCGACAATGCCGGAAGGACGTGTCATAGCGCAGTCTCCTCAGCCCGGCCAAGAACTTCGACGAGGGCAAGTCGTTCTGTTGCATGTCAGCCAAGGCGGAGAGCTTCACCCCGTGCCGGACGTTAAAGGCAAGACACTCGCTAAGGCTCAGGAGGAGATTAAGGCTCAGGGCTTCCTGCTCGGTGATGTCATCAAAATTAACGAACCTGACGCGAAAGCCGGGACAGTCATAGCTCAAAGCCCCGCATCTCCTGCAAATGTAGCTTCGGGTCGAAAGATTGATCTGCTTGTGCAGGCCGGGACAGCTCAACCCGAGGGCGTAACCGTCCCTGATGTCAATCGAATGACCGAAGAGGAAGCTCGCAATGTTCTTGAAACTGCCGGAGTGAGAGTTCAGGCCGTCGATAGAGTTTACAGCCCGCTGCTGCCCGAGGGTCTGGCCATCGAGACGAAGCCCGGCGCAGGTACGAGCATGAGGACGGGGCAGGGTGTCATATTGAAACTCGCGACACAGCGACGACCTGCGGGATATTCGGACGCAGACTCGAAGACTTCAACGCGACAGACAGCTAACGGAACAGTAACAACACCGCGCAACACAGCCTCGAAGACTCAAGAGCCAGCCGCGACGCAAACGACAGCTTCGACTCCCAACAGCGACAGCAGCAATAACAGGAATGTAAGCGTGAATGTCGGCGGTGAAGACTAAGTTTTCATTGGCGATGACTACGACGTGAGCGCACTCACGAGGACGGCTCAGACCTCACGACCCAGCGCGACAGCTTCCAACACCGGGCGATCAGCTTCAACGAACACATCGACCCCGGCAAGCTCTCCCGCAACCTCGCAGCCAGCACAGCAGCCAAGCACTCCGGCCGCGACCTCGTCAGGAGGTTCAAAGACCGCTAGGATCCGTTACCCTGTCCCGCCGCTAGCTAAGCCCATGGACTTGAAGATCGAGATCACCGACCCCAACGGCCGCAGAGAGGTCATGAACAGGCAAGTACGAGGCGGCGAGAACATCAACACGACAGCGAGCTACTCTCAGGAGTGCGTCATCAGCATATATCTTGGCGGCGAGTTCGTGTGGCAGGAGAAACAACGATGAGGAAAATTTTCTTAGCTCCGTCGCTGTTAGGCGCAAACCCTTTGAACATCTCCGGCGCGATCGCCTCGCTCGAAGACAGACACGACTGGTTGCACCTCGACATCATGGACGGACATTTCGTGAAGAATTTATCTTTTGGCCCGGAGTACGCCGCTGCGCTCAGGCGATATTACCCCGGCTCGTTCATTGACACGCATCTCATGGTAGATAATCTCGACGTGATCCTGCCACAGTTCATTGAGGCCGGCTCGTCATTGATCACGATACACGCCGAGACTGAAGGACACCTGCTCCATGCGTCGCTCATGAAAATAAAAAATGCCGGGTTGAGAGCTGGGGTCGCGCTGTGCCCTCCGACGAAGATTTCGAGCATTGACGAGAGCATCTTTGAGCTTGCGGATCTTGTTCTGGTCATGTCGGTAACGCCCGGCTTCGGCGGTCAGAAGTTCATTGCGAGTTCGCTTAACAAAGTCCGCGAGCTTGTGAGCCTCCGAGCTGTCCATAAATATAATTACCTAATTGAAATTGACGGAGGTATCAACGAAAATAATATAACGCAAGCAGTCCTTGCCGGCTGTGATGCCATTGTCGCAGGCAGTGCCGTCTTCAAGAGCGAAGACTCGGCCGCGTGGCTGTCAAAGGCAAGAGACGCTATAGAGGAGGCTTTGAAAGATTTTGAATGAACGTGAGGACGCGCTCAGAGAGTTGGGGCGCATTGTAACAGAACGCCGCGAGAATGCCGGAATGACCCTCGAAGCTGTCTTCGATCGTACGCGGATCAGGCCGGAATATCTGCGCGGCATTGAAGAGGGAGATTACACGGACTTCCCCGAGCCTGTTTACGTCAAGGGCTTCATACGAACGTATCTAAAGGTCATCGGCGCGGAGGATCTGCTCGAAGACTTCAATGAACAGATCGACCACAATGACCACAGCAGGCCGTCAGCCAAGAAAGAGAAAGAGAACGTAGCTCGCAACATGGGCAACATTCTCGGCAACGGCTCATCAGTCCCGGAGGGTTTCAAGTCAGCTTCACACGCCGGGCTGTTCCTCGTGCTGATAGCCGCTCTCATTGGGACGGGCGCATATGTCTGGTACGCCATCAGGAACGGCGGGATCGACTTCAAAAATCTAAAGCTCTTTAACTTCAACGGAGGCGGCGGGATCTCTCAGGAGGTTTCGGGCGACGTTGACATTAACGTTAGTGTCGAGGACGTTACGATCTCCGATGATGTCGTCTCTGAAGAGCCTGAGGCCGAGCCTGAGCCGGAGATCACGCCTTCGCTTGAAATTCACGCCGTGAATGACGTGTGGCTCAGTGTCGCATTCGGTGATGCAGCTCCGGTGTATCGAAGGACGTTGAAGCGCGGTGAGGTTATGCGGTGGGATTTGAAAGAAGATGCTCGTGTCGTGTTCGGCAGACCGACAGCGGCGCAGGTCATCTTGAACGGGCAGGATCTCGGAGTTGTGAACCCGCGAGCCAAGAAAGCTGAGACTTACACCTACAGCCCGAGCGGAGATTACAGAAAGATAAAATAAAAAGGAAGCCTCCCTTTCGCGGGGAGGTAATTTAATTCGTGATACCCTCACAAAATTTTTCAGCAGGAGATATTTATGTTTTTCAACAACATCAAAAAATTTTTAGGCTTAGACCCAAACGAGAACGCTTTGAAAAAATATTCGGCTCTCGTCGATATCGTCAATTCATATTCGGAAGACGTTCATTCAAAGACTGACGATGAAATAAAATCACGCTTCGCGGAGCTTAGGACTCAGGTCGGCGAAAATTCCGAAATTCTTGGCGATCTGCTGCCGGAGGTCTTCGCGATTGTTCGTGAGGTCTCGGAGAGAACTATCGGACTTCGACATTACGACGTTCAATTGATAGGCGGCATGGCTCTTCACGATGGGCGCATTGCTGAGATGAAGACGGGAGAAGGCAAGACCCTCGTAGCTCCGCTCGCTGTCGTGTTGAACGCCATGAAAGGCGAGGGAGTTCATCTCGTAACCGTCAATGACTACTTGGCCAAGAGAGACGCTGAGTGGATGAGTCCGGTGTATAACTTCCTCGGACTCAGAGCCGGGGTCATCTATCCATACATGCCCAACGACGAAAGGATCGCCGCGTACATGGCCGACGTAACATACGGAACGAACAGCGAGTTCGGCTTCGATTATCTGCGCGACAACATGGTCATGAGTGCTGGCGAGATGGTTCAGCGCGGCCACAGCTTCTGCATCGTTGACGAGGTCGACTCGATACTGATTGACGAGGCTCGAACTCCCTTGATAATCTCCGGGCCGTCTGACGATGACGCGGGATTGTACCTCAAAGCCGACAGCGCGGCTCGAATATTGAAAGAGGGCGCGGACTA
>JAFSJO010000100.1 GCA_017449415.1 Synergistaceae bacterium
ACGTACAACATCAAGGACAACATGAAATACACGAGCTTCCAGCTTGAGGGCAACTCCACGCTTGAAGGTGATGAGGATCCCACGCATGTCGGCCCGTATAACTTCATCGCCGAATTTGACGAGAGCATCACAGTCGGCAACAGCGCGCCTTCTGAGCTTTCGAAGACTTCATCAAAGATGACGCTGTGGTATTACGGTCTGTGCAATGGCGACGGAGATGACAGCACGGCGGCCGTGCATAAACTTGACGCGACTGTCTACTTCAACGCTGATGGAACTTTCGATAGCGTCGAGTGGGACTCGGTCAACGATGATGCGCCGTTAGGCTACAGGATCGTTGATGATGCCGATTGGGGCGCGGCGAACTTCCGAATCAGTGCCGGACAGTCGAGCAGCACATCGAGCAAGACCGACACGCTCGTCTTCGAGCAGGCTCAGAACCTCGATGACCCGGCGAACAAATGGAACGCTCAGGGCACAGTGTATCAGGGCGGCTATCACGCGACGAAGCTCACGATCTACGACGACAACGGCAAGGAGCATACGCTCGAAGTTACATTCAAGAAGATCACTGAGAACCGCTGGCGCTGGGAAGCTTTCCTCGTTGAGCAGAATGAATTTGGCGAGGACGTGTTGTCGAATGTCATTCCGTCCCCAAGCTCGGGCGAAATCGAATTTGACGGCTCAGGCCGCATCAGCAACGCCGTGACGGGCACGGACTCTCCGCAGAGACGTGGAGACGGCAACGACAGATACCCCAACGCGGAAGTCGAGCTTACGATCCCGTTCAGCCTCAACGGTCAGCCGAACAGCGTCTTGACGTTGAACTTTGGCGGCGGAGTTGGAAGCGGCGGCTCGGCTCTCGATGGCGTAACTCAGTTCGCTTCAGAGACGACGACGAAGCCGGTGTATCAGGACGGCTACACGATGGGCGTGTTGAAGAATTATTCCGTGGCTCAGAACGGCCTCATCACTGGCGCGTACGACAACGGCGTGAACATTCCGCTTTATCGCGTGGTGCTTGCGACGTTCACTAACGAGCAAGGGCTTGAGAAGGTCGGCAACACGATGTTCAGAGCGTCAGTCAACTCCGGCAATCCGAATATCGACGGCGCGACGACGAACGGCAAAGGCTCGATCATGTCGCAGTACGTTGAGATGTCGAATGTCGACCTGACGGAAGAGTTCACTCACCTGATCATCGCGCAGAGAGGTTTCCAGGCCAACGCCCGCACGGTTACGGTGAGCGATCAGATACTCGAAGAAGTCGTGAACTTGAAGAGATAAAAGGACAAACGAAAAGCCCTCTGTCAATTGGCAGAGGGCGATTTTTTTGCTCTTCGCGCCCGAAACTCAGGGTGGGCGGGTGGGGGAGTTGAGGGCGCGGCCTTGATTACTTCCTGCGATACTTCGTGAGGTCGATCGCAACAGCCACCGCGATGATTACGCCCTTGATGACCTGCTGCCACATCGGCGAGACGTTGATGAACTGAAGACCGTACTGAATGATCGTGAAGATCAACACGCCCATCACGATGCCGCCGACCTTACCGATACCGCCGCTCAGTGATACACCGCCGACGACGCAAGCCGCGATAGCGTCAAGCTCGTAACCGTTGCCGTAGTTGTTCGTGGCTCCGGCCGTACGCGCAGCTTCGAGAACTCCCGCGATACCGTAGAGGCACGACGCAAGAATAAAGATCCCCATGATGTTCCTGAAGACGTTGATACCCGCGACGACTGCCGCCTCCCTGTTGCCGCCAATGGCGTAGACGTTCTTGCCGAACACTGTCTTGTTCAGAATGAACCAGATCACTATGCAAATTACGACAGCGATCGGGATCAAGATCGAAATCCCCGGGAAGCCCTGATATATTCCCGACAGCAATCTCATCTGGCCAATCTGCGCGAAGTCAGGACGAATACCTCCGATAGGCTGCGAGTTGTTGGGCGGCATGTCGAAGTACAGCGAGCAAGCTCCGTAGATAATAACCTGAGTCGCCAATGTCGCAATGAACGGGTGCATGTCGTATTTCGCAACCAAGAAGCCATTCAACGCTCCGAAGATCATACACGCAACGATCGCGATCACTATCGGCATCCAAAGCTGAACCTGCGGCAGATCCGGGAAAAATCTGTTCGCGTATGTCGCTGTCTGAAGCATCGAGGCCGATATGACTGAAGCAAGTCCGACCATGCGTCCGGCTGAAAGATCCGTGCCCGCGATCAACAGCGTGAAGCAAATTCCCAACGCCATGATCAGCTTCGTCGATGACTGCGTGAGAATGTCAAGCGCAACTCGGATCTGCATAAAGCGCGGCTGTAAGATACAAATCACAACCACCAACACCAACATTGCGAGCAAGATCGCGTTGTTCGCCAAGAACTCCCCGAACGTCTTGCGCTGTGCAAGCTCGCTCTCCGCCGTAGCCTTCGACATGAAGCCTTTGAGCGCAAAGCAAACTCCGATGATGATGAGGAACGTCGGAAGGTCGTAAATCTTTCTGTTAAGCCCGAGCGGAGCTTTCGCGAAATAAAGAATTATTCCCAGCGCGAGGACAATAAGCCCGCCGACCGTGAACAGCTTTTTGCTTTTTGAAACGTTGTTTTCTGCCATGATAAAAATTTTTCTCCTTTCAATTTGGCTTTAGGAGTTTCGGGTCAGGCTGTCAATCCCTAATCCCTAATTCCTAATCCCTAATTGCCTCTACGCTGCGTTATCTTTGTGTCCCGCGAACTGTGTCGCGAACGCCATGATCTTTTCCTGACTGTACTCGCCTTTGTTCAGGAAGCCCGTAACGCGCCCCTCGCACATGACCATGATACGATCCGACATTCCCATAAGCTCCGGCATCTCTGACGAGATCATGATGATCGAACGGCCAAGCGAAATCTGTTCGAGCATGATGTTATAAATCTCGTACTTCGCTCCAACGTCGATGCCTCGCGTGGGTTCGTCGAGAATGAGAATGTCCGAGTTCGTCAACAGCCACCGCGCTATCAGAACTTTCTGCTGGTTTCCGCCCGAAAGGTTCTGAATGAGAGTTTCGAGGCTCGGGGTCTTGACGTTGAGCTTCTTGCATTCCTCGTCAGCGTCGACGCGCATTTTCTTTTCGTTCAAAACTCCGAGGCTCGCATAATTCTTCTGGTTAGCGATGACGGTGTTCTCGAGGATCGGCAGGATCCCGAAAATTCCCGTCGCCCGGCGTTCCTCAGTGAGCAGCGCGAGACCTTTCGACTTGGCGAAGCCGGGATTTTTGGAAGTGTACTTCGCTCCGTTGAGATAAATCTCGCCCGAAGCTATGCTGCGAAGCCCGAACAGAGCCTCAACAAATTCAGTTCGCTGCGCTCCGACAAGTCCGCCAATGCCCAAAATCTCCTGCTTATGAAGCTCGAAGCTGACATCTTGGAAAGATTTCTTCAGCGGCGAGCAGACATGTTCAACCTTCAAGACGATCTCATCACTTGGTTTGCCCTCACGCGGCGGGAACTGGTTGGTCATTTCACGTCCGACCATCTGTTTGATGATGAAATCGTTCGTGAGCTTCTCGCCGGTCTCTTTGTTCACGACAGGCCACGTCCCGACATACTGACCGTCGCGCATGATCGTAACCTCGTCGGAGATTTCGAGGATCTCTTTCATCTTGTGGGAGATATATATGAAAGCAACGCCCTGAGCCCTCAGCCGGTTGATGATCTTGAAGAGGTGTTCGACCTCTCTGTCTGATAACGATGAAGTCGGCTCGTCGAGGATTATTATCTTCGCTTTCATGTCGACGGCGCGGGCGATCTCCATCATCTGAAGGATAGCCGCTGACTGCTCACCCGCAAGCGCGAGCGGGTCAACGTCCAACTCCAAATCTTCAAATAGAGCTTTCGTCTTCTCGTACATTGCCGCGTGATCAACTACTCCCATGTGGCCGGGGAATCTTCCCAGATAGACATTCTCCATGACTGAGCGGAAGCGTATCGGGTGAAGCTCCTGATGCACCATTGCGATGCCCTTGTCCATTGCCTGACGCGCTGAGTGAATGTCGGCTTTCTTGCCCTCGAGGAAAATCTCGCCGCCGTCGGGGTTATAAATTCCGAACAAACATTTCATCAGCGTAGACTTCCCCGCGCCGTTCTCGCCCATGAGCGCGTGAACAGTTCCGGCTCTGACGTTCAAATTGACGTTGTCGAGAGCCTTAACGCCGGGGAATGTCTTCGTGATGTTCTTCATTTCGAGTAGATACTCGCTCACTTGTTCTCACCTCTCGTAACTTTCTGGTAAGGTATCCAGATATATTTGCTGTCCGTGATGTCGTAGCCGATCGCGTTCACGTCGCCGCCGGAGGCTAACGCCACAGCCAGCTTCACAGCCGCGATGCCCTGATTGTCAGCGTCGTTTAACACTGTCCCGAGCATCTCGCCTTTGTCCATGGCTTCGAGCGCGGAGGCGTTGGCATCAACTCCCACGACGGGGATATAAAAATCTTTGTCGCCTTTGTTGTAGTCGCTGTTCTTCAGAGCCTCGACAGCTCCCAAAGCCATTTCGTCATTGTTGGCTATGACGGCTTCGATATTCTCCGGGCCAATTGCCATAGCGAAAGCGTTCATAATGTTCATGGCCTGAAGCTTGTCCCAGTTAGCTATCGCGCTGGCGATCTCGACGGGTTCAATACCTGCGGCCTTGATTGCCTCGACGGAATATTTCGAGCGCAGGATCATATCCTGATGGCCGTTCTGACCCTTCAATAATATAAATTGAAGTTTGCCGTCGTGGTTCTTGTCAGCTTCGGGGTGAGCTTTGAAGTATTCAGCTATAAGCTCGCCTGACTGAGTTCCCGACTCCTCGGCCTTGGCTCCGATGTAATAAGCTTTCTCGTAAGAATTTAACATTTCGGCAGTCGGCTCTCTGTTTATGAACACGACGGGGATATTGGCGGCCTTGGCCTTGTCGATGATGGGCTGGGAGGCCATGCGGTCGACCGGGTTTACGATGAGGACGTTCACGCCGTCAGCTATGAAAGCGTCGATCTGATCGTTCTGCGTTGTCTGGTCGTCCTGACCGTCAGCGATTTCGATTTTCGCTCCGGCTTTTTCGCTCTCGGCGGACATGGCATTTCTGAAACGAAGCATGAAAGCATCGTTAAATCTGTAAATGCACGCGCCTATCTTGATTTCATCGGCCTGAGTGAAAGGGGAAAGGGTCAACACAAACAGAAAAGTTAATGAAAGAATAAAAATTTTACGCAAGAAAAATTCACCTCTCGTTCAATTCAGTGAGGAGTGAGGAATGAGGAGTTAGGAGTGGATAACTGCCATCTTCTGAATTTCACTTCACTGATGATTGAGAGAAGAGGAGCAGGAGCTGAAATTCATCATTCCTAACTCCTAACCCCTCACTTTATTTCATGAACTCTTTGTAATTCTCGACTGTAACGGGTCTGTAGGGGATCCAGATGTACTTGCCGTCGGTGATTGTGTAGCCGATCGACTCGTCCGTTACGGCGTTGCCATCAGCGGCGACAACTGCGACCTTGACGGCGGCGATGCCCTGGTTGTCAGCGTCGTTTAACACTGTTCCAAGCATCTCACCTTTGCTCATGGCTTCGAGTGCCGGGGCTGTAGCGTCAACTCCAACGACCGGAATGTACTTCGCGGGGTCGCCAAGGTTGTAGCCTTCGGCTTTAAGAGCCTCGATCGCGCCGAGAGCCATATCGTCGTTGTTCGCGAGGACTGCTTCGATCGTGTCGATACCGGAGGACGAAATGAAGCCCTTCATCTTGTCAGTGGCCTGAACCTTGTCCCAGTTGGCGGTGTCGCTTCCAAGCTCGACGATCTCAAATCCGCCGTCTTTCATGGCCTTGGTCGAGTACTCGGTGCGAAGCACTGCGTCCTGATGTCCCTGCTCGCCGCGGAGCATAATGTACTGGATTTTGCCGTCCTTGTTCTTGTCGGCTTCCGGGTGAGCTTTGAAGTAATCGACGATGATCTGACCTGACTGAGTGCCTGACTCTTCAGCCTTGGCTCCGACATACCAAATCTTGTCATAAGCGTTCATGACTTCGGCGTAAGGCTCGCGGTTGACGAAGACGATCGGGAGCCCCTCGGCCTTGGCCTTGTTCATGAGAGGCTCGGCGGCTGTACGGTCAACGGGGTTGACGATAAGAGCGTTCGCGCCCTTGGAGATGTAAGCGTCGACCTGGTCATTCTGCATGGGCTGACGGTTCTGGGAGTCGACGATCTCAAGCTCTCCGCCCTGTCTGTCCATCTCTGCGCGCATTGCGTTACGAACGCCCGTCATGAACGTGTCGTCGAACTTGTAAATGCACGCGCCCACAAGCGCATCGGTTGCCGCGAAAGCCGCGACGGCTGAGACTGCCAAACAAACTGCTGCGAGTAATACAACATGCTTTTTCATGGTGAAAATGATAACCTCCTGAAAAATTTATTTTCCAACACGTAACTTTCTTACGCGAGGGATCCCAAAAATCAAACACAACACCCAAACAGGCGACCCGAGAGCTTCACAGCCCCCGCCCTTGTCCTCTTTCTTGCCGTATGTTACGCTCCCGCCCTCTCGTGGGACATCGTAGTCGTAACCTGTCGCCGCGCTCGTGAACTTCACAGTGTAGGAGATGTTGCCCGAGCCTCCGTCCTTCCTCGTCAGTCCCGAGACCTCGACGCGCCACCGCTCGCCATCGCCGTAGCTTGCAACGTTGTCCGGCCTAAAGATTATGCACTCGTCATACGCGACAGTATTCTCAGCGACATAGAAAGCTCCATCCTTGTAAGAGGTCGAGAAGTTCCAGACGTGATTGTCGCTCAGCCGCGTGAGCTTGACGGTAACATTGCTCTTCGTGGTCTTGTCGTAAACTCCGCTGTTCAACACGACACACCACGCCGTGCTGCCCGAGAAGTAAGTCAGCGGGTGATCATGTTGAGCCGTCGGCCACGTTATAAACTCTTTATTCACAGGCCAGTTACCGTTGTTGCCCTCCTCGATCACGTAGGTTACGGCATACCCGAGCCGCGTGCTGAGGCCGAAGCCCGTCTGTTTCAATCGCGGGTTCATGAGCCACCGCCGATGCCCGACCAGCGAGATGTTGTAAGCGTCCGAGTCGTCCATGCAGCCTTTGAGGCTCTTGCTCAGTGTCATGTTGCCGTAGGTCTTTCCGCCGTAAGATATCTTTCCCATCGAGAGATTTCCGTGGCTCGTCGCGTCGTAGCCTAGGTCATAAAATTCTTCGCTCATGTCCGCAGGCTTGCCCGGGGTGTGAGTGAGAGTGTCGAGAGCGTCAAGCAACACTGCGCCGTGCTGAGCTTTGCTCGTGAAGTCGGCGTTCAATGTTACGTCGGTCGGAACTCCAACCAGCCCGCGAATGTAGTTCAGCTCGCTGAGAGCTTCGTTGAGGACGCTCGATTTGACCGTCCCCGCGTAATAAGGCGAGAACGTCGGCGCAGAGCTGTACACGTCATCAGCCACGGCCACAGACGCACCGGCCAACGCCATGCACAGAATAGATAGAACTGTAACGAAACTCTTCGGCTTCAAAGCGACCTCCTAAAAATTTTTCCGTCAGGTTGAATAAGAATTTGGGTTTGTTGGGGAATATTATAAATAAAAAGTCTGAAAAAAAATTGCGTAAGTTACGCGAAAATTTACGGCGCGTGATAAAATCCTTCAATCTTAGATTTTACACAGGAGGAACAATTTCCAATGAAAGCTAAAAATTTTCTTGCGCTTCTGTTGCTCGGTGCGACGCTGTCGGCTGCTCAGGCTCTTGCCGCGATGCCCGAGGCTTCGGTTGAGCTTGCGAAGATGTATCTCGCCTACGACTACGACAGATCTCTGTTCGTTGAGCTGAATAAAATCTCTCACGCGCAATATAAATCTCTGAACGATCGAACGCTCATAACCGAGCTTGCCGCAATCAGGGGCCGGGAGGTCTACACTCAGGCTCAGGCCACGGAGGAAATGAAGAACATGATCGAGCGCGGGCTTATCCCCGATTACATTCTCACCAAAGGCAAATACACGTACGACGGCAACGTCAACGCGGTGTGCCCGGAAGTCGACTTGAAGCTTCGCTCGCAGCCCAACCGTCATGCGAGGGTCGCGGCTGAACTCTACGGCGGGGAGGTTCAGGAGATCGGCTACATCGCCTACACGGCCTGCACGTACCTTGGCGAGTGGACGAAGCCGAACGGTGAGAGATGGATCGGCGTTGAATATAACGACACGTTCATCGACAGGAACGTAACCAGCATCGGCTGGCTCGAAGCGAACTACGTGAAGCTCATCACCAACGACAACATCAAGGAGGTCGCGAGGGTCATCGAGGACATCAAAGGCTCGACGAGTTACGCCGCAAGCTCGCCAAACGGTCAGCGAGTCTATGAGGTCGACGGGCTAGAGACGGTCGCGGCTGACAGCCTCGTCAGAGACTTCGACAACAATCCATTCAAGGCCGAGCGAGTTTACAAGGGTCGGACTTTGAAGGTCAAGGGCAAGATCGACGCTATCACGATGAAGAACGGAACCCCGGCCATTCAGTTATCTTTCAGTCCCAAGATATTGTGTCTTGTGTCTCGCGATGATCCGCTCCTGTTGGAGATCGACCGTGGCGACGACATCACAATCGAGGGCACAGTGTCAAGCCTCAACGCTCAGTCGAAGTCAACCGAGGGCATCACGCTGACGGATTGCCGGATACTTGCGAAGGGCGGCGGTGAGTAGGCTCGCGGGACTGTGATAGAATAGCTCCAAAATTTCCATACAAAAGAGAATGAAACGAAATGGCTGACGAAATAAAATTTACCGATGTAAAAGACATCGCTGCGGAGACCGTGGCGCAGGTCAATGGCTCCGAACCAAGCCCCGACCCCAGCAAGGACGCACCCTCGGAATTTCTCGCGCTGAAGTCGACGTTCACGCCGAGCCGCGGGGACATGGGCGGAGGTTTCTGCGTCATCTTCGAGGGCAGCACTGGGCGGACAGTCTTTCAAGTTCTGTGGCTGGCCAAGCCTTACGCCTCGGGGGTCATGATAGAGCCGTCGAAAGATTGGCGGACGTTCGTGAAGCGTCTCCCACAGCTCGGGCCGCTCGACAAGGATTGGGGCGAGAAGCTCCAGGAGGATTTGAAAGGGATCCTGACCCTTGCGGAGAAGAAGAAGCTCTACGAAAACTACACGAGAACGAAGATACGACAGCTCGAAAGCATAATCCGGCGAAGTTTTGAAGCTACGGCGCAGTGTGTCTTCAGCTCTGTCACCGACGCGGAGCCTGTCTCACGCAGCGAACTCGAACGCGCTAAGGTCATAAAGCCGCTGCCGCCAAGCCCCGAGGAGGTCGCACGCCAGAAACGCGAACAGGAGGAGCGCGAGAAAGCCGAACAGGAAGAGAAAGAGCGCGAGGAGGCAAAGAAAGAAGGAAACTTCGAGGGGACTTTGCTAATGTGTGCGCCAGTTCTTGACCCGGTTAAGGGCAAGCCTTCGTCAGCACTTGTTCCGGGCGATATCGTCGAGGTCGTGATTGACGGCGAGGGGACGAGTGCGCTCGTGAAAAAATTCCTTGAAGAGAACAGCATCGATCCAGTGTTTCCAATAATCGAAATCAAGGACACGGGCGGGAAAAAATTTCTTTACGTCAAAATCAGCGATGAGATCCGGGGGGTCATTACAATCACAAAAGATATCAAGATCAAGACCAAAGATGACAGCCCCAGCGAGCCACCAGCAGCGAGTCTTTCATTCTTCGGAGATATATTTTTCTTCGGAGTTTTGGGAATGTCGCTGATAATTCTCCTGCTCGTGATTCGGTATTTCTTCCTGAGGTGAAAATGATTTTTTTAATTTTGAAAATTTCTTCGTGAAAGGTTGCGACAGCGGGGAAATTTTGAGATTTTTGTAGTTGAAAATGTAGTTGCAAAACGACAGCTTTCCGGGGATTTCTTCGGGGCTGTCCTTTCGTGCAAAATTATATCATAAAATTCTTTGAACAGGAGGCTAAAATCTTGGGAGCCGCTTTAGCTGTTACACTCGCACTCGTAGTATCAATCGCGCTGAACGTCTATCTATTCACGCGCAAGAAGACAAACATAAACCCGAACCGCTCAATCAGAACGACGATATTGTCAGGCATCGAAAACGTCAGCGAACTCGCTACACTGCGCGAAAGGTTTCAATCAATTGTAACTTTCTCCGACGGAATGAAAATCCCTCTCATCAATATGAACCTCCCCGGCACGACGCGCAAGTTTATGCTCAAATATTACGGCACTATCGTATGTGGCTGCGACCTGTCCAAGGCGCAGATTTCCGAACGCTACGACATAAACAGGGTCAGGATCACCCTGCCACACAGCGAGATTTTGGATATATACGCCGACGTTCACAGCTTTGAAGTCTATGACCAGAGCGCGGGTATCTTTACGAGTGTCAAGCTCGAAGACCAGAACAGAGAAGTTGACGCGGATCTCGAAAAGGTGAAAGCCCACTCGATTCATAATGGAATGTTGGCGCAGTCGGACGAGAACGTCAGAAAAATTTTAACGTCCGTCGTAGCGTCTACGGGAATGGAAGCTGAAATAATCTTCACGGAACACGACCAGCCGGCTCTGAGCGCGAACTCCGTCGAGACATTACAGCTCGCATAAGGATACGGAGATGTGAACATGTCAGAAGCAATTACGGTAACTGTGAGTGTCGATAATAAACTGAAAAGACAGGCTGAAGTCTTGTGTGAAGAAATGGGACTGACACTGTCAACGGTGTATACGATGTTGTTAAAGGCCATTGTCCGCACCCGCTCAATTCCTTTCAAAATACAGGCGGCTGACCCTTTCTATTCAGAAAGAAATCAGGCTGTCTTGATGGAATCTATACGGGAACTTGACGCAGGGCTTGGACAGGAACATGAACTTATAGAAGATGCGTAAAATATGGTCTGGGCGTTCTTGGGAAGAATACGTTGCATGGCAAAGCGAGGACAGGAAAACGCTAAAGCGCATAAACGCACTTATCAAGGACATTGAACGCAACGGTTGTCTTGTCGGTATAGGGAAGCCGGAGGCACTGAAAAATAAATTATCGGGCTGGTACAGCAGGCGCATAGATGAAATAAACAGGCTTGTCTATAGGATGCCCGACGAAAATTCAATAGAGATATCTCAGTGCAAAAATCACTATGACGATTAGCGGCGCATTTCCCAAAACGTGATACAATAACAGAGTTTCAAAATTTCGCACGCTCGTGTCTAGTTAAAGGTGTTCGCGCTTGGTCGCGAATTTGAAGACGGGCGGAGGATTTTAACAAATAACCTTTAGGAGGTAGAATTTTTTTATGGCAGTAGCAAGTATGAAGCAGTTGCTCGAATGCGGAGTCCACTTCGGACATCAGACACGCCGCTGGAACCCCAAGATGAAGCCTTACATTTTCACCGAACGCAATGGCGTTTACATCATCGACCTTCAGAAGACAGTGAAAGGTCTCGATCGCGCTTACGATTTCATTCGTGAGACGGCGGCCGCTGGCGGTCATGTTCTGTTTGTGGGCACGAAGCGTCAGGCTCAGGAGACGATCCGCGACGAAGCTACGAGGTGTGGCCAGTACTACATCAACCAGCGTTGGCTTGGCGGACTCATGACGAACTTCCCGACGATCCGCAGACGCATCGCGAGAATGCTCGAACTTCGCAAGTATGACGAAGAGGGCAAGTGGGAAGAGTACACAAAGAAAGAAGCCGCGATGATCAAGAAAGAGCAGCTGAAGCTCGAGAAATATCTCGGTGGCATCGCCAACATGACAGCCGTACCTGATGCAATATTCCTGATCGACCCGCGACGCGAGGAGAACGCAATCGCCGAAGCAAAGAAGCTTCATATCCCGGTGGTCTCGATTGTTGACACGAACTGCGACCCCGAAATGATTGATTACCCGATCCCCGGCAACGACGACGCTATCAGAGCGATCAAGTTGATCACGGGCTTGATGGCTAACGCCGTCATCGAGGGCAGACAGGGCGAAGACGCTGTGATTATCCCGGTGCAGGAGCTTAGCGGCCCGGACGCTGTCAGCGCAGACGAGCTGATCGCGACGAAAGAGCGTCTCTATGAGAGCTACGAGGGCAACATCGACGACGAGAACATGGAGGACAAATAATTATGGCAGAGATCACAGCCGCAAAGGTTAAAGAGTTACGCGAGCGCACAGGCTCCGGCATGATGGACTGCAAAAAGGCTCTTGCCGAGACCGGCGGAGACATGGAGAAAGCTATAGATTACCTTCGCGAGAAAGGACTTGCCAAGGCCGCCAAGAAAGCCGAACGCACCGCCAAGGACGGGAGGATCTTCCACATCGTGAGCGAGGACGGCAAGCGCGGAGTCATGATCGAGCTTAACAGTGAGACGGATTTCGTCGCCAAGACAGACGAGTTCAACGACCTCGGCAACAAGATCACGGCTCATCTGTTCAGCAAGTCATTCGATGATGTAGCGGCGTTGCTTGACAGCGCACACGAGTCCGGCAGCACGATTAACGAACTTGTTACGGCGGTCATTGCGAAGCTCGGCGAGAACATCGTCTTGAAACGTTTCGCGAGGTTCGACTCGGCTAACGGTCGCGCGTTCTGCTACATTCACAGCAATTACAAGGTCGGCGCACTCGTTGAGCTTGACGCTGACAAGGCAGAGGCTTTAGCGGCTCCGGAGTTCGCTGAGCTTGGCCACGAGATTTGTATGCAGATCGCGGCGGCGAACCCGCTGTATCTCGTTCAGGAGGACGCGCCCGAGGACGTTATCGAGCGTGAAAAGGCCGTCTATCGTCAGCAGCTGCTTGATGAGGGCAAACCCGCGGACAAGATCGAGAAGATTCTCCCCGGCAAGCTGAGGAAATATTTCGATACCACGTGCCTGCTCGAACAGGAATATATCCGCGACACTGACAAGAAAGTCAAGGATCTGATCGCTGAGACGGGCAAGAAGCTCGGCGCGAAAGTCAGCGTCAAACGCTTCGAGAGATTCTCAATCGGAGAGTAAATATCAGTTAGGAGTGAGGGGTGAGGAGTGAGGAGTGAATGACAAAACTCCTAACTCCTACCTCCTAACTCCTCACTAAACATCATGCCTGAGTTCAAAAAAATTTTGCTGAAAATGTCGGGCGAAGTCTTGGCTGGCGACAATCACGTCGGACTCGACTTCAAGACCGTGAGCGGCTTTGCCAGCAACCTCGCCGAAATCCAAAGAGCCGGGATCGAGCTTTCAATCGTCATCGGCGGCGGCAACATGATCCGGGGGCGTGATGCTCATGAATACGGCTTCGACCGCGTGAGCATTGACTCGATCGGAATGTTGGGCACCGTCATGAACGCTCTCGCGATTAAAGCAGCCCTCGAGGGTCTCAAAGTCCCCGCGCAGGTTCTCTCAGCCGTCGGAGTTTCGCCAATCGCCGAGCTGTACAGCCGTGAACGAGCCAGAAATCTTTTAAGCTCCGGTCATGTCGTGATCTTCGCGGCCGGGACGGGACACCCGTTCTTCTCGACCGATACGGCGGCGGCGTTGAGAGCTTCCGAGCTTGGCCTCGACTGCGTCGTGAAAGCTACGAAGGTCAACGGGATCTATGACAAAGACCCGATGAAATTCAAAGATGCCAAGTTCCTACCGAGGCTCACATACGACGAGGCGATTAGCTTAAATATCGAAGTGTTGGACACGGCGGCGTTCGCAATGTGCCGCGAGAATAAAATCCCCATATGGGTCATGAGCATTCAAGACCCCGACTGGGTCAAAAATATCGTTGAAGGTGCAGACATCGGAACGATAGTAAGAGAATAAATCTTCCCAACTCCTCAGCCCTAACTCCCAGCCGAAACGAAAAGGAGGAATATTGCAATGCCGAAAGATGAACTTGCTGAACTCAAAGAAAACATGGACAAAGCCATAGCCTTTTTGCAAAACGAGTATCTCTCGATCAGAACAGGCCGCGCTCACCCCGGACTCGTCAGCGACATCAAAGTCGATTATTATGGAAATCCAACGCCGATTAAATCCCTCGCGAATGTAACTGTGCCGGAGAGCCGCTCGCTTCAGGTCGCTCCGTTCGAAAAGACGACGCTCAAAGCCATCGAGAAAGCTATCCTAGCCGCCAACATCGGCATGACCCCCCAGAGCGACGGAACTGTCATTCGCATGACGCTGCCCGAACTCACGAAAGCTAGGCGCGTTGAGCTTACGAAGCTGCTGGCTCGCAAGGCCGAAGAGTCCAAGGTCGTGATCAGGAACTACAGGCGCGACGCGATCGAAGCTCTGAAGAAGCAGGAAAAAGCCTCCGAGATCACCGAAGACGATCTGAAGAAATTGACCAAGGACGTTCAGGACGTTACGGACAAATATATAAAGAAGATTGACGAGGTTTACAAAGTCAAGGAAAAAGAAGTGCTGGAAGATTAAAGGGAGGTTTTTACGATGGAAGAAGTAAGCCAGTACAATTCAGCCGGATACACGACGTTTAAGATGAAGCTGAAGAGGCTCATCGGGATCGACTTGAACTCATACAAAGAGCAGATTCACAGACGAACCCACGAGCTTATGAACCGTTGGGGCTGCAAGACCTACGATGACTATTTCGACACGATCCAGAAAGACGAGAAGAAGCTCCGCGAGTTCCTCGACCACCTGACGATAAACGTCTCCGAGTTTTTCCGCAATGACTCGCAGTGGTGGAAGATGCGCGACAAGATAATTCCCGAGCTGATCCAGAAGCGCGGAACGAAACGCCTCAAACTCTGGAGCGCGGGCTGTGCGACGGGCGAAGAGCCTTACTCGCTTGCAATCCTGTCGGCCGTGTGCGGTCTCGACGGCATGAACCCCGTGTTGGCGGCTGATATTGATCAGGGAGCCATCTCGATAGCTCAGAAAGCGACTTACCGAAAGACTCAGCTCCTCAACGTTCCAAAAGAATATCTCAGCAGATTTTTCACGACCAAGGACGCGGGCGCGACCTACGAGGTCAACTCGGACATCAAGCGCAGAGTTTCATTCAAGCGCATGAACATGATCGAAGATCCGTTCGGAGCGAACTTCGATTTGATTTTGTGCCGCAACGTCGTAATTTACTTCACAGCCGAGACGAAAGCCAAGCTCTACAAGAAATTTTTCGACGCGCTCGCGCCGGGTGGCTACTTCCTTGTCGGCTCAACGGAGCAGATTTTCGGCTACCAGCAGATCGGCTTCGAGTCCGCCGGGCCGTTTCTCTACACGAAGAAGTAAGCGAAGACCCCGGGGGCTGCGGTCATGTATGAATTTTCGCTGACGAACTCAATCACCCGAACGATCTTGGCCTTGTGCAGGCGATCCGGCTGGAGCAGAGTTCACCGCGCCATGATAAAGGTCGGTGGCATGAGGAAGATCAATCCCGAGCTTATGTCTTTCGTCTTCACCGCGATCACGAAGGACACGCCGGCCGAGGGTGCTGTGCTGACGGTCATGACAGTCCCCGTAACCCTGTACTGCTACGCCTGCGGACGGACGAACCACCGCGAGGATACGCAATTTCTTTGTCCGTCGTGCGGGAGCAGAAACGTTCAGTTACTTTCGGGGCTTGAGTTTAACCTCGAAGTCCTCGAAGTTGAATTTTAAGAAAAAGTTTAGGAGTTAGGGGTTAGGGGTTGCGAAATAAATTCCTAATTCCTAATTTCTAGTTGAATAAAAATGAATGAAACTAAGAAAATATTACAATCATTATCAAAGCAACAGCAAGAAGCTGTAATCTACACTGACGGGCCTTTGTTGATTCTCGCGGGCGCAGGGAGCGGAAAGACCCGTGTTTTGACTCATAAAATAGCGTGGCTCATCGAAGAGGGCATCTCAGCTCCTCAGAATATCATGGCCGTAACGTTCACGAACAAGGCCGCCGGAGAGATGCGCGAGCGTATCAACTCCCTTGTGCCGGGCAAGCTCGCCAGTAAAATTCAATCCGGAACCTTTCACGCTTACGGGCTTAAATTTTTATTCAGATATTCGCAGGCCGCCGAGGAGATCGCCGGGCTTCGAGACGGCTTCTCGGTCTTCAGTCGGAGCGACAGTCAGGCACTGTTGAAGCAGCTCATGAAAGAAATGAAGTTCCCCGAGAAGGACAGCACGCCGGCTCTCGCGATGGACATAATCTCACGCGACTACATGACGTGGAGCCCGATCTCTCACGACTCGACGATAGAAGACGAAAATTATTTCAAACTCTCGCAAGAATATAGGAAGCGTCTGCGCGAACTCAACGCCGTCGACTTTGATGACTTGATGATATTGCCGCTCGAAATCTTGAAGCAGGAGATCGACATCAGGCGCAACGAACAGAACAAAATTCGCTGGCTCTTGGTCGATGAGTATCAGGACGTGAACATGCCGCAGTATCTTCTGCTGCGTTACCTCGTCGGCCCGGACACGATCATCAACGTCGTAGGCGACCCCGATCAGTCGATATATGGCTGGCGTGGCGCAGAGATCAGAATGATCTTGAACTTTGAAAAGGACTTCGACGGCGCGAAGCGAATTGTCCTCGATGAGAATTACAGATCGAGCGGGAATATCCTCGCTGCGTCCAACGCCCTGATCCGCAACAACTCGAACAGGCTGAAAAAGAGCCTCCGAACGGCGCGGGGAATGGGCGAAAAAATTCACGCCTTCTTGGCTCAAAGTGATTTCCAAGAGGCCGACTTCATCGTGTCGGAGATAGAGAAGCTCCAGAAGATTTACAACTACAACTACAAAGACATCGCGATCCTGTACCGTCAGAACGCCATGAGCCGGGTCTATGAGCAAAGATTTCTCGAGGAGAAAATCCCGTATCGGATCATTCGCGGCCTTTCGTTCTATGACCGCATGGAGGTTCGGGACGTGCTGTCGATCCTGCGGACGGCTCTCAATCCGTTCGACAAGGCGGCCTTTGAAAGAGCTTCTGCGTTCACGATCAAGGGACTTGGCCCCAAGAAGCGCGCTGAGCTTGAAGAGTGGTTAGTGTCGCTGAACGAGTCCGATCCGTCTAAAATCTGGTCGCTGATCGCCGGGGGCGCGTGGGTTGCTCGCGGGAATTTTGGCGAGGCTCTGAGGGCGTTCGCGTCTCACATGTGTTCGATATTGGAGATTGCTGACGAGGGCATCAAACCTGCTGTCGATTACGTCCTGCACGATATGAAATATGAGGAATATCTTCAGAGACAAGACCCGGAGAATTATCGCGACAGGATCGAGAACGTCAGGGAGCTTAAATCCGTCGTGCCTGATGGAAATCTTGACGAGACACTCGCCGAGGCGGCACTGTTCACTGACGCGGACACCAGCGAAGAGGGCGAGGACGCTGTTGGACTGCTGACCCTCCATGCGTCGAAAGGGCTCGAGTTCCCGATCGTGTTCATAGTTGGAATGGAGGAAGGCATCTTCCCGCACGCGCGATCTAAGGACAATGACGAAGAGCTTGAGGAGGAGCGTCGGCTCTGCTACGTCGGAATGACACGCGCCGAAGAGAGATTATATTTAACGTCGGCGGCTTCGAGGCGGCTATTCGGCGGGGTCGTTGAGTACGATAGGTCGCGGTTCCTTTACGAGATCCCGGACGAGTTCAAGAAGACCGAGGACAGAGGCTCGCGCCGCAACACGCTGCTATTCTCGGACTACAGGAGCAGCAAAGGCAAAAATTATGGCGGTCGTGGCAATTACGGGCGATATCGGAGCTGGTAAGTCGACAGTCGCGAAGCTGCTCGCGGAAAAATTTCGTTGCCCGCTCCTTGACGCTGACGCAATCACGGCCGAGCTGTGGCGCAATGATGAGAATATAAAGGCTCTGGCGGTGTTGCGCTGGGGCGCGGGGATATTAGACACGTCGGGGAATATCATCAAGTCCGAGATTTCCCGGCGTATTTTCTTTGACCCTGACGAGTACAAATTTTGCAACGCCATTCTTCATCCCGTCATCATGAGAGAGTTAGGAGTTAGGAGTGAGAGGTTAGGGGTTAGAGATCTCGTCATTGAGATCCCCTTGATCTTCGAGGTCGGGCGGCCTGAGTTCGTTGACGAGGTTGTGTATGTCGCGGCGGACTTCGAGACCCGGGCACGACGTTGCAACCTTCAGCGTGGCTGGGACGTTGGCGAGCTTCGGAGGCGCGAGAGCTTTCTGATGCCGCGTGAGGAGAAAATTTCTCTGAGCGACCGCGTGATCATCAACGACGGTACGCTAGAGGATTTGAAGAGAAACGTTTAAGGCTGTAATGATAAAATAAATTCAAGGAGAGGCGTTTCGATTCAGAAATTTTGAGTCGGAGCGAGGCTTGCTCGGGGACTCCCGGTAGCCTGAAAAAATTCAGGTGAAAGGAGGTGATAGCGTGAAGAAGTTATTTGAGATGTACTTAAAATAAAGCTCGTAAAGTCCGTGACTGAACTTGTACGAGCCGTCGCGGATTTAGTCCGCGCGCTTCATTCGCGTTAATAATCTTCCACTTAAAGGCTTATGTCTGAGGTGGGGATTAGCCCCCCCGCTTCAGCGGAGCCTTTCAATTATGTCCGACCTCTCCCGGACGCTTTTATTTTATCACGTTCATTCATCAGGGGAAAACAGAAAGGAACAAACCAATGACAAAATCCAACGAAGTCCCGGAGCGTTCATCAATCCCGGACGAAGCTAAATGGAATCTGGAAGCCGTCTTCAAAAATTTTGACGAGTGGCAGGAGGCTTTCAACGACGTTCAAGCGAAGATCGACGCGCTGAAAAATTATTCCGGCAAGCTCGGCGAGGGATCGCAAACTCTCTTGGCGTTCATAAGGGACGATGAAGCTGTCTCGCTGGAGCTTAACAAGCTCTACACCTACGCGACCATGAAGAGCCATGAAGACCTGCGGGAGTCCAAGCCCATGGAGATGGCCGGGCTCGCGGAAAATCTCACCGTGAAATATGCGGCCGCAATCGCGTTCTTTGAGCCAGAGATGCTCGCATTGACTCACGACTACATCAACAACTGTCTCAAAAACGAACACGAACTCACGCGCTACGAATTTTTCTTCAGAAAGCTCTTGCGGGGACGCGAACATATCCTCTCGCATGAGGTCGAAATGCTCTTGGCTCAGACCGCCGAGATCAGCTCCGTGCCTCACAACGCGTTCACGCTGTTGACCGACGCGGACATGAAATTCCCCGACATCATCGACGAGGACGGCAACAAGGCCGAGCTTACGGAGGAGCGTTGGTATCGCTACAGCCGAAGCCCGAGCCGCGAGGTCAGGCGCAACGCTTTCACCGGGATATACGGAACGTACGCGAAATATAAAAACTCGATCGGAGCTTTATATTACGGCTCTGTAAAGGGCGACGCTTTCTATGCGAGAGTCCGAAAGTATAAAAATTCTCTCGACATGGCACTGTTCGGCGAGAACGTCCCCGAGGAAGTTTATGATCACGTCGTCAGCACCGCCAGATCACGCTCGGAGCTTCTTCACAGGCTCGTGGCATTGAAGAAAAAAATTCTTGGCCTCGATGAGTTTCATTATTACGACCTCAACGCCCCGATCTCTAAGGAGCCTAACGCTGAGATTAAATTTGATGAAGCTGTCGAGCTTGCGCTGAAAGCTCTTGCTCCGTTGGGTGATGACTATCTCGCGAACTTCAAGAAGGGCGTGGCCGAACGATGGATCGACAGGTACGAGAACAAAGGCAAACTGAAAGGCGCGTATTCGTGGGGCGCGTATGGAACTCACCCTTACGTGTTGCTGAATTATGACGGGACATTGCACGACGTGTTCACGCTAGTTCATGAGATGGGGCACAGCCTCCACAGCTATTACTCGCACGGCAACCAGCCGCAAGTCTACGCCGACTACACGATATTGCTCGCGGAGGTCGCGTCAACGACGAATGAAGCTCTGTTGCTCGAATATCTCTTGAAGAACGCCGAAGGCGAAGAGCAAAAGAGATGGCTGTTGAGCTACTACTACGACATGGCGAGGACAACTTTCTTCCGTCAGGCAATGTTCGCGGACTTTGAGCGCGAGACTCACTCTTACGTCGAGGCCGGCAATGTCTTAACGCCTGAGTGGCTC
>JAFSJO010000014.1 GCA_017449415.1 Synergistaceae bacterium
GAGTTCATTTCGTCAGTACGCGGCAAAAGATTGGGTCTCCATGTTTCTTTACCTTTTGCGTAAACAAGAATGAAATCGTGATTATCGCTGAGCCATTTAGCATCATTCTGCGGAGCGTACTTCTTCTCCCATATGACGGTACTGACAAAATTACTCCGCCCGAAGATCTCATCACACAGAACTTTCAAATAATGCCCTTCGTCGTCGTCGATGCTGATCCAAATACTTCCATCGTCAGCCAACAACTTTCTCAACAGCTCCAGCCTCGGCCTCATCAAGCTCAGCCACGTGCTATGCTCGAAATTATCGTCATAATGTTCAAAGGCTGCTCCCGTGTTGTACGGAGGGTCGATATAGATACACTTAACCTTTCCAGCAAATTTCTGCTCCAGAGCCTTCAGAACCAGCAAATTATCCCCGTGGATAAGCATGTTCGGGGTGGCTGGATCGTGCGCTGCGTTGGAAAGATCCGGACGCTCAACTAATATTCGCGGCTCAGGAGGGATTGAAGCGTCATCTTTCCCGGGCCAAACGAGTTCGAGTTTTTTCATGATTTATTACAAAGGTTTGCAAAATAATAACCGCAGATTTCCTGCTGAAAACCAGATATATTCTAACTTGTGCTGCACTGATCCATGGCCTATAATCCATTCATGCTATAGCACAATGACGCATTACGAAAGGACAGTTGCCAATGTTAAAAATTTCACTCCGCTCTCAATTCCTCGTTATAGCAGTTTCAATTGCGATAACCACATTTGGTTTTGGGAATGTCTGCCTACCTGACGGACACCGACACGTACAAAGGAACTTTTCGTACAGCCGACGGCAACGACTTGGGCTTCAAGCTCACCGGGACAGAATACAACAATAAACTTCTAACTCCCGGCGATACTGTACAGCTCAACGCCGTCGCGAAAGTGGAGCAGCCCAACGATCTTTATATCTTCGTGAAGATTGACATTCCCTCAGATTCGGACGACAGCACCGTATACTACTACGGCAGCGAGACCAGTCTAATCGCTCTAGAGCCAACACACGGCGCATCAGCTCCAATTTTGGACAGCATCACTCTATCCCCAGGAGCTAGGAGCGGAGCTGATTACACCTTAACCATCACAGGATACGCAATTCAAGCTCAATACATCTCTCCGAACTCACCGGCGAATGTCTTCAGCATGACCGGGAGGCAGTGAGGTGAAGCTCATAAAAAATTTCGCGGCCATAACCACCGCCATCGTCATTCCCGTCAGTGTCGTGGCTCTTGCGCTCGTGTTGTTGGGTTATCGTCCATTCATACTGCTGACCGCGTCGATGGAGCCGATGTACGCGAAAGGCAGCTTGTGCTGGGTCGACACTCACGTCGATCTCGAAAGCCTCGAAGCCGGCGATGTCATCATCTACCGCTCGAATACCAACCTGGTTGTAATGCACAGGCTCATAGAGAAATCGGGTGACATTGCCGTCATGAAAGGCGATACGAATGAGACTATCCAAGATGTCAAGCTCGACCGCGTAAATTTCATTGGAAGAGAAATCTTCACGATCCCGAGCCTCGGCGCTATGTTCGATCACTCTCACGGTGTCATATGGTTTATCGCGGCGATCTTCTTCGCGCTAGCCTGCGTCCCGTGGGAGGATACGAAGGTCGAACGCGAACACGCGAGCGATTTTGCTCACGAGAACTCATTAGAGATCCCATAATAACGTTGAGAACGGCTCAAAAGTCTCAAAATAGTCTCAATGTCAAAGTCAAAAATCAGTTAATAACGGTCATTGTCTTATCGATCCCTGTCATCTTGAACACGTCCATGATATCGGCAGGGACATTTATTATTTTCACCTTGTTCGGGTGAAGTTTCGCAAGTTTGAAGAGTATCCGAAGTCCGAGACTCGAAATGTAAAGAAGATTTTTGAAATCAAGTATTATGTTCCTCAGCGCGGAGCCTTGGCGCGATATGGCATCATTGATCCGCTGCTCGGCCGCCGGGCACGTCCCGCTGTCGAGACTCCCTGCGATTGAGATTAAGCAGTCATCGTCTTCTGTTGCCGTCGTCATTCTAAACTTCATACGAACCTCAACCTCCAAAATAATTTCGCTCATTTTAGCAAATTTTTCATGATTTGACGAAAGCGCGGGCGGAACATACAATCTTCAAAAAGTTTTAAGGAGCTTTAATCATGAAAAAATAACACTTGCGGCTCTGACTGTCCTTTATTATTTCGGAGTGCGCGACTATGACGAGATGAGTCTGTCCGTCGAGATGAAGACTCAGCCCTATCCGATCGGGACAAACCCCGGCGACATGCTCGCGTTCTTTGAGCGGCTAGGCTGGAAGACCCAAAGCAACCTGACACACCCGCGCTTCGATGATTATTTCAAATTCAGAGATTTTGTGATCGAGAACCTGTCCGAGGGTGTCCCCGTGATGGTCGAGAACGTCGAGTGGGGCGGACATTGGCGCGTGATAATCGGCTACGACACAATGGGGACTGCGAACACTCTCGACGATGTCCCGATCATGGCTGACCCCTACGACACGTGCGACCACAAGCAAGACGGCTACGTCGTGAACAATGGCGAAAAATTTTACTCGATGTGGTTCGATCACTCGATGCTGCCGGAAGGACAGCGCGATCAGCCTTTCATTGTTGCGAGGCCGTAAGGGAGGCTCACGCTGATATAATTACTCTCGAACAAAATTTGAATGGTTAAGGAGATAAAGATTTGAGCAGAGTATACAATTTCAGCGCAGGGCCGGCGGTCTTGCCCGAGGAAGTCTTGCGCACAGCTCAGGCCGAGATGCTTGAATATAAAAATTCCGGCATGTCTGTGATGGAGATGAGCCACCGCTCGAAAGACTTCGAAGACATTCTGGACGAGGCCGAAAGAGATCTGCGCACACTAATGAATATCCCGGATAATTATAAAGTTCTCTTCCTCCAGGGCGGAGGCTGCACGCAGTTCGCAATGGTTCCGATGAACTTGATGCGCAACAAGGTTGCAGATTACGTAATCAGCGGACAATGGTCGAAGAAAGCTGCCGCCGAAGCAAAAATCTTTGGGACGGTCAACGAGGTCGCAAGCTCGGCGGATAAAAATTTTTCATACGTCCCGGATCTCAGCGACTTGAAAATTTCTGACAATGCCGACTACGTTTATATCTGCCAGAACGAGACAGTTCACGGAACGACAATCAGAAATCTTCCCGACACCAAAGGCAAGACACTTGTCGCGGATATCTCTTCGATGTTCCTCAGCGAGCCTGTCGATGTTTCAAAGTATGGCATCATATGGGGAGGAGTTCAAAAGAACGTCGGGCCGGCCGGGGTTACGATCGTGATCATTCGCGAGGATCTGATCCGTGACGAGGTGCTGCCGTTCACGCCGACGATGATGAAGTACAAAACTCACGCAGATAACAAGTCGCTTTATAACACGCCGCCATGCTACAACATTTACGTCTGCGGGCTTGTCTTCAAGTGGCTGATGAAGCTCGGAGGAACGGAAGCTATGAAGAAGCTCAACGAGGCCAAGGCGAAGGTTCTCTATGATTACCTCGACGGCTCGAAGATCTTTCACGGGACTGTCGAGAAGAAAGATCGCTCGCTGATGAACGTGCCGTTCGTTACCGGGAACAAGGAGCTTGATGCGGAGTTCGTGGCCGCCGCAGACAAAGCCGGGTTCAAGAACATCAAGGGACATCGTTCGGTCGGAGGCATGAGAGCCTCGCTCTACAACGCTATGCCGATCGAGGGAGTCAACGCGCTCGTCAACTTCATGGCGGACTTCGAGAGGGGACACCTGAAATAAAATGCCTGAGCCTAAGGAAAGAAAAATTTTTTGCCTCAATAACATCGCGAGGGTCGGCCTTGAAAAGTTCCGCAAGGGTTACGACATCACGACGAACATTAACGAGGCCGCAGGTATCTTGGTGAGGTCGGCGGATATGTTGGGAATGGATTTCCCCGAAGGGCTTCGAGCCATTGCACGAGCCGGAGCCGGGGTCAATAACATTCCAATAGATAAATGCTCGGAGGAGGGCATCGTCGTATTCAACACGCCGGGAGCTAATGCTAACTCAGTGAAGGAACTCGTGATCGCGGGGTTGCTCTTGGCCTCGCGGGATATCTTCAGCGGCATCGGGTGGGTTCGAGAGAACTCCGACAATCCCGACATCACAAAGGCAGCTGAGAAAGCCAAGAAAAATTTCGCGGGTCATGAGATTTTCGGAAAGACTCTCGGAGTTATAGGACTGGGAGCTATAGGGGTGAGGGTCGCTAACGCGGCTGTATCGCTCGGAATGAACGTGCTTGGTTATGATCCGTATCTGTCGCTTAGATCCGCGTGGATGTTAAGCCCGATGATCAAGCACGCCGACACAGCAGAGGAAGTTTACGCGGCGAGCGACTTCATCACTATTCACGTCCCGGCAATGGAAAGCACAAGGAAGATGATTAACGCCGAGGCAATCTCGAAGATGAAGAGGGGCATAAAGATTTTGAACTTCGCGCGAGATGTCCTCGTTGATGAGGCGGCATTGAGAGACGCGCTAGAGGCCGGGCAGGTCGACAAATATATCTCGGACTTCCCGAACTCCGTCAGCGCGAGCCTCCCCAACGCGATCGTATTGCCGCACCTTGGAGCTTCGACTGAGGAAGCTGAAGACAATTGCGCTGTCATGGCCGCCGTTCAGCTGCAGGACTACCTAGACAATGGCAACATAACGAACTCAGTGAACTTCCCGGAGCTTAACGCCGGAGTCTGTGGAGCTGAGGCACGAGTCGAGATCCTCCACCGCAACATTCCGAACATGCTCTCGCAGATCACTTCGTTCTTTGGGAGCAACAATCTCAACATCGAAAACTTGATGAACAGAGCCAAGGGGCAATATGCCTGCACGCTGCTGGACATCTCGCACAAGATGCCGGACGATACGACGGAGAGATTAAAAGAGATCGGCGGAGTGTTGAGGGTCAGGCGCGTAAAGGAGAGAAGCTA
Organism: Synergistaceae bacterium; assembly: GCA_017449415.1. GTDB lineage: Bacteria > Synergistota > Synergistia > Synergistales > Aminobacteriaceae > JAFUXM01. The sequence continues at coordinate 5,003 of JAFSJO010000014.1, forward strand.
ATTCAGTTAGGAGTGAGGAGTTAGGAATGTTTCTGGCTCCTCACGCTTTCAAATTATTTTCCAGCAAAATTTTTTCGTCATTGAAGAGTTCCGGGAGCTTACCCGCCGCGCTCAGCGTCCCGTGCGACATCACGAGTGCCGAGCCGCAGACCTCGAGCGCAATATCGAGATCATGAGTCGCGAGCAAGAGCGTCATATCCGTGTCCCGCAGGAAATTTATCACCCGCCGACGCGCCGCAGGGTCGAGAGCCGCCGTAGGTTCGTCGAGCAAAAGCATCTCCGGGGAGGCCGCGAGTATTCCCGCGAAAGTCGCCATTCGTTTCTCACCGCCGGACAGCTTATGAGGAACTCGGGAGGCCAAGTGTTCAACTCCGAGCGAGCTTAATATTTTCATGGCCAGCGCGTGAGCTTCCCTGCGATCCATTCCGTAAGCTACGGGCGTGAACGCGACATCTTCCGCGACAGTCGGCATTAAAATTTGATCGTCGGCATCTTGAAATATCAGCCCCGTCTTTCTTCGTCGGGTCTCGGGATCATCGGAGCCGTTGAAGAGAATTTCTCCCGAGGTCTGATCCATCGCCCCGGCTATCAACAGGAGGAGCGTCGACTTGCCCGAGCCATTCGCACCGACAAGCGCGACTTTCTCGCCCGAATTTATATCGAAGCTCACGCCTTTGAGAGCCTCGTGTCCGTCAGGATATTGATAGCGCAGACTCGAGACCGTTAAGAGCGTTTTCATTTCTAATTCCTGATTCTTCGCTCATGATTGCGTTGAAGCCGCCGAAGCCTCCCCGGCACTTGATGGCGCGTTCCATTCGTTCGGATCGAGCCGCGGCCTGCAACAACACCGAGCCGGTTACGTACGTGAAAGATTGGATTTTCATCTTTGGCGCACGGAGCTTCAAAGAGATCAACGCCGAGTCGAACCTATCTTTTAATATGAAGATTCCGCGGAGCGTCAACAGTAACAGAACTCTCAGCTTCTCGGGCAACCTGAAGAGCAACAGAGCTTGATACATGCCCGCGAAGCCCAACGGGAACACCAGAGTCGCTAACGCGATATAGATCATGTTCACGCGCAGCGCGATTAATAGCCCCATCATGATGCCGTCGAGGACGTTCGGCCACGTGAGCGCGAGAGTGATCACCGCGATTATGTTGAATATGTTGAGCCGCAGGAGCGGACGCACGAAAGATTTTTTGAACATCGTCATCGTAACCACGACCGCCGCCGCAAGCACAAAAATATTTTTGCTCAGCGACACTGTCAGCGAATAAAGGATCGCAAAGAGAATTTTGTTTTTGTTTGTCATTTTAAGAACTCCGGCGCAGCTGTCTTCAGCCACGAGATCAGGAACGCCGTAGCGGCTCCCTCAATCAAGGCTAACGGGACGTGCGCGAGTAACATGAGCTTCACAGCTCCGAGAAAATTCTCATCAGTGAGGCCAAGAAAGGCTCCGGCGATTGAAGCTCCCATGATGACGGCCAAAGCTCCGGCGACGAATGACAGCGACATCGTTACGGATTTCTTTTTTGTCTCGCGGATCGCCCGCCCGAAGGCCAAATGAACGAGCAACGCCGGGAGAGCCATAGCGAAACAGTTTGCGCCAAGCACCACAAGCCCGCCGAAGTGAAACAGCACGGCCTGAAGCAACAGCGCGACGAAGACCGCCGGGAAAGCTCCGTAGCCCAAAATTATTCCCATTGGAGCTATGAATGACAGGTGAGTTGACCCCGGCCCTATGCGGACATTCACGAGCGACGCAAGGAAGAACGCCGACGACAGCAACGCGCTTCGTACGATGTTATCGCTCGAAGTCTTCTTCAGGCCAAGCGAGACCCCTGCGCATGTCCCGAGCCAGCCCGCCGCCAAGACGCTCCCCGATAAGACTCCCTCACTTATGTGCATCTCTTCTCACTCTCACTAGCAACGCTAAATTAAAGATCAGGCTCACGCCCAGCAAAGCTCGCATGAAAAGTTCCAGCCCCTCGGGTGCGCTGCTCTCGTTTGAGACGCTGACGCTGTTGTTGATGTCGTTGATGGTGATCTTGGCCTCGCATTGGTGCCCTTCCTCGTCGCGGACGATTACGCGCCAGTCGCCTGAAACGTCGGGGATAAAGGCGAAGCGGCCCTCCTCGTCAGTGCGTCCGGATTGTACGGCGAACTTTGGATCTTTCGGCGAAAAGATTTTGGCCTCGCGGTAGCTCATTTTCTCGCCGGTCGAGTAGAAAAATTCAAGCGGGACAGCTCGAAGCGACACTTCCCGATAGCCAACGCCGTGAGCATAGCCGGGACTGACGCTCAGTAACATCACAGCGAC
>JAFSJO010000101.1 GCA_017449415.1 Synergistaceae bacterium
AAGCTCTGAAAGGAACCGGCGCGGCTGTCTTCGGATATTGTAATGATGACCCGTTCAGCACGATCGCGCCCAAATATTTCTGGTCGAGATATCTCCGTTCGTGTACGGAATATGACCACATTTTCTCGTATCGACTAAAGAACCTCAGCGAGTATAAAAAATTTTTTGACATCGATTCAGAGCTTCTCAGGTCGTATTACCTCGAAAATAGGAATTATCGCTTGGAAAAACCCAATGAGAAATATAAATGTGATGTTTTATTCATAGGACACTTCGAAAACGACGGACGCGACGAGAAATTAGTAAAAATAGCACGGAAAGGTTATAATTTAAAACTGTTTGGAACGGCTTGGCAAAATTCGAAATCTTACAGCGAGATCAGGAACATAATGGGGGTCGATATATACCCTGTAAAAGAGGAGTATAACGCCGCAATGAACAGCTGCAAGATTGCTCTGGTGTTTCTTTCAAAGGTCAACAATGACACGTATACGCGAAGGTGTTTCGAGATCCCAGCGACAGGGACTTTCATGTTGAGCGAGTACAGCGACGATCTAGCGACACTCTTCGAGCCTGACAAGGAAGCAGCTTTCTTCTCCAATGCCGACGAGATGTTGGCAAAGGTAGATTATTACCTGTCTCATGATGACAAACGAAAGCGAGTTGCCCACAACGGCTATGAGCGAGTTATGCGCGACGGACACGAAATTAAAGATCGCGCCAAACAAATTGTTAGGGCATATGAAAAATTCAAGATTAAAGGAGAGAGTGCTCTGTGAAAATAATTTTTTTAGTTGCGGCATTGAAGAGCGGTGGCTCTGAAAGAACAGTAACTTACCTTGCGCCTTATTTTGCCTCGAAAGGGTACGACACTACCGTTGTAACCTTGGATAGCGATGTCTTTTATGAATTACCTCCCAGCGTAAAACTCGTAAAAATGGGGATTCCTTTGACTCGCAAAAGATCTTTACTATCAGTGTTTCGTGCTTTTTTGAGATATTTAAGATCCAATGTATACATATTGAAGGAACGCCCTGAGGTTGTCGTATGTATTCTTCCAGATACGGTTAAGTATTTAGTGTTATTGCACAAATTTTTGAAGTTTAGATTAATAACCTCTGAGCGCAATAACCCGATGGTGCTTTCCGATAGGGATTTGAAACAGCGCGTTGGAGCTTTCAAAGAAAGCGACGGAGTAATTTTTCAAACTGAAGTTGCTCAGAATTTTTATTCTTCAGACGTAATCAAGAAGAGCGTGGTGATACACAATGCTGTTGGTAATCCGTATGTGTATAAGATAGGTCAAGCTGACAGAAAAGTGAAGAAATTTGTTGCTATTGGCAGATTAGAGAATAGACAAAAAGACTACGTCACCATGATTGATGCGTTTGAACAATTTTTAACGTTTTATCCTGATTTTTATCTCGAAATATTTGGAGAAGGCTCAGATGAAGCTTTTTTAACAGGATATATAAGGGGAAAGAATTTAACAAACAAAGTAATACTGATGGGAACTCGTGTGGATGCTATAATGGAGGCAAATAGTGCCACGGCCTACCTGATTAGTTCCAGATATGAAGGGATGCCCAACGCCTTGATGGAGGCAATGGCAATAGGACTTCCTTGCATATCGACGGATTGTCATACTGGGCCAAGGGAACTTATTGACGACGGAGTCAATGGTTTGCTTGTTCCAGTTGGAGATGCGGAGGCTATGTGTGATGCGATGCTAAGGATTGTTAGAGAGCCTCTACTCGCAAAAAAATTGGGGGGGGCAGCGCGGAAGATTCTTGAGGGGCATAGTATCGACGAAATCGCGCAAAAATATTTGGATTTTATAATAAAATGACCATAGTGAGAATAGAAAGGAGAGCATAATATGAAAAATATTATCAGTAAGTTAATGAAGTATTTTGTCGATCCTGATTATCGCTTTGAGGTAAATCTGTCCATGGGAAAGTATAATAACATGGACGATGAGGAGTTTATTCGCCTCTTATGGAAAAGATTCTACGGTAAAAATGATGGAACTACAGTTGGACTGCCCGAGTTGAACTTGCAAAATCCTCAAACGCTCTGTGAAAAATTGCAGTGGCTGAAGTTGTATTATCGTAAACCGGAAATGACTATAATGGTTGACAAGTACAGAGTTAAAGAATATGTCAGCAAAATTGTCGGTGAGGAGCATGTTATACCTACAATAGGTGTCTGGGATAAGGCGGATGATATAGACATTAGTACTCTTCCTGATAAATTTGTGTTGAAGTGTACGCATAGCAGTGGCGGAATGATAACGTGTAGGGATAAAAATCTTTTTGATTTTCGTGCGGCTAAGACTTTTTTAAGTAAAATTTTGAAAAGGAACCACTATTTCAGCGCGAGGGAATGGCCGTATAAAGATGTACAACCAAGAATAATTGCAGAACCCTTGATAGAACAGTTGGGGACTATATCTTCCACAGAGTACAAGCTTACGTGCATGAACGGTCATGTCGCATTTGTGTCAATATGTACCGGCGTAGCGCACACAGATTTTGACAAACGTTGGAACGATCATTATGATCCGGATTTTAATAAGTTGGAGTGGTATGTCAACTATAGACCTGCCCCCTTAGCTCCAGAAAAGCCTCGAAAATGGAATGATCTAATCGCATTCTGTGAAAAGTTATGCGGTGATTTTCCGTATGTGAGAGTTGACACTTATATGATAGATGAAAAAATTATTTTTGGGGAATATACTTTCTTCACTTGGGGTGGATTTATGAAATTTAATCCCAAAGAATGGGATCTAAAGCTAGGAAGAATGTTGGAACTTCCTAAGACAAAAACGTCGTTATAGTCTGTTTTTATCATCTAAACCTTGCTTATACATCATAACATTGGCAGAGTGGGAGGATATTCATGAAAAAAAGGAAAATAACTCTGATACTATGTGTAATCGCTGTCGCTTTGGCGGTGCTGTTGGTGGCTCAGGCATCGGCTGGCAGATTGGTGGTCGCGGTCTCGCCGAGTGGCAAATGCTTCCATAAACCAAGTTGCAGAACCCTCAAAGGGAGCTGGACACTCGTCGACAAAGACGACGCTATCAAACAAGGTTACAGGCCGTGCAAGATATGTAAGCCAGACGAATAATAAACTTTCCAGAACCACAATCCACACGCCGGGACTGTCATAGCGGATTTGTCGCGCTCGCTTCCGGTGAGCAAACTCTCCAGCCATTCGAGAGAGTTCTTTCCGAGCGCAATTGAATTTATATTCCCCGTTATGATCCTCACCATGTTGGTCAGGAACGACGGCGCTTTGACGCTGATTATTGAAAGCTCTCCCCTGTTCCTTATCCTGAGGCTGTTTATCGTCCTGAATGGATCGTCGGGACACTCGCCAGCTCGGCAAAAAGCTCTGAAGTTGTGCCGTCCCTCGATCAGCTTGCAAGCTCTCTTAGCGAGTTCCATGTCCCAAGGCTTGCCCTTGCGCCACCACACGAAATTATTGAACATCGGCGGACACACCGCGCCATGCCATATGAAATATTTATATTCGCGAGTAACTGCGCTGTAGCGAGCGTTGAAAGTCTCCGGGACTGTGAAAATTTTCATGACCCTGATGTCTTCGGGCAAGTAAAAATTCATCGCGAGCCTCAGCTTCTCGGGCGCAAAAATCTTTTCCATATCGAAGGACGCAACCTGACCCCACGCGTTCACGCCCTTGTCTGTCCGTCCGGCTCCCGTAATGCGCACAAAATGCCCGGCGATCTTCGCGAGGACTTCCTCAATGACTTCCTGCACGCTCGGCGCGTCAGGTTGAATTTGCCAGCCCGAATAATTTTTTCCAATGTAAGAAATCTTAGCGGCGTATCTCATGACGATATTATAGCTGTAAAGTGAAAACGCTTGACAGTCTCACGCGCCTTTCTTATAATTCATGGCATGATTGACAGCGTTAATAACATCAAAAACAATGACAGCGAAATCTTGAAGCGAAGAGTTTACTGCAATCTGCTTTACGATTTCTACTCGCCGTTGCTGACGGAGAGACAGAGAAAAGTTTACGAAACTCTCTGCTTTTCGGATCTGACACTGAGCGAGGCCGCTGACGTTCTTGGGATAAGCAGGCAGGGAGTCTATGTCTTGGCTCGGCACGTGATGGAGAAGCTCGAAGGTATTGAGCGCGAGTTGTGTTTCGCAGTCAGCACCCGCCAGCTCGAAGCGAGGATCAAAGAGCTTGAGGACGAAAATCGATCATTAAGAAAACAGTTGGACGAAAGGAGGAAAGATGATCATGTTTGACGCTCTGAAAGAAAAATTATCCGCGGTCTTCTCGAAGCTCGGGAGCAAAGGCAAACTGTCCGAGGCCGATATCGACAGCGCATTACGCGAAGTTCGGCGATCGTTGCTCGAAGCTGACGTTGACTTTAGGGTCGCGAAGGATTTCGTGGCAAAGGTTCGTGAACGCGCTTTAGATGCTGAGATACTCGCCTCCATAACAGCCAACGAACGCATAGCCGCGATAGTCTACGAAGAGCTGATAGCCCTCATGGGCAAGAGCGAACCTCTGATTATCTCGCCGAAACCTCCGACGGTGATCTTGATGGCCGGGTTGCAAGGCTCGGGCAAGACTACGACCACCGTCAAGCTCGCACGCTATTTGAAGTCCTCTCACAGTCCGCTGGTTGTCGCTTGCGATTTGAGGCGGCCTGCGGCTGTCGAACAGTTGCGAGTTCTCGCTGAGGAGGCCAAGATTTCATTCTTCGGCCCGGAGAGCAGCAACGGCGATGTCCTCGAAGTCGTGAGGGGCGCGAGGAAGTTCGCTGAGTCCCACATGAACGACGTTATTATCTTGGATACGGCCGGACGGCTTCATATCGACGAAGAGCTGATGAACGAGCTGAAAGAGATCTCGAAAGTTCTTCCGCCGCATGAGAAGATTTTAGTTATCGACTCAATGACCGGTCAGGAGGCTGTCAACTCCGCCAAGTCGTTCCATGAATTGTTGAACTTGACGGGCTTGATCTTGACGAAGCTCGACGGAGACGCAAGAGGCGGAAGCGCGTTGGCTGTGCGTGCGGTTACGGGAGTCCCGGTGAAGTTCGCCGGGGTCGGTGAGAACACTGACGCTCTCGAAGTGTTCAGTCCCGAACGAATGGCCGGGCGCATCATGGGCATGGGCGATATTCAGGGGCTGGCCGAGAAAGTCAAAGCCGCTGGCATCAATGAGGAAGCTATCAAACCAGCCGAGCTGTCAGGAAAGCAGTTTAATCTGGAGACCTTGCTGAAACAATTTGAACAGATTGAGAAGCTAGGGCCGATAGATAAGCTCGCCGGAATGATACCCGGGCTTGATAAGATAAAAAACTTTAAGGCCGAAGATGTTGACGCTAACGCTTTGAAGCGCAACAAAGCCATAATCCAGTCGATGACGCTTGCAGAGAGACGCAATCCGAGAATAATAAAGGGCTCAAGACGCAGGCGCATCGCAGAAGGTTCAGGAACTTCGGTTCAAATGGTCAATCAACTGCTCGCTCAGTATGAACAGATGAAGAAAATGTTTAAGGCTTTTTCGTCAAATTCACGAGGGGGCAAAGGGCTGAAATCGTTGTTCGGTTTCGGAAGGTAATTTTTCAGTGAGGAGTTAGGAGTGAGGAGTGAGGAGTTAAAAGAACGGAAATCCGACCTCTGAGTCCTAATTAAATTTCAACAGGAGGTGCAGGTTAAGGAATGGCGGTTAAAATTCGTTTGTCGCGTCAGGGCAGGAAGAAAGCTCCTTTTTACAGACTTGTTGTTGCGGATTCACGTTCACCAAGAGACGGAAAGTTTATTGAACTCATTGGCACGTACAATCCAATGACTGATCCGGCGGCTGTAACGATTAACGAGGAACGTGCCCTTTATTGGCTGAAGCAGGGAGCATTGCCTTCAGACACGGCACGCGGGCTCTTGAGGAAACAGGGAGTCTGGGACAAATTCAAGGGCGGGGAACAGAAGCAGTAATCCCCGAAGAAACAGCATCATCAACACAAAATTTTTCATCGTAGACCGCGAATAAAACAGGAGGTGCCACTTTTATGGTCAATTATAAAGAGCTTGTAGAGTTTATCGTCAAACACCTTGTAACACAGCCTGACTCAGTCGGCGTGGAGAGCAACGAAGGCGAAGGCGGAAATAAAATCCTGATTCGGGTTGCCCATGAGGACGTGGGGAGAGTAATCGGAAAGAGAGGTGCAACGATCAACGCTATCCGGCTGTTGGCCAAAGCGGCAGCAGTCAAGGCCGGAGAGAGAGTTGATGTTGACATCGTTGAGGACTGAGACATATTAACTTGACTGTCATAACGGCGTTCCCAGAAATATTCGCCGGTTTCATTGCTTCTAGTATTTCGGGACGCGCCGTGTCAAATGGGCTTGTCAGTGTAAACATCGTGAACCTGCGCGACTTCGGTCGGGGAAATTACAGGCAGCTCGATGATTACGCTTTCGGGTCGGGCGGAATGTTGTTTGCTGCGCCGCAGCTTACGGACGCTCTAAAGTCTGTTGCGCCGGGCTTCGTCGTTTATCCCTCACCGCAGGGGGTCTTGATCAGTCAGGAGATCATCGAGTCTCTTGCGCGTCAAGATCACGTGATCATCATCTGCGGCCACTATGAGGGAATTGACGAACGCTTCACTGAACGCTACGTAGATCTCGAAGTAACTGTCGGGGATTGCGTGCTGACGGGCGGAGAGATCCCGGCGATGCTGATAGCTGACGCGATGTCGCGGCTCGTCCCCGGAGTTGTCGGTAAGGCCAAGGCTGTCGTCGAAGATTCTTTCTATCGCGGTATGCTCGACAACCCGAACTATACGAGGCCGGCTGACTGGGAGGGCTTGAAAGTTCCTGATGTCCTTTTGGGCGGAAACGAAAGAGAAATCTCCCGGTGGCGCAGGCGCGAGGCTGTGTCGCGAACTCTGACCCGGAGGCCGGACTTGATCGCTAGAGCCTCGATACGCGAGTATCTGTCGGACAAGGTCGGCTTGGCCTTGATAGCTGATGATGAAGCTTGCGACATGTCTGGAGTGTTTGAGCTTTGCGAGGCTTACAAGCTCGGGCGGCCTTGCGTCGTGGCGGGCAGTAAGGAGCTTCGTGAGCAAGTGAAGAGTGCCTATCCGGGCGCGAAGGTCTTTGGGAGCGTCAAGAGGCTGCTTGAAGGGTCGCGAGATGCTATGGTCGTGAAGGTCCTCGGAGCAGCTGAGACGAACTCGCTTCACAGTCTCGAGGTCAAGCGCAGGTGTCTTGAACATGACGGAGATATATTCTTTGTCTTTGCTCGGGACGCTTCGCGGCTCAGAGATATCGCGGGTGTTGCGTGCTGGCTTTACGAAGACGATGTTGCTATCCCGTTGAACATGAAGATCGGGATCGCTTTGGATAGGCTTTTAGGAGTTAGGAGTTAGGAGTGAGGAGTTAGG
>JAFSJO010000102.1 GCA_017449415.1 Synergistaceae bacterium
CTGTCTTCGCCCTCTCCCTCGCCCATGCCCATAATGGCTGTGCCTGCGCCCGTCAAGATCGCTTTGATATCCGCGAAGTCCAAATTGACGAAACCCGACTTCGTAATCAGATCCGTAACTCCCTGAACGGCCTGACGCAGAACTTCATCAACTTTCTTGTAAGCGTCGACGATCTTCATCTTTTGGCCGTTGTCCATCTTCAGAAGCTTGTCATTCTCAACGATCAACAGAGCATCGACGTTCTTTTTGAGATGCTCAATGCCTTCCTCGGCTGTCCTCATTCGCTTATTCATCTCGAAGCCGAAAGGTTTGGTAACGACTCCGACGACGAGCACACCCATATCTCTGGCGGTCTCAGCTATGACGGGAGCGGCTCCTGTGCCTGTGCCTCCGCCCATTCCGGCCGTAACGAAGAGCATATCCGCGCCGGCGATGTATTCTTTGATTTTATCGATGCTTTCTTTGGCGGCGTTTGTTCCGACCTGCGGGTTAGCTCCTGCTCCGAGTCCGCGTGTCAGAGTCTCGCCCAATATGATTTTGTTCGGTGCCTGATTCTGATCTAAGGCTCTCGCGTCTGTGTTGGCGGCCACGAAGTCAACGCCTTGGACGTTGGACTCGATGATGTGATTGAGAGCATTGCCCCCGCCTCCTCCAACTCCGAAGACCACTATCTTCTCATTCTGCCGCACGTTGCTTTGCGTGAGCTTGAATAACTGATCCTGATTCATATGTCTCTTACTCCTCCTCCACGTGAAAATTTATTTTATTTTATTTTTCATCGGTTTACAAGCCTGCTTAATCTCTAGAACAGTTTTTTGAATCTCGACGTGAGGCGGCGCATAAGCTCCCCGATGTTCTCGCGGGGCTGTTCTTCCTCGTAATACTCGTCCTCCTCGTACTCTTCCTGCTCGTCTTCGTTCCTGTAATAGTTGCTGTCCTCGTCCTCGTCATCATTGCGATCGCGTTCACGTTCACGACGTTCGGCGCGTTTCTGTTCCTGACGCTCGCGCTTCTCTGAACGTTCCGACAGACCCGGCAGCAGCTGATCCGACTCCATGAACAGATACGGATCATTCTCCGTCATGACGTGGAATTTCAAAATCCCGGCTGCGCTGACGTAAGCCGCGTTGTCGAGTCCGGGAGGCATCTTGTAGATTGGCTCCGTAACCTTTCTGACGGGCATCTGCAAAATATCTTCGAGCATCATCTCGATCCCAGGAGTGTCAGACACGCCGCCGGACAGGATAACCCCGCTCGGGAAATGCTGAGGCGTACATTCGGCCAGAGCGTTGCGGACGTACTCGCCGAAAAGTTCTTCGACCCTCGCGACGATTGCCTGAGTTGCCAAGTCGACATCAATGCCCTCACGGCGCAGAGCTTCCGGGTCGGTCGTGAAGAGCCTCTTCTTCAAATGCTCAGCTTCGCCGAACGGAATGTGAAGCACTGTTGCGATATCGCTCCTGATGTGATCGCCGCCGATTGGAATACTCATGACGCGGAAGGCTCGGCCGCTTCGATACAGCACTATCCCGGTCGTACCGCCGCCAACGCATATCGAGATACAGCCGGCACGCATCTCCTCCTCGTAGATTGCACCGAGCGACGAAGCTATCGGCTTCAGCACAAGACCGCGAACATCGAGTCCGGCAGTCTGCACGCAGTTCACGACGTTCTGCACGTAGGTCATGGGCACCGCGACGGTCTGGAGCCAAATATCGAGCTGGTTGCCGTTCATGTTCAGCGGCTCATCGATGGCTCGGCCGTCAAGTTCGTAACTCGTGGGGATCATGTGAAGCGAATACATGTTGCTGCGGAGTGCCAAGTTGTCTCTGGCTCTGTCAATGACGCGGTTCAAGTCGCTTTTCTCAACGGCCTTTGAGTCCCGGCCGCCGAGGGTTACCATGCCGTGGGTCGACTCGCTCTGTACGTCCATGGCGTTGAATGCCACGATGACGCTGCTGAGACGCTTAGGCGAGATGCCTGTTATGCTCTGAGCTTCTTGAAAGGCTTTCATTACGGACTGCCGGGCGTCCTGAAGACTCACAATGATACCTTTTGAAATCCCCCGGGAGGGCGCATTTCCAAAACCAATTACATGCACGGAATCAGGGTAACGGGGATTTCTCTCCGCCACTATCATTGTAGTTTTCGTTGTTCCCATACTAAGCCCTACTAAAAGTCCTTCAGATTTTCCCGGCATTTTTCTACTTTCCCTTCCTTAACGATTCAAGATATTCTAATCTATTTTCAAAATCTTTGCTTTTCACAAAAACTTCAGCGCGTCAATTATAAACCACGCAACAAAATTTTCCCCTCATATGTCGCATCAATGACGTGATTGCCGCCCTCCCTCAGCAATTTCTGAAATATCTCGTCGACGGTCTGACCCACGTCTTGGCCGGGATACTTCTCGGGCTGAAGATAAAGCTCGAACTTCTGCGACCCGCTCGCGAGCCTCAATATGAACAAATTCATTCCGGCGCGGCTCTCGTATGTTACGTCGCTGGCGGCCTCGAACCATTTGAACGTGTTGAACTCGTTCAGAAACGACGCGAATATATCCGTCGGCAATGGCGACTTGAAAACTCCGCTCATCGGAACCTGAATATTATTCTCGTCGCGGGTCGGGGACTCCGGGATCTTCCAGACTAAGTTCACTGCGCCGTCGTCGTCCTTCGAGCCGTCCTCAAACTGCCACATGCGGCCGTCGTGCGATATGCACCAAATTTTTCCGCGCCAATCGACCTTGACCCACGGCTTCAGCCACTCGATCTTCGTTACGAAGCGACCGAAGCTCTCCATGTGAGTCTCAACGGTTACGGGCATGTCGCTCTCGAGGAACTCTTTCAAGCCCCGCGAGTCCTTTAGCAGGTACGGCCAGAACGTCAGACACCGACGCGGGAAGACCTCCCACAGCCTTTGCTCGACCGCGCTCGACTGAGCCTCAACCCGATACCCCGAGAGCGCGAACCAAGCCTTGTACTGCACGAAATAAAACACAACCCCGGCCATGATGGCCAACAGGAGGAGTCTGGTACGAAACCGCCGCCGACCCTTTTTGCGCTTAGCCACCGCGGATCACTGCACAAGAGGACACGGGGCAAAAATTTTTATCTCCGGCTCCAGCTTTATCCCCGTTCTGTCATAGACCCTTTGGGCGCATATCCCGATGAGCTTCACAACGTCGTCGCCCGTGGCGTGTCCGCGATTTAAGATGAAGTTCGCGTGTACGTCCGAGACGATAGCGTCGCCGACCGTCAGCCCTTTGCAGCCGCTTTCATCGAGCAACTTGCCGGCCGAATAGCCCTCGGGATTTTTGAATGTACACCCGGCGTTATGAAGCCCGTGAGGTTGGCTCCCGCGACGCAGCAGAAAACTCTCCAAGACATCTTTGTCTTTGGGAGTTGCCTGTCTGAACGTCAGCCGAGCCGACACGATAACGCGCTTCCCCTCCGCGAGCGAGCATCTCCTGTACGAGTATTCGATGTCGCTGTGGTTGAACGTCCTCGTTTGGCCGTCAGCCTCGATAGCGACAACGTAGTCGAGAAGCTCGCAAACTCCATGACCGCCCGCGCCCGCGTTGCCCATCAGCGCACCTCCGAGAGTCCCGGGGATCCCGGCCGCAAACTCCATGCCCGCGAGATTTCGCTCTCGCAGCTCTTTCATCAGCATAGGGAGCTTGAACCCGGCATCGACATCAGCCGTTAGGTTCGTGCGCCATTCGATCGAGTTGAGATTTTGCGTGGAGATCACGACCCCCTCGATCAGACCGTCAGGGAACAGAACATTACTGCCGCCGCCAAGAATATACACGGGGCAGTTTCTTTCCATGACGAAGCCGAAAATTTCTTCCATGTCTGCGATGGAGTCGGGAGCCGCAAAAATCTCAGCCTCGCCGCCTACGTGCAGAGTGCAAAGGGAGGACAGGGGCTGACGCTCGATTAACTTTATATGCGGTAAAGCCGAATGTATTTCATCAAATAACATAGCGCATTTTCCAAATTTTTCTCAACTTTTGGGCTAATTATACCCTAAAATCTTTCGCGCAATATATTTTCTCCTATCTTGTACACATCTCCCGCTCCCATAGTCAGGAGCAGATCGCCCCCACGCAGTGATGACTTGATTATCTCTTCGGCGTTGTCGAATGTTACGGGTGTGATTGTCTTTGAAGCTGTCTTGATGATCTCGTCGGAGCCGCTGTGTGAAAGCTCCCTCTCGCCAGCCGAGTAGACGGGCAGCAAAAAAATTTCGTCGGCTACGCTGAGAGCCTTCGCGATATCCGGGGCGAACATTGCAGTTCGTGAGAACCTGTGAGGCTGATAGACGACCGCGAGCCTTCGCTCAGGATAAATTTTTTTCACCGCAGCCAGCGTTGCTCTGATCTCCGACGGGTGGTGCGCGTAGTCGTCCATGACCAAAATATTTTTGCTCGTGATCTCGCCCTTGACCTGCATACGACGCTCCGAGCCGTGGAAGCTCTCGAGGATCTTCGCCGACTGTTCAAAGCTCACGCCGCACTCGAAAGCCGCCGCTATGGCCGCGAGGGAGTTCAGCACGTTGTGTTCGCCCGAGACAGAGAGCTTCAAGAGGCCAAGCCCAACGCCGTCATGGTAGACCTTGCAGCTTATGCCGCCGCCGTGAGACGATCGAAGCTCGTCCGCGCCCCAGTCAAAATTTTTTCCGAACCCGTAGCGAATGATCTTGCCTCGTGATCTGTCGCAGGAGTTGAAGACTTTCGCCGCGCCCTCGTCCTCCGCGCAGATGATCAAAGCTCCGTCTTGCTTGCGACCGTTGGCGAAGCGAGTGAAAGCCTCGATAACGTCCTCGCGGGTCTTGTAGTGGTCGACGTGATCCCAGTCTGCGTTGGTGATGATTGCGACTGACGGGTGAAAGAGTTCGAAAGTTCCGTCGCTCTCGTCAAGCTCGGCTATGAAGTGTTCGCCTCCGCCCGAGACTGCGTTGCTTCCGATGTCCGGGACGTTGGCTCCGACGTAGACGGTTGGGTCAAGCCCGGCTCGTAAGAAGATCAAGCCCGTCATTGATGATGTTGTTGTCTTGCCGTGTGCCCCCGCGATGCCGACCCCGCGAGCTTTATTGAAGAGCGCACTCAGAGCTTCGGCTCGGGATAAAATTTTCACGCCGCTGTTGACTGCCTCGACGACTTCGGGGTTGTCATGGCTCACGGCACTGCTCAGGATCAGAGCGTCAGGCCGGAGGGTCGTTATGTGATCTTGCGAGTGTCCGAGCTGGCATGGAATGTTATCTAAATCATAATGAGGCTTTTTGAGATCACAGCCGGTTACGTCGAGTCCCGTAGCTTTCAGGAGCTTCGCGAGCGCACTCATTCCCGCGCCGCCCACTCCCATCAGGTGAACACGCTGCATGTTATCCAAAAAATTTTTCCTCCCTTTATCAACCTGTTGCGTAAATTCAAAATGTATTGTAACATGTGGCCACTTAGGAGCGAGAAGTTAAACCTCACAAACAAAAATTTTTTCACGACCCCACGAAGAGAGCGAACTTTTGCAACTACATTTGCAACTACAAAAAGACCCCATCGACTGACCGACGGGGCACGCTCACGAAAAATTTTTCAAAATTAATCCAACGACTTTTAGGACAGGGAGCTTTCCATATATTCTACGAACTCTAAAACTTTTTCTTCGTTGATGAACGGACTTTGAAGTCTGAAAATTCTCTGGCTGGTGCTGTCCCTGAAGAGCATGTCTCCCTTGCCGGTGAGCTTCTCCGCGTCCGCGATCCCGATGATGTTCTTCGACTCCGCGCCCGACGCAAGAGCAAACGCTACACGCGCCGAAATGTTCGAGCGTATCAGGGTCGTTACGACATCAGCCGACGGACGAGTTGACGCGATTATCATGTAGATCCCCGCGACCCCGGATTTTTGCGCGAGCCTCACGATCAGATCCTCGATTTCGTTGCCGGCCTGATACATCAAGTCCGACAGCTCGTTGATGATTATGACGACCTCGGGAAGTCGATCCTTGCGCGGCAGCTTCCTGTTGTAGGCGGCGAGTGTCCTCACGCGGTTGCGGGCAAAGTTCGCTGTTCGCGTCTCCATCTCATTGAAAGCCCACTGAAGAGCCTTCAACGCCTCTTCGCAATTGAACACCGGCGGGGTCAACAAATGCGGCAGCCCGTCATACACGGCAAACTCAACGTGCTTGGGGTCAATCAAGACAAGCTTCAGCTCCTCCGGCCTCCGGCGCGAACACATGCTCAATATTGAAGCGTTGAGGAAAGTATTCTTCCCCGAGCCTAAGCCACCGGCTACGAGGAGATGCGGCAAATTTTCGAGCGGCTTTATGAGCATCTTACCGTCGAACTGTACGCCCAAGGGCAACGGAAGACGCGCTGTGGTGTTCTGGAACTCGTCGGACTCGAGGACGCTGCGAAGCGAAATTTTTTTGCGGTCAGGATTGGGAAGCTCGACACCCGCGTAGTGAGTGCCGGGGATCGGAGCCTCTATGCGGACTGAGACGGAAGCCAACGACATCGCAAGCTCATTAGCAAGCCCGGCAACCTTGCTGACCTTCACGCCCGGCGCAAGATCGAGAAGATACTGAACCACCGACGGCCCGACCAGAATATCCGCGATCGTGGCACTGACGCTGAACTCCTTCAACGTTGCAATAATGGCCTTGCCTGTCTTCTCGAAATTTTTGGGATTTTCTTTTGGCGGCTCAAATTTTGAAGTCGGCCCAAAGAGTTCGAGCGGCGGCGGGAAACCTCTATC
>JAFSJO010000103.1 GCA_017449415.1 Synergistaceae bacterium
AACCTGTAAGACACTCGTAAGGGTGCGAGGTTTGTTGATACCAGAATCCCCTACCTTTAGGTATGGGTGAGTACGTCAATGTCATTCATGCCGATGTTGCGTAAGCGTTTTGCAATTTCGGCCACCGCGAACCTTTTGCCCTCAGCACGTCCCTGCGCGATGCCTTCGTTGATGTAATGCTCCTCAATCCAAGTTAGTTCAGCCACTTTGTCTTCTCCTTTCATTCCGAAAAATTCGTTCCGCAGACTACATTACGGAGCTTCTGAATTTTTCGATTTGAGCTTCCGTCATTCCATTGGAGCGCATGAAGTCGATGGCAGCACTCATGGTTTCGTGCCGTCCTTCAGCACGCCCCTCAGCGATGCCCTCGTTGCGCCCTCGCTCAATGCTCTCGTTAATGTAATGCTCCTCAATCCAAGTTAATTCGGCCACTTTGTCTTCTCCTTTCATTCTTCTCAGTTCGTCGAAAAATTCGTTTCGCAAATCTCTGTCTCGAAGATTAACAATGCGCGTAACGAAATTGAAAATATAATCTCGTTCTATTTCGTTATATCCGCGAGCAGCAAGATTCCTCGCAATCTTCAACTGGTATCTGTATTTAAGATTTTCGTCTTTCCTGTAGACATCGTAGTCTCTAGCGGCGTAGACGAAACAGTCGAGCGGGTTGTCGCTGTTCAAGAGTTCCTCTTCGCTGTGGTTATAGACTTCAAATATGTTGTAGTTGTAGAGAAGTTTTGTGCCGTATTGAGCCGACTCGAACACACCCGGCGTCTCAGAGGCTGGCCTCTTGTCCGTCAGGATCGCCAGAGCCACCGGCATACGTCTGTAGTGCGCGAAGATGAGACTGCAATACAGCATCATGCGAAACGAAATGTCCTCGCCGCCCTTGCCCTGAACTTCAACGTGAAGCAGAACCCACTGATCTCCCCCGGACTTTAACGGGACTTTCGCGAGAGCATCGACGAATCTAGCGGAGTTGTGTTCGTCGCCAAGCGAGACTTCGCTGCATTATAGACGCTGCTTCATGAGATCCGCGAGAGTTATTCCGCCGAAAAAATCTTCGATCATTGCGCCGAGCTTCTCCCACATCGGGAGGGTTCGGCAGTTCTTGGCGCGCGGGCATGTGTTCGGCCTGCACGTGAGGCACTCAACGGGCGCAAGCTCCTCGTCCATGGCCAGCAAGATATCGCTGACTTTGTAACTCGCCGGACTGTCTTTGAGACGATAGCCGCCGCCTTTGCCGTGTTGGGTTGAGACAAAATCACCGCGGGAGAGCAAAGCCATCAGACGCTCGGCATATTTTTGCGAGACCTCCTGACGCTGTGCAAGCTCCCGTGTCGTGATGTAACCGTCGCCCTGATTCTCAGCCAAGTCGACCAAGAACCGGAGCGCGTATCTTCCTCGTGTCGAAATCAACATCGCGTTTTAGGTAGGAATTAGGAGGTAGAAGGTAGGAGGTTTTTCGCTCGTTCCCAACTCCTCACTCCTCACTCCTAACTCCTAACTGCCTCAAAGCCGTGTTTCAAGTCCGCGATGATGTCGTCGATGTGCTCCGTCCCGATCGAGAGCCTTATCGTGGTCGGACGGATCCCGCAGGCCAAAAGCTCCTCTTCCGAAAGCTGTGAATGTGTCGTCGAGGCGGGGTGAATTACGAGGGACTTAACGTCGGCGACGTTGGCGAGCAGCGAGAAGATTTCGAGGCTCTCCGTGAACTTCTTCGCGGTCTCGGCGTTGCCTTTGATGTCGAACGTGAAGATCGAGGCCGCGCCTTTGGGATAATATTTATTGTAGAGTTCGAGAGCTTTGCCCGTCTCCAACGAGGGGTGATTGACTTTCGCGACCTGCGGGTGAGACTTCAGGAACTCGACAACCTTCAGCGCGTTCTCAACATGACGCTCGACCCTCAAAGACAGAGTTTCAAGTCCCTGTATCAGCAAGAAAGAGTTGAAAGGAGACATGCACGCGCCCTGATCTCTCATTAACGTCGTGCGGAGCTTGATGATGTAAGCGAGGTTTCCGACCGCCTGAGTGAACACTACGCCATGATATGACGGGTTGGGCTTGGAGAGTCCGGGGAACTTGTCATTCTGTGCCCAGTCGAAGTGTCCGCCGTCAACGACAACGCCTCCCATGACCGAGCCATGACCGCCGATGAACTTCGTGGCCGAGTGTACGACGATGTCAGCTCCGTACTCGATTGGACGAAGCAGGAACGGAGTTGCAAATGTGTTGTCGACGATGAGCGGGAGGCCGTGCTTGTGAGCTATCGCGGCGATCGCTTCAATGTCGATAACGTCGGAGTTCGGGTTGCCGAGTGTCTCAGCGTAGAGCAGTTTGGTGTTGGGCTTGATGGCTTTCTCGAAGTTAGCCGGGTCTGACGGGTCAACGAAGTCCGCGGTGATCCCGGCCTCAGGGAGCGTGTTGGCGAAGAGGTTGAACGTACCGCCGTAGAGGTTCACGGACGAGACGACGTGATCGCCAGCTTTCGCGATGTTACGGACAGCGTAGTCGATAGCTGCCGATCCCGAAGCTGTTGCCAGAGCCGCCGCTCCGCTTTCAAGAGCCGCGATCCTCTTCTCGAACACGTCATTGGTCGGGTTCATAAGTCGCGTGTAGATGTTGCCCGGCACACTCAGGGCGAACCGTCCGGCCGCCGTCGCGGAGTCTTTGAACACATACGAGGTTGTCGCGTAGATTGGAACGGCGCGAGCGTCTGTCGTGGGGTCTGCGGTCTCTTGGCCGACATGAAGCTGGAGGGTCTCGAATTTATATTTGCTCATAAAGATTTCATTTCCTTTCGCATAACATACTAAGCAAGTATGAAAAAGTTGCGAAAATTTTACACGAAAAATTTAAGAATGCAAATAAAAAAACAACCCCGCGAGCTTCACGGGGCTTTTCGTTTACTTCAAGTTTGCTTGGAAGAATGAAATGATCTTCGCGAAAGGTATCTTCTCCACGTTGTCATAGAGATCGACGTGCGAAGCTCCCGGGACGATCACAAGCTCTTTGTTGTCGCCTTTGAGCCTCTTGAACGTGTCCTCGCCCATGTAGCGCGAGTGAGCGTTCTCGCCGTGGACGATCAGCACCGGAGCTTCGATCTCCTCGACGTACGTGAGCATCGGCATGTTGAACATCGCAATCATTGACGAGAGTGTCCAGCCTTCGTTCGAGTTCACGGAGCGTTCATGATAGCCGCGAGGTGTCTTGTAATACGCGTGATAATCTCTCACGAACTGCGGCGCGTCCTCGGGCAACGGATCGACAACTCCGCCGGCTCTGGCGTAAGTTCCGTTCTTGTAGTCGAGCGTGCGCTGAGCGTTGATAGCTTTCTTGGTCGCAAGTCGCTTCTCCGCGCTGTCGTCAGCATCAAAGTAACCTTTCGCCGAGACTCTCGACATGTCGTACATGGTCGAAGCTACAGCGGCTTTGATCCTGGTGTCGGCTGCCACGGCGTTGAGACCGATCCCGCCCCAGCCGCATATTCCGATGATGCCGATCTTCTCAGGGTCAACGAAATCGCTGGTCGCGAGGAAATCCACAGCCGCCGAAAAGTCTTCGGTGTTGATCTCCGGGGAAGCCGCGTAACGCACCGCGCCGCCGCTCTCGCCAGTGAATGACGGATCGAACGCAAGCGCAACGAAGCCCGCCTTAGCCATCTCCTGAGCGTACAGCCCCGAGACCTGCTCTTTCACCGCACCAAACGGGCCAGCGACCGCGAGAGCCGCATATCTCTTAGAAGCGTCGAAGTCCTTGGGCATGTAGAGATCTCCGACAAGCTCGATCCCGAAACGGTTATGGAAGTGAGCCTTCTCGACCTTGACCTCCGGGTCAATCTTGAAGACCCGCGAGTCGTTTTAGAGGGCAGAAGCCGCTGAGGCGGCACACAACATAACAACCAACGTTACAACAAAAATTTTTGACATTGAGCAACTCTCCTAACTGAAAATAATTTTTCTTGCCTCAAACATTGAAATATTATGAAAGGCCGCGATCTTTTTCAAGTCCTCGTATTCCGGGATCTCGCGGAGCGTCTCGCCGTTCAGCTCAGTCGTCTTCATTCGGACTTTTCCGAGCGGTGTCTCCGTCTCCTCGATCTTCCATTTGAGGCGCAGCCTGTCGAACTCCGAAAATCTCACGCCCTGCGAGGTCGTGTGTCTCAATATGATCTCGGAATGTCTCAAAACGTCCTCGGGCTTTGACAGGCAACACAGCTTCACGCCGGGGCGGCCTTTCTTCATATTGATATTCTCCGTCCACACGTCGAGGGCTTCAGCCGTGAATAGTCTCTCAATCACGACCTCATAATCCTGCGGGTTCATGTCATCGACGTTACATTCGAGCAGGGAGACTTTCTCGCGCACGAGGCCGTTAATCTCGCTATCGGTCGACGTGTCGATCAGCAAAGCCCGCAAGGCGTTGGGCATGTCGTCCGACTCGCGGTTGCCGAAGCCCAATCCTGACGCCACGATCTTGCCGTTGGGGATCGCGCTGAAGCCGTCCGCCAAAATCTTCACAAGCAACGCACCCGTCGGGGTCGTTCGTTCCATCGGTGAGCCACTCGCGAAGACCGGCAGCCCTCGAAGCAAAAACTCCGTCGCAGGAGCCGGGACAGGCAGCACCCCGTGAGCGCATTCGACAGTCCCCGAGCCTGTGTTGATGTTCGAGCAAAGCACCCGCGGCCAGCCAAGAGCTTCCATTAATATAAACGCGCCCGCTATGTCGATGATCGAGTCGACAGCTCCGACCTCATGAAAGTGAATTTGATCCGGCGTTGTGCCGTGAACATGAGCTTCAGCCTCCGCGAGGATCGAGAACGCCCGCAGCACTTCACGCTTGACGCGCTCGGACAGGTCGCTCGACGTTATCATAGCTTCGATGTCCGCGAGATGCCTGTGATGATGATGATGGCTCTCCCCCCCCGCCCCCGCTGGGGGAGCCGCTAGCCGCGAGCTGTCGTGTTCGTGGTGGTGATGAAGCTTGACATCGAAATTTATTCCCGCAAGTCCGTTCTTCGTCGCGCGTTCGATCACAAGCTCGTACTCGTTAGGGTCAAGAGCGCGGATTTTTCTGATCCCCTCCGCCAAAATATTCTTATTCGGCACGAGGTTCAGCACTGCGCCGATGAACATGTCGCCCGCGATCCCGGCGAAGCAATCAAGATAAAGAGTTTTCATGATCCTCACTCCGTTTCAGCGTCTGATATGTCGAGCATGTCGTCTTCGTCGCCGAGGCCGTCAAGAGGAGCTTCGATACGTGCGCCCGGCTCGTCATCGTCGCCCTGAGCAACGTCGGCAGGGTCAGGAACAAATCCGATCCCTTTATTGACCTCGCTCATGATCTCCTTGATGATCTCGTCTTGAAGAGTTTTGTTCTCTGAAAGGAATTTCGCAACAGCCTCCTTGCCTTGCCCGAGGGTCTCACCCTTGTAAGCGAGCCACGCTCCTTTCTTATTAATAACGCCGTAATCAATCGCCATGTCGACCACAGCGACCCCCATCGGGATCCCCTTGCCGTAGATTAAACTCGCGTGCGCTGTTCTGAACGGAGGAGCGAGCTTGTTCTTCACGACTTTGAGATAAAGCTCGTGGCCAATGGTTACGTCGCTCTTTTCGAGCTTCTTGCCGCGCCGGACTTCGAGCCTTATTGAGGCGTAAAACTTCAAAGCCCGCCCGCCTGTTGTTGTCTCGCTTGGCCCTGGAGCGTAACCCGTCGAGATCAAAGCTCGGAGCTGATTGATGAACACGACGATACAATTTGTCTTGGAGATTATCGACGCGAGCCGCCGCAGCGAATACGACATCAAACGAGCTTGAAGCCCCATCTGACTCTCGCCAATGCGCCCGTCGATCTCGGCCTGAGGTGTGAGAGCCGCGACCGAGTCCACGACCACGATATCAACCGCGCCAGTCCGTACGAGCTGGTCAAGGACATACAGAGCCTGCTCGCCGCTGTCAGGTTGAGCGAGATATAAATCTTCGATGTTCACACCGAGCGTCAGTGCGAGTCTCGGATCGAGCGCGTGTTCCGCGTCAATGAATGCGGCAATGCCCCCGGCCTTCTGAGCCTCAGCGATCGCACACAGAGCTATGGTCGTCTTGCCCGAACCCTCCGGCCCGAATATCTCAACGATGCGTCCTCTCGGATAGCCGCCGATCCCCAACGCGACATCGAGCGGGAGGACTCCGCTTGGAATGACGTCAATATTTTTCTTGGCGGTGTCGCCCAGTCTCATGATCGCGCCGTCCCCAAACTTTCCGCGAATGTCCCCGATAGCTTCCTCCAAGATCTGCTCGCGGGTCTGCGCGGCTTTCTTTACAGCCTTAGCCAGAGTAATCACTCCTTTGAAAGAAAAATTAATTTTTAGCTTTACAAGTATACCGCAAGTTGGTAGAATAACCGCGAGACAGTCTCCACGAGTCATGGGGACTGTCTCTTTTCAACTACATTTGCAACTACAAAAACTTCCGCAGCCCTTCGATGTCTCAAAGCCTCACGGAAAATTTTTCAAAATTAGTTCGACGAGTTTCGAGGGAGGATAGTCGGGAGGGGCTTCAGTGTTCCCCAAGAGGCTGTATGAAAACTTGACCCCACTCCGGCTGTCGCCGGTTTCTCCCCTTAAAAGGAGGGGACTGAGTGACTCACCAACCTTGCCGTCCCTTTTAAGGGAAGGTGGCAGCCGTAAGGCTGACGGAAGGGTCTTCGGACAATCTGCCACGTCCAACTATCGAAGAATACATCTTAGCCCTCCCGGCTCTAACTTCATCAGCACGTCTCTTCAACTCAGAAGCCTCGGCGGGGCTGAGGCCGTTGAGGTCTAGAGCTGAAATTTTGATTTCCTGTTTTCTCACTGCCTGTCTCATCATGGCGTTTAGGACAGCGGACATTGAAATCCCGATGTTGTCGCACAGATCTGCGAAATCTCTTTTCATAGTTCGGTCAGTCTTGATTGTTATAGTGGTCTTGTCGATAGTTTTCATTCTTAATCTTGCCCTCGCTAGTCGTAAACTTTTTAGATTATATCAGTGTGTTATGATTATGCCATTCTATGAAGAGGTGAATTTATAAATTGCTGCTCGAATTAATGTCCAACGGAAAGCTCGCACAACTGCCGCCCGATAACAAGCCCGACGGCATCGCCATGCCCGACGAACCTTCGATAATGCTCCTGCTACCTCACAACAAATATTTACTCGGCACCGACGGCAGGTGGATATACGCCAGCAGCAGACCCGACGAGCAGCCTCAGGGTGTGTGTCTCTATGAGGATCAAGTGCTGTCTCTGTTGAACGAGGGGACTCAGCCCACGATAATCCCGGCCGACACGGTGAACATTCTGCGCCGCGAGCTGCTATCACTCAGCGAACCTCCGGGGCATCATGAGGCCGCTGTGTCAATGCTCCGAACTTTCATGAAGGATCACCCGGCCTTCATCGACGAAAAAATTTTTTTGGACGAGGAGACTTTCTCGCGCTTCGCGAAGACAGACCCGACACTATACAAGGCATACTGGACTCTTCGCTTCTCACTCGCACGCAGCGAACTCGAGACCGCCGGCAGGTTGAAAGCGTGGCTCAAAGCCGACCCCAAAAATTTTGAAAATCCTCGACACGTCTCAAAGATATGGTTCTCGCTTCTCAACCTCCCAGACGATGACGCAGTGAGGGAGCTTATCGAAAACTTCTCATTCTCCGCGCTCGAAATCAAGCGCATAAGCGATCAGCAAGCCTCGCCGCTCGTAGTTTATAATCCGTTGTCGGGGTGGCTCATCGTGGGACAGTTCGGACGCAAGAGAGATACGCTCTTCCGTGCGTGGCTATACCTCAACCACGAACTCTATCACGAGCTTCGCGACCGAAGAAACATGAGCGTCCATGATATCATTCAAGCCGTGTGGGGCGAGCATGAGACCCGACAGGCAATGACTGAACGAGCAAACTATAAAGGAGCTGAAAAATTTTAACGCATGAACATAACCTTTTCGGAAGTAACGAAAACTTTTGAGCCAGATATCACGGCATTATTCGACGTGAGTCTGAACATAGAGCAAGGAGAATTTGTCTACGTCGTGGGGCAGACGGGGTCGGGCAAGTCGACTCTCCTGCGGCTGATAACTCGCGAGCTTCTGCCCTCGGCCGGGACTGTCGCGGTTGGAGGCTATGACCTCCGGCGAATGAGGCGAGCTGACGTTCCGTATTATCGTCGTGATGTCGGACTTGTCGCGCAGGACTTCAAACTGATCCCGAGCCTCACGGTCTACGAGAACATCGCGTTTGTTATGGAGGCAATGTCCGTGCCGAAGCGTCTCGTGGCCGAGCGTACGAAAGATGTCATTAATCAGGTCGGACTGTGGCGGAGGCGTTCAATGCGGCCGGCTCAGCTCTCGGGGGGCGAACAGCAAAGGGTCGCTATAGCGCGTGCGCTGGCAAATTCGCCGTCTCTTTTCATAGCTGACGAGCCAACGGGAAATTTAGACTTCCACACAGCCGCCGAGGTCATGAAAATTCTGTTCGCGATTAACGCCGCTGGTGTTACGATCGTGATGTCAACGCACAATCAGAGCATCGTGAACGCGTCGCGCAAACGTGTTATCGAGCTTGAGGGCGGCAAACTTATCCGCGACGAGAAAGGAGGTCTCTATCAGGCATGACGACACTGAAATATATTCTTCGCGACACGTGGCGGCTCATCGTTCATCATTGGGTGCTTGGCCTCCTGACGCTGATAACCGCCGGGGTCATGTTGTGGATCTTGGGTGTAACGACGCTGTTCTCGCTGAACCTCGAAAATCTGCTCTCGCGGCTCGAAAGCGAACTTGTGGTGCAGGCGTATTTGGTCAAGGACAACACACTCAACGTCGAGCAGGTGGCTCAGAAAATTCAGTCGCTTGAATACGTCTACGCAATGAAGATTTATTCGCCGTCGGACTCGCTGGCCAAGCTGCAGGAGAAGATGGGTTCGCAGTCTCGTGCGCTCGAGATGCTCGGCGAGAATCCGATCCCTTACAACTTTGAAATTCATGTTCACAAAGCCGAGGACGTTGAACACCTCGTCGACGAACTCAACGCTATGCCCGAGGTTGATGATGTCGTGTACGCGGGTCTCGTGGTCAAAAGGATCTCCGCGCTGTCGAGAATTTCTTCGCGGGTTGCGTTGGTGATGTTCATACTGTCAGTGATCATAACGGCGTTGGTGGTCTACAACACGATCCACATTTCGCTATACTCGCGCCGTGAGGAGATCGGCATCATGTATCTCGTGGGAGCTACGCGAGCTTATATCGCAACTCCGTTCGTGTTGGAGGGGACGTTGCTGTCGCTCTTGGGAGCCGGGATAGCTGCGGCGGGCATCATAGGCGCGTACTTCCCCGGCATCACGATGATACAGGCCAACCTGCCATTCCTCCGCAACTCGATCATCACAGACAAGGCCGTCATATTCCGATTTTGTGCGCTTCTCGCCGGGTTCGGAGCTACGCTCGGCTGGGTCTGCAGCTACATCATCGTCGCGAGGTTCATAAACTCGATCACGAAACCTGATTAGGAATTAGCAATGAGAAAGAAATTTTTGATTATCGTCGTGTTCTTGTTGTGCGTCGTGGTCGCTCCCGCGAGGGTCAACTCAGCCGCGAAGAAAAGCACTCCCGCACCGGCGAAGACATCAGCCCCAAAGGGGAGCATCGACTCGCAGATCGAGGCCGAAGAGAAGAAACGCTCCGAGCTTTCAAAGCAGATCCAGAACTATCGCAAGCAGATAAAGGAGATGGGAGCGCGTGTCGAGGGTCTCTTGACGCAGGTCAACACCCTCCAACAGGACGAGAGCGTCGCACGTCAGGAGCTTACTGTGCTGGAACTTCAAAATCAGAAAATTCAGGAGAACATCGACGTATTGGACTCGAACATCAAGGACGAGCAGACGAAGATTGATGAGCTTTCTGAGCAAATGAAAGATAGATTGCTCGACATGTACAAATATGGCGAGATCGAGACCATGCGCACGATGTTCGCGTCGCGGAGCGTCTTTGAGGCCGTCGAGACCGCGCACCTGTTGAGCCTTGTTACGAAGCGAGATGAAGCTATCCTGTCTCAGCTTCAAGCCCGCGTTCAGAACCTCGACCTGTCGCGTCAGACGATGGACGAGCAGCAGACGAAGCTGAAAGAGAAGACGGAGGCTGTACAGCTCCAGCGCGACAAATACAAACAGAGCATCAAGGACACGAACAACTTCATAAAGTCTATTCAGCGCAAGAAAGCTCTCGCCGAGAAAGCCGCACTCGAAGCCGAGCAGGCTCAGAAGCAGGCCGGACAGATGATAGCGGCTCTTCAGCGGAAACGAGCGCAACGAAATTACATCACGGGCAAAGGCTCGATCTTCAATTGGCCGATACGCGGGCAAATATCGAGCGTCTACGGCTATCGCATTCACCCGATATTGAAGCGCAAGATACTTCACTCGGGCATCGACATAGCCGCACCGAATGGAACTGCGATAAAGGCTCCGGCGGCTGGCGAGGTCATCTATGACGGGTGGCTTCGAGGCTACGGGCGCGTTGTTGTCCTCGATCACGGGCGGGGCTTCTCGACGCTGTACGCTCATCTTTCGGCGAGCCTTGTCAAGGAGGGCCAAGTCGTGAAGTCCGGCGCGACCATCGCGAAAGTCGGCAAGACCGGCAACACAACGGGCTATCATCTTCACTTTAAAGTGAGAGTGTTCGGCACGCCCGAAAACCCGATAAAATTCTTGAAGCGTTAAGGAGGTTTGTACGATGAAAAAAATCTTTGCGGCTCTCTTAATCTTCGTTATGGCTCTGGATTTGACTGCGTGGGGCGCAAGCATCGACAGCCAAATAAAATCTCAACAGCGCAGCCAGAGCGACATGAAGAAAAAAATTCAGCAATACAACGCCATAGCCCGCGAGAAGTCAAAACAGTCAAAGACTCTTCTCGGTCAGCTGTCTCGGTTGAAGCAAGACGCGAGCGCGTCTCAATCGAAGATGAACGACCTCGAAAAGGAGAATATCAGGCTTCAAAACTCCGTCGGCGAGATCAGCAAGAAGATCGCCACCGTCCGCGAGTCCATGGCCGTCATCATCAACACGCTTCGGGCGCGAGTTCTCGACATCTACAAATACACTCCCGAGGAAAATTCTCTGAGCCTCATCATGACTTCCAACGGCCCTCATGACGCTTTGAACACGGCTTACATGTTGCAATGCTTCGCGCGTCAGGATAATGAAATGTTGGAAGAGCTTGTGCGCCGCGAGAATGAACTCAACGAAGCTCGCCGACAGCTCGAGAGCAACAAGAGCCAAATCCAAAAGCAAACCGAGGAGCTGAAGAAGAAACGCGCCGAATATGACAGCACGATCAAGAAGACAGACTCGCTGTTGAAGAATGTTCAGAGCGAACAGAAGAAAGCCGAGGCCGCCGCCAAGGAACTCGAAGCCGCTCAACGAGCCGTGGGCAACAAGATAAACTCGCTGACGCGACAGAAGAAAGCCAACTCCGCGAAGAAATCTCAGGGCGCGAAATCAAGTTCCAAGCCTCAGCAAGCTCAGACGAGTTCGCCAAGCTCAGTGAAGACTCTCATATGGCCGGTGAATGGCACTGTAACGATGCAATACGGCTCGCGGGTTCACCCGGTCTTCAAAACGAAAGTCTTCAACTCCGGGATCGACATCACAGCCGCCGCAGGGACTCCGATAAAGGCCGCCGGGCCGGGCGAAGTCTTGTATCAAGGTTGGCTTCGTGGCTTCGGTCAGGTCGTGATCATCGACCATGGCGGGGACTTGTCGACGGTCTACGCTCACTTAGGGGGCGCGTCAGTCCGAGAGGGAAGCGTCGTGAAAGCCGGGACAGTGATCGGGCGCGTCGGGAACTCGGGGACGGACTCGGAGTACGGGCTTCACTTCGAGGTCAGAAAGAACGGCGCGGCTCAGAACCCCATGAATTATTTGCGGAAATGAAAATACTGTATAATTTTCGCGATTCAAGTTTAAGGCAGGTGCTTTTTTATATTGAAGAAGTTTAGAACCAAAAAATATTTGCTGATCTTTGCTTTGCTGTCAATTTTCGGACTGCTCGGCCTGAAAGCTCAGTCGGCGGATTTTTCAGAAGCTGACTTCAACAGAATATCGCCGTTCAATGTGAGGTCTTTATGGCTGTTGCGTCAGGTTCGTTACATCATAGAGAGCTATCAGGTAGACGCGGACACCAAGACTGCGACCGACGAAGATTTATTGCACGGCGCGGCTCGCGGAATGGTTGAGGCGTGGAAGGATCCCTATACGCGGTTCGTGTCTCCGACGCAGCTGAAAGACGAGGAGATCGAGCTTGAAGGACGCTACGGCGGTCTCGGAATGTACGTCGGAGATCGAGACGGGCAGATATTAGTCATAAGTCCCATGGAGGACTCGCCTGCCGAGAAAGCCGGGTTAAAGCCCAAGGATCAGATCGTGAAAGTTGATGACGAGGTCGTGATCGGCTGGACTTCCGACAAGGTCGTGCAGAAACTTCGCGGCGAGCCTGACACGAAAGTTACTGTGTGGGTGCGTCGTGAGGGCGAGGACGAACTTTTGAGCTTCGAGATCACCCGCGAGATTATTAATTTGAAGAGTGTCCGCTATGAGATGCTCTCGGACGACATCGGCTACTTGAAGCTCACGCAGTTCAAACACAACACAGGCTCAGAGGCTCGGGACGGTCTGCGCGACATGATACGCAAGGGCATGAAAGCTCTTGTCCTCGACTTGCGGAACAACGGCGGCGGATTGCTTGACGCGAGCGTGAAGATCGTGAGTATGTTCGTCAGAAATGGCCTCGTCGTTGAGACCAAAGGACGCTCCGAGCGTGCCAACGAAAAATATTACGTCAACAAGTCGGAGTATCTCACTGGCGTTCCGATGGTCGTGTTGATCAACGGCGGCAGCGCGTCAGCTTCTGAGATTGTCGCGGGAGCTTTGAACGATCGAGGACGAGCGAAGTTAATCGGCGAAAAGAGTTTCGGCAAAGGGAGCGTGCAAACTCTGTTCCCATTGACGGACGGCTCGGGGCTTTACGTGACGATTGCGCGATACTACACGCCGTCGGGCAAGGTCATTGACCACGTCGGGCTGTCGCCTGATATCGAGGTCAAGGGTGAGCCGGATAAAGATATAACCAAAGATGAACAGCTTCAGCGTGCCATTACCGAAGTCAAGAAAGAGCTTCGCACGGTGGCCGGTAAAAGATAGAAGGAGGATTTTATTTTGAGTTTCAAGAAAAATGTTGATCTTCTCGTCGGGGCTCAGTGGGGCGATGAAGGCAAAGGTAAGGTTGTCGACATGCTCGGCTCCGAGGTCGACGTGTTCGTTAGGTTTCAGGGCGGAGCCAACGCCGGGCACACTGTAATCTCCGAAGGTCAGAAAGTCGTGTTCCATCTGTTGCCGTCGGGAATGTTGTATCCGGGCAAGCTCTGCGTGCTTGGCAACGGCCTCGTGATTGACCCCGAACAGTTCTTGGCCGAGACCTCAGAGCTTTTCAACAAGGGTCAGGATAAGGCGCGCCTCGCGGTGAGTCCTCACGCTCATGTCGTCATGCCGTATCACAAGATGCTCGACAAGCTCCAAGAGGAAGCTCGGGGCAAGGGTCGCAAGATTGGAACGACAGGTCGCGGGATTGGGCCGTGCTACGTCGATAAATATTCGCGCTCTGGTCTGAGGGTTGAGGATCTGTTGAACCCCGACGTGTTGCGCGAGAGGCTCACATACATACTCGAAGAGAAGAATTTAATCTTAACGAAGCTCTACAATCAGAAGCCGTTGCCGTTCGATGAGATTTACGAACCTGCGAAGAGGTGGGGCGAAGCTATTGCGCCTTACGTCGATGACACTCGCGCTTTGTTGCGTAAGGCTGTCGATGAGGGGCAGCATATCTTGCTCGAGGGTGCGCAGGCGGCATTGCTCGATATCGATCACGGAACGTATCCTTATGTTACAAGCTCGTCAACTTCGGCGGCGGGTGCGTTCACAGGGACGGGGCTTGCGCCTTCGGACTTGACGCGGGTCATAGCTGTCGTGAAAGCCTACACCACGAGGGTCGGCGAAGGGCCTTTCCCAACAGAAGACTTCGAGGAGGCCGGGGAGACCTTACGCAAGAACGGCGGCGAGTACGGAGCTACGACAGGGAGGCCAAGACGCTGCGGGTGGCTCGACATGGTCGCGCTGAAATATTCAATGGAACTCAACGGCGCGAGCGTGATAGCTCTCACGAAGCTCGACGTGTTGACGGGTATGGGCGGAATAAAGGTCTGCACAGCTTACGACCTTGACGGCGAACGGATCACCTCATGGCCGAACGACACGAGGACGCTTGACGAGCTGAAGCCGGTCTATGAAGTCCTGCCGGGTTGGAACGAAGACATCACGAACTGCAAAACTTTCGAGGAGCTTCCGGCCAACGCTCAGGCTTACGTGAAGTACATCGAGCAGTCTTTGAATGTCCCGGTGTTCCTGATCGGAGTCGGAGCCGACAGAACCCAAACGATAGTTAGGGGTTAGGGGTGAGAGGTTAGAGGTTGGGAGTGAATAAAGCACCCCTCACTCCTCACTCCTAACTCCTCACTGAGCAAAATGTATTTGCCGGAGATAAATTTTCTGACTGCCAACGATATCCCGGACATATTGAGGATCAACGCCGCCATAGAATATTCTTGGCCCGAGAGCGTCATACGGGAGGATCTCGAGGACAGTTCACAGAACGAGACGACCTATATCGGGGCTTTCGCCACAACGACGGAAGCTCCTCTTTTGGGTTACGCTGTGCTTGGCCGCGAGAAGCGAACGGGTGTCTTGATGGCTCTGCTCGTCGACAAAAATTTTCAGCGTCAGGGTGTCGGAACTCAACTGCTGTTGGCGGTCAGCGACTGCGCTATGTATCTTCACATGCGGCGGCTGGTGCTGAGGGTCAGGAAGTCCAACACCGGGGCTATCGCTCTATACTCGCGAAT
The DNA here is from genome assembly GCA_017449415.1 of Synergistaceae bacterium. Classification (GTDB taxonomy): domain Bacteria; phylum Synergistota; class Synergistia; order Synergistales; family Aminobacteriaceae; genus JAFUXM01. Next base: position 14,986 of record JAFSJO010000103.1, read on the forward strand.
GTCATTCAGGAGCGACGAAGTCCGGCGCGGCTATTACTCCAACGGCGAGGACGCTATAGTCATGAGTTCGATGCTCCCGCTGAGGCTGAGGCCGTGAGAGTTTATATCCCGTTCAGCGACGGCTCCTCGGTCTCGTTCGACGGCACGGAGTTCACGATACACAAGACCCCAAAGGACATCGACGCGATAGACAAGCCCGGCCACGACAAGCCCAGCAAGGCCGAGAACGCTTGGAACTTTCGTTGGGAGGAACTCGTCAGCGCGTTGCAGAACGCCTGGAAGAAACAATCAGACCTCAAAAAACTTTCATCACACAAGAAAATTTACAAGCCGTGATATAATT
>JAFSJO010000104.1 GCA_017449415.1 Synergistaceae bacterium
ATAGCGTCCTGCGGAACTTTTGTCATACTCCCAATGACAGGCACGAGCAAATCTTCCAATACTCTCAATGAAAATTTACTTTCAAGCCCGCTACATGGCTCCTTGATCTTCTTGCGATAGCTCTCGATGCTCATGCGCGTGGAGTTATATTCGTCATCGACGGCTTCACATTCCGCGACGATCTGCTGTTGGACGGTGAGCGGCGGGAACGGGATTGGAACATCTAAATATTTTTTCATGTCTAAATTTTTCAATCCGCTAGAGCCGCTTTGATACGCAAATGTTCGGCCTTCCTGATAATATTCATTCAGAACTAGATACAAATATTTTGCAACTATATCATCATTTTTGACCCTTAATCGTGCTGTGAAGTTTGAAAAAGAATATTCACCATCAACGTCGAAATATACAACTCGTCCAACTGCCTGCGTCTGACTTCCGCCCGATTTTTCAAGGATAATATCACCCACTTGAAGCTGTCGATTAGCAAAGGCTTTTTGTTCAACCTCGATTTCTGCAACGTCAGTAAGGTTCAAACGTCCCTGCATAGTGAAATTAGTGTTGCGAATTACCTTTACTTTCTTTAACGGTGCTTTCTCGCCTGTCCATAAGCCGCCCATAACTTCAACACATTCATTCAATTTCAATGATTTATATTTCGACGTGTTTTTTATAACAGCATCAACTTGAAGTTGTAGCGCTTTATTAAAACTCACTCGCGAAAAATCCAACATGTCCCGCGTGTTCACGACCGAAGCATAAACGCGCTGAGCGTCATTGAGAGCCGGAGCTGAACCTCCGAAAGTCTCCCTCACGGCGGCGGCTAATGTTCCCTTCGCGGCTCTGTCAGAGTCGTTGTAGAGCTTTCCGCCGGGTTCGATGACCTGCATACCCTCGTTGCCTCTTCTGTTTGACCATTCGTAACCCAAAAAATCTTTTTGCCCTTGATTGTCGGCTGGTGAGTTTATGATCACGGTCTTCTGCTTATAGACGAGCGCGAAGTACAAAATTTTTTCCCATTCAATCTCGCGGGCGTAAGCATAGAATTTGCGTTCATCGTCGGCCTTGTTGGTCTTTTTGGTGGCGAAGGCGTTTACGTACATCTTGAAATATTCGGACGCGCCCAGCTCATCGAGCGACAGCTCCCGCCTCACGAATGATCTATAAAATTCCTGATCCACGCCTATCTGAGCCGTGTAAGCCTCAAAGATTTTTTCCCCGTCTTGCCACGGCGTTAAATCTTCGTCGCTGAATATCGCGTCAACAAAATCACCGAGCAAATCAACCTCTCGCGGCGGCTGTTCAAATTTTTCAAGGAACATCACGACGGTGTTGGTGCCAGTCGCGCTGAAAGTCTTTGCACCGAAAGACACGATGGCACGAATATAAAAATTCTGCAAAAATTCTTCGCGTGCGGCAGTGTAGCTTGCGCTGTCGTTGGACAAAATCGAACTCGGCAATATGACGGCGGCAATGCCACGAGATTTTAACAGTTGCGCGATTCGTTCGACGAAGAGAGTTTCAATTTCGCTCCCGTTGTGTCCGATCTTCTTGCTCAAAGCGAACCTGTCCTTGACGCTCGGCTGTAAATGCTGAATGAAATCTTTGACCGAGTACGGCGGATTAGCTACCAGAACGTCGAAACTTCCGTCTTCAATGCCCTTGGCCGGGTTATCTTCGAGACCGTCGCCGAAGATTATATTTCCTTCGCCCGCGCCGTTCATGAACAGAGAAATTTTTGCGACCCTCGCGAGCCTGTAATCTTTCTCGATGCCATAGATATGATCCCGCGCCCACGAGTTATCGCCGTCCGGAGTCTTTGCAAAATAATTCACGGCTTCGATGGCTTCGGTCAAGAAATGTCCGGCTCCGCAAGCATAATCTACGATCTTGGGATAATCGCTCTCAACCATTCGAGCCACCGGCAGACAATCCCATATGAAGCGCGTGATCGGGATCGGCGTGAAGAATTGTCCTTCGTTCTGTTTGAAGCCTTTGTTCAATAACTTCTCGAACAAGTCTCCGAGCAGCTGTTGACGCGAGTTGTAAACAATCCTGAATTTTTCAAAGAGCTGTACCATTTCGACGAGGACTTTTCCGTTTTGCAAGAATAATTCTTCGTTGTGGACGTCCTTGAAAGCGAAATCATTGTTTGAATAAAATTTCAAATTCCTGATCGTCCTTTGTAAATCGGCGATGGCTCTCTTTCTGTTTGCTCCCACGTATTTTGCGAATAGACGCTTCGGGTAATCAGGCTCAACATAAAAAATTTCTTCGTTCATGAAATTCAACATGCCGTCGCGGTGAAGACGCTGCAAACGGTCTTGCAAAGACTCGTAAGTGTCAACGCCCTGCTTGTATTGAAATTTGACCTCGCTGTCTTCATCATTCAAAGTCTCATCGACAAGCTTGCATATGAACAGCGCGATTAATCTGTTGAAAGCGTTTTCTTTGTCGCTGACGTTGTTGTGTCGCAGGATCTCTTCAAACTGATTTATAATTCTGTCCCTGTTGAACTCATCGAAGCCGACTAGATTCTTCTTTCTCAGCGGCTTGACCTCGATGTTGTAGGCCGTGGCCTCGTCAGAAAAAATTAAATCATCGAGGATTTTGCTCTCGTAGGTTTCTTTCCATGCTTCAACCTTTTCCGGCACGGTGTGAGAATTTTTGAAAAGTTTTATCGTCGTGTCTTTCTCAGCGAGGAGCAGCAAGTTGTTATCATCGGAGCAATTGATCGTCGGAGCTTTGTACGTAACTTCGCCGTCTTGAAAGTCCGACGAATACAGCACCAGCCATTTGCAAGACTGTTCCTGCTGCCAGTAAGAAAATAATTGTGCGCCGTCGTCTTTCGTGTCTGTCATAGCATTGTTGAACTCCCTGCCCCACGTCTTGCACTCGATGATGAAGAGGACAGAGCCGTCGCTCGATACGCAGATGTCAGCGCGTCCACCCTTAGCCTCGCGTCCGAGTTGCCACTGCCTTTCAAGCTCGATATCTTCGGGTCTGTAGCCTTTCGTAAGGAGTCGATTGACGCACTCGAACACGACGAAATTTTCATTTTGTTCAAAGCCGTCATTGCGTTCGCGCCCCTTGATCTGTACAGGGTAAAATAATTTTCTCCCGAAGAAGTCCGCGCTCATCACGACACCTTCCGAGAAAATTTTTTTGTAAATGCAGCCGTCTCTCTCAAAGCCGAGCTTCAAGAGCAATGCCGCGAAATTTTGTTCGTCAATCATGAGTTCCTCTTGATCCAGCCGATTAAGTACAAGCTCCCGCAGACAATGACGGCTTGATTGTCGTCGCGCAATGCTTTCCTGACGGCCTCGCGGGGATCGCTGAAAGCTTCGGGGGAGTTGCGCCACTCGAAATTCTTCGCCGCGTCTCGAAGCTCCTCGGGGGTCAAAGCTCGCGCCATGCCGGGGACTGTCGTAGCGTAGAACGTCGGGTTCAGCTCGCCGCTTAGGAGTTCGAGGCAGCCGCTGTAGTTCTTGTCCCTCATTGCCGCGTAGACGACTCCGAGCTTCGTGTCCGACCAAAGAGATCTCAGGCTCGCGCAGAGCTTGCTAACTCCGTCGTAGTTGTGGCCGCCGTCCAATATGATAAG
>JAFSJO010000105.1 GCA_017449415.1 Synergistaceae bacterium
AGCGAGAGTCATGCGTTCAGAGGGCGGATTCATCTGGGCCTGCAAGAATTACGACGGCGACGTTATGAGCGATATGGTCTCAACAGCGTTCGGTTCACTCGCAATGATGACCAGCGTCCTTGTCTCACCGGACGGCAACTTCGAGTACGAAGCCGCGCACGGAACAGTCACGAAGCACTACTATCGCTACCGCGACGAGGGCAAGATGACCTCCACCAACCCGGTCGCAACGATCTTCGCGTGGAGCGGAGCTTTGAGGAAGCGCGGCGAGCTTGACGGCAACAATGAACTCGTCGACTTCGCGGACAGACTCGAGAAAGCCACCATCAGCACCATCGAGGGCGGCGTTATGACCAAAGACCTTTCGGGTCTCTGCCAGGGCGTTGTGCCTCACGTCGTCGACTCGAAAGAGTTCATCAAGGCGATCGCCTCGAAGCTGTAATCTTCAATTCCGAATATAACAAAAGGACTCCGTTTTTGGCGGAGCCCTTTTTGTTTGTCGCTTGCGGTTGGGAAAATTTAATTCTTTGTGTTGAGTACGCTGAGATCTCCGACCTCGCGGAAAAGTTTATTGCACTGTTCGAGCAATGCCAGACGGTTCGCCCGGATTTTTTCGTCCTTGTCCATGACCATAACGTCATCGAAGAACTTCGCGACGACCGGCGACAGCTCCGCGAGCATCTTCGCAAGTCCCTCCCAATCGTAGACATCGAGAGCCTCCCTCACCGGGATATCGAGCCTCGAAACTTCGCGATATAAATCCCTCTCCGCCTCGACCGTCATAAGAGCTTCGTCGGGGCTTGCTCCTGTAACTTCGCTGGCATTCTTGCGGAGAATGTTCTTGACCCTCACAGCCGCGCTGACCAGAGCCGTAAACCATTCGTCAGCCTTGACCTCGTTCAGTGTCTCGATCAGCTTCAAAGCCTGATACGGGACGTTGCCGACGACGCTGATACCCAAGGCCGCGAGTTCATGATCGAAGCCGCGTTCTTTCAGCTGAACATGAAGACGCTGCTTAATGAAGTCAAGGATCTTCGCCGTTGTAGCTTCGTCGACCTCGTTGATCTCGCATGACTTCCTGACGGCTTCGGTGATGTCGAAGTTATATTTTCGAGCGAACAGAATTTCGTTTATGCAGCGTGCGGCGCGCCGGAGCGCGTAAGGATCTTGCGAGCCTGTAGGTTCGAGTCCGACCTTGTGGCACGCCGTGATGATGTGAACTCGTTCGGCAAGGCCAAGCACAGCTCCCACGTCATCGCTCGGAGTTTTGTCGGCGGCTGTCTGAGGCAGGTACTGTTCGTAGAGCGCGAGAGCTACCCTCGGATCTTCGCCGGCACTCTTCGCATATTCGCGCCCCATAACGCCCTGCAGGTCTGTGAACTCGAAGACCATGCTCGTAACTAGGTCAGCCTTCGAGAGATACGCGGCTCTGTCGACGAGCGAGGCAATGTCGCGCATGTTATATTTCTCGCAGAACCACAGCGCGAGCTTCCGCGTCAGCATGACTTTATCGTAGACGCTCCCGAGCTTCTCTTGGTACGTTACGCTCTTCAGCCTATCGACATACGACACCAGCGGGGTCTTTCTGTCCTCGTCCCAGAAGAAAGCCGCGTCTTCGAGCCTTGCACGCAAAACTCTCTCGTTGCCCTCACGAATGACTTTCACGTCGGGCACCATGTTGTTGCTGACACCGACGAAGTAATTCGCGAGCTTGCCGCCTTTGTCTCTGTTGCGAACGGCGAGATATTTCTGATTTTTCTTCATCGACGTGGTGAGGACTTCCTCGGGGATTTCGAGATAACGCTTGTCGAACGTCCCGGCGAACGGCACGGGATACTCAACGAGGTATAAATTCTCTTCGAGTATCTTTGGATCCATCTCGACCTCGTAATTGCCCTCGAAGCTTTGCTGCAGGGTCGCGATCGCGGATTTCATTTTCTGAAGCCGCTTCTCCTGATCCAAGATGACGTTATTGTCGTAGAGGACATCAAGGAACTCCGCGGCGTTCTCGACCTCGATAGCCTTCTTGCCCATGAACCTGTGGCCGCTGGTCTTACGTCCTGACTCGACATTGCCGAACTTGAATGGGATCACTTTATCGTCAGCCAGCGCAACTATCCAGCGGATCGGACGTGCGAACTTGACTCCCGAGTTGTCCCAATACATGCTCTTTGGGAAGGTCAGCCCGGCGATGAGATCTTTCAGAAGCTCCGGCAACACGTCAAGCGTAGCTTTGCTCTCCTGACGAACTTCGGCGGCGATGTACTTGACTCCATTCACTTCGATCTCTTTAAGATCGTTGACGGTGATGCCTTTGCCTTTCGCGAAGCCCTCGGCGGCTCGGGTCGGCTCTCCGTTGCGGTCGTAAGCTGTCGATACTGGTGGCCCTTTGAGCATCTCTACGACTTCGGTCTGAGCTTCGCTTGCGTTCGTGATGATCAGCACGAGCCTGCGCGGGGTTGCGTATGTTTTCGCGTCCTTAAATTCTATTCTGTTGGCGGCTAACGCGGCCTCGGCGTTCCGTTTGAGCGTCTCGAGAGCGTCGGGAATGAAGCGCGAAGGAATTTCCTCCGTGCCGATTTCAAGCAAAATATTCTTTATAGCCATGTCAATTAATCCTCGAAAAAGTTTCCTGTTGAGTTTTCAAATTTTTCCATGAGAGGGAAGCCCATATCCTCGCGTTGCTTGCGATAGGCGGCGGCACATCGGCAGGCGAGGGCGCGGACTCGTGAGATGTAGCCTGTTCGTTCGGTTACGCTGATGGCGTTTCGAGCGTCGAGCAGGTTGAAAGTGTGAGAGCTTTTCAGCACGTAATCATATGCCGGTAACACAAAGCCTTTGTCTAAAATTCGACCGGCTTCGGCCTCGTACATTTGGAACAGCTTGAATAACATGTCTGTGTCGGCGATCTCGAAATTGTAATGCGAGTGTTCGATCTCGCCCTGCAGGTGGACATCGCCGTATTTGACTTTGCCCGACCATTCAAGGTCATAAACGTTATCGACTTTCTGAACGTACATAGCGATCCTTTCGATCCCGTATGTAAGCTCCGCAGGGACGTTCTCCATGTCGATGCCGCCGAGCTGTTGGAAATACGTGAACTGCGTTATCTCCATGCCGTCGAGCCAGACTTCCCAGCCGAGCCCCCACGCGCCTGTTGACGGGTTCTCCCAGTCATCTTCAACGAAGCGAATGTCATGTTCGCTCGGGTCAATGCCAAGAGACGCAAGGCTCTCGATATAAAGCTCTTGAATGTTTGCCGGAGCAGGCTTGATGATCACCTGATACTGATAGTAATGTTGGAGCCTGTTCGGGTTTTTGCCGTAACGACCGTCTGAAGGCCGCCTCGATGGTTCGACGTAAGCCACGCGCCAAGGCTCCGGGCCAAGAACGCGCAAAGCCGTAGCCGGGTTCATAGTCCCTGCGCCGACTTCGATATCATAAGGCTGCTGAACAACACAGCCTTGACGGCTCCAAAAGTTTTCGAGCCTGAAATATATTTCTTGAAAGTTCAAAGCGTAACTTCTCCTTTGTTAGATTTTCTGAGCAATGAATATTAGCACGCTGATAGCGACCCCGAAAAGCAATTAGAAATGAGGGATTAGGAATGAGGAATTTTTATTAATCTAATCCCTAATCGACTCAGCAGAAACGACTACAGCGTCCATAAAATCACTTATGTGAAGCCAAATGCGTATTGCCGGCAAGATACGGGATTGGGTCGACCTTGGCGTTGTTCACGCGGACTTCGAAGTGAAGGTGATTAGCTGTTGAGCGACCTGTCGAGCCGACGTAGCCGACAATCTGACCCTGCATTATGCGCTGACCCTGTTTGACAGCTACGCTGGAGCAGTGAGCATAGAAGCTCTGGAGGCCGTTGCCATGGTCGAGCAGTACGAAATTCCCGTAGCCTCTGAAGCCCATCGTTGAGTTATCGCCCGTCCTCGCGACGACACCGTTACGAGCCGCTCTGATCGGAGTGTTGGCAGGCATCGGGATATCAATTCCTTCGTGCTTCCTCTTGCCGCGCCAGCCGAAATATGAAGATACGCGACCGTCCACGGGCCACATCATCTTGCCGTTGAGATTTTTGATGTTCAGCAGGTAATTATTATCTCGCGGCCTCGCTGTCATGTTGTAGTAAGGCAAATAGTCAGGCATCGTGCCAAAAACGTGATCCAAATCCGACATTGTCGGCGTACGAGGGACGGCGTTCTCCGGGATTTTCACGACCTCGACCTTATCTCCGACTATTAAGAGTCTCATCGGACCTTGCGAGGGGTTGCCGTTGGGTGAAAGAACAATGACGGGGTCATTAGCTGACGCGGTAACCTGCTTGGCCTGGGTCTTGGGTGTCAAAATCACGTCGGGCTTGGCGAGTTCCGCGATAGCCGCTTTCGGTGTCATGGGCTTGGGATTTTCAACTTTCATCTCGCGAATGATCTCCGTGTGTGCAGCTGGCTGAACGGGTTCGGCGGCCTTGGGGGTCTCCGAGACTTTCATAAGCTCTTCGAGTTTCGTCTGAAGCTCCGCGCTGTCCTGAGTGGTGACTTTCGCCTCGTTTTGGAACAGTGACGCAGGCTCTTTCTTTTTCTTGGCCTCCACTTTTTTCTCGTGTTCATCAGCTATGCGATTGGCTGCCGCCGCGCTCGTTACCGGAACGAGAGCCGTAGGCTTCCACGCGCCCTGATTCTGCCATATTGCGAGCATGTCGGCCTGATTGGCGGGCAAATATATCGATGTTCCGGCGGTGATGTCGCTCGATGAAGTTATGCTGTTCGCCCACAGGACATCAGAGACAGAAATATCATGAAGCAGGCAATAGCGATCGAGTTCCGCAAGTCCCATGTTAATATCTTCTGAGAATATTAAAGTCTCCCACTTGGCGGCGTATGAAGCCGTCGTAAAAGCCAAAATCAAAATAATAGTCGCAGTTATCTTTTTCATATTGTCATCTCCTCCAATTGCTTAAACTCTCTCTGTTACGATTCTGAAACCGGCGTTGGTCAACTCGCGCCTTATTGTCTCGATCTGTTCGCCGTCTCTTGTTTCAAGTGCGAGCTTCAAGAAGCACGAATTTATAGCCATGTTAGTATCGCCGTGGTCGTAGTAGACCGAAACGACGTTCGCGCCACAGCTCGCGATTATCTCCGAGACGTGCTGAAGCTGGCCGGGCTTGTCGACAAGTTCGATAGTAAGGTTGACGTTGCGCCCCGTCATCATGAGACCGCGAGTTATGACCCTTGAAAGGATATTAACGTCGATGTTGCCGCCCGAGACCACGCAGACGGTCTTTTTGTTTTCAATCGGAAGTTTGTGGAACATTGCGGCCGCGACCGGCACAGCTCCGGCTCCTTCAGCGATTAGCTTCTGCTTCTCAATGAGCGCAAGTATAGCTGCGGCGATCTCGTCCTCCGACACGCACACGATATCATCGACATATTTGGAAATTATTTCAAAAGTATTTTCGCCCGGATTTTTAACCGCGATCCCGTCAGCGAACGTTGAAACGCTGTCAAGAACTTCGCGTCTGTGATTGGTGAATGAATTGTACATTGACGGCGCACCGGCGGCCTGAACTCCGTAGATTTTCACGTCGGGTTTCAGCGACTTCACGGCGAAAGCAACGCCCGAAATCAACCCGCCTCCGCCAATCGGAACTATGACGGCCTCAACGTCCTCGAGCTGATCGAGAATTTCAAGCCCTATCGTGGCCTGTCCGGCTATCACAAAATCGTCGTCGTAAGGGTGAATGAACGTCGCGCCAGTCTCTTCGACTAAGTTGACGGCTCTGTCGTGGGCATCATCGTAAGCTCCGTTCACAAGTTCGATATTTGCACCAAGCCGCCGAGTACTCTCAACTTTCATGACCGGCGCACTGTCCGGCATACAGATCGTAGCTTTGATGCCCTTGCGGCTGGCTGACATTGCGACACCCTGCGCGTGATTTCCGGCCGAACACGCGACGATGCCCCGAGCTTTCTCTTCGTCCGAGAGCTGTGAGATTTTGTAATAAGCCCCTCGAAGCTTAAAGCTCCCTGTAACCTGCAAATTTTCAGTTTTAAGATATAAGTTATGTGTCTCGCTCAACAGCGGTGCGGCTATTAAATCCGTCTTCCTGGCGCACTCTCTAAGTATGTAAGCCGCGTGATAAACTTTATCAAGCGTTAGCATTTCTTCGCCCCTGTTCTCTGCATTGTCAAAATAATCATACCTCAGCAAAAAATCTTCAAAATAGTATACAGCAAAATTGACGATTTTATAATTGGAACAGAGTATTTTATCTGAAGAGCGGCACAGCCTTTCGACATTCGCTCAGCTTGGCCGGGCCGAGGTAGCGGGAGTCAAAGCCACGTTCGATATCGCTGACGAGCCAGACTTCATCAGACGCGAGAGTTACAGGAAGAGGAAAAGTCTGCAGCCTGTTGCCTCGTCCGTCAGCCGAAATTATTGCGCTGGTCGAGATTATTTTCCCTGCCACAACTTCAAACCCCTCTTCAGAAATCTCAACAAGATCGCCCGGCAACCCCGCAACGCGCTTCATATATGGAACATTGCCCCACGAATTTTTTTTTCTGTAGATATCCGGCACCCACGCCGTGAACTCGAAAGCGTCGAAAGGGACTTGAACGACATCGCCGCGGGTTATCTCGCTGTCATCGAGCCGCCAAAGTCCGAGCGGAACGGAAGGTGTCATATTGACAATAACCACTCCCGTTAAAAAAGGAGCGGCCGCAACCGCCCCTAAAATTATTATCGAAATCGCAAACTTTTGGCTTCGTCTCATCTGCGCCAAACCCTCGGAAAAATTATATCGTGCTGAGCCATCACCACGAACCTTGCGCCTGGCTTTATCTTTATGGTTGGTTGTCGTTGGACTTCGCGCTG
>JAFSJO010000106.1 GCA_017449415.1 Synergistaceae bacterium
CAGATACTCTTCTCCCCGAGATGTGCGCTTGCGAATGTCATGATCGCGCCGCCGGCGAAGAACGCCAAGATCAGCTTCTCGTGTCTTACGGCCTTGACGCGGGCTTCGTGTTCCTCCTCGTGATGACGGATTGCCCGGGCTATGCTGATCCCGATCTGTCGGACATGGTTTGTTACGAACGTCGTAGCCATTGGAACGCCCTCAGCCTGTCTGAACGTGTTGAACTGCATCGAACACAAGAAACATATCAAGACCTGCGCGATCTGGTCGGGCCACGTCAGCGGCATGAAGCCGATCAAGAACAACACAACGATTTCAAGCCCCACGAGCATCGTGTCCCAGCGTATGAAATGCGAGTCGCGGACTTTCTGCGGCAGTATCTCCGATATGATCGTCCCGACGATGTACGCAAGGAACGGAATGAAGTAATACAACGCCTCACGAAACTTTCCAAGCCCCACAGCCATTGACATTTTGACTATGTTACCCGTCTGAGCGTTGCTGAAGACTCCCCCGCGCAGGTTGTAGGTGTAAAGTCCCATCATGCCGCCGGCGATCGTCAACAGCTCGAAGATATAATATTTCTCACACGTCAGATAAAACTCCCGATGAAGCTCCTTATGAAGCTCCTTGTGTTGCTCCGTCTTAAAATTATTCATGCAATGCACAACCTTTCTTGAATGGGCACGCGGCGCAATGTTCACGCCTCGGATCGAACGGCCCGGACGCGCACACTCCGACAGCGTTCAGCACCCTCGCCCGGATATCCTCGAAATTATTGCACACTCGTTCGTTAAAAACACCCTCGCGCAGGAAAGCCGTCTGAGTCTTTATTTCGTCATGCCCGGTCAGCTCATGAGCCACGAGCGCGTAAAAATCCAACTGAGCCTCGTAAAGCTCCGGCGGTGCGTCATCAATCGAAGTGATCTTGTAATCTATGACGGTGTCGCCATGAATGGCATCAATAGCTCCGGCGAGCGTCGTATGTTTGTTCAGGCGGATCATGAAACGCTTCTCGCGCTCAACGTCCTCATTCCTGAGCGTCGCTCCAACCTCGCTGGCCGCAAAATTCTTCAGCCACCTCTCAAGCTCTCTCTTGGCCTCCTTGTTGCGCCACACACTACGAAGCCGAGCCGGGAGCCTCGGGAGAACCTCGCGACTGTTCAGATAATATTCAAGCTCCGACTCGAAATTTTCGTTTCGTGGCCACCGCGCCAGTATCCAGTGAGCAAGGCTTCCAAGTGCCGCGCCGCCAAAATATTTCTCCTCGGAGTCTAAATCCCGGTCGGTCATCTCCCACGAGAGCGCACGACCCTGACGATAGCGTCTTCGCCACGCGAACGGACACCACTCGAACAGCGAGAACGAACTCGCCGAGAACTGACGCAATGAATTTTTTGCCCGAATCACGTTCAGCGGAGTCAGCGAAATCTCTTCGTCATTCGAAGCCTCGGCCTCGGACTTGGGAGCTTCGACACCTTGCGCGAATGTTACGTCAGCTCTGCCGTCGATGTTATCGAGTAAAAATTTCGTCCATGTGTTGGGATAAGCTTCGCCGTCCTTGTTCACGATACCGCAGAATATCAAAGAGTCCTGCGCCCTCGTGGCGGCAACATAGAATAATCTCGTGTCCTCCTCTAGCTCGCCTTGCTCAGCCAACACCGTCTCCCAATCAACGAGCCTCGGATCTTCGTCGCGGGTCTTCACTTCGTCGGGCAGGTTAGCGAAGACAAGGCCAAGTTCGCGGGACGGTCTCAGGGGGTCGGTTTCAGTTCGCTTCTGCCTCTTGCCCTCGAAGACCACGGCAACGGGATATTCAAGCCCCTTAGCCGAGTGAACTGTAGCGAGCTTCACGGCGTTCTCGTCATCGTCATGCCACTCTGGCTCTTTGAGCTTGAAGCCGCTTTTGACAGCCCGGGTCAGCCATGCCGCGCAAGCCGTCAGACTCGAAGTCCCCGACTGTTGGAACGCTGTTGACATTGACAGAGCGAGCCGGAAATTTCTCAAAATCCTCAGCCTATCCCTCTCGCGATAACACGCAAGCCACCGCCGATCCTTGTTGAAGATCGAGAGCAGACCGGCCGGGCCTTCGTTCTCGCCAATGACAGCGAGATATTCGAGCCTCGAATACGCTTCCGGAAGATTTCGCTTCATTATGTCTATTGGCTTGGTGTCCTTGGTGAGGTGAGACAGACATTTCGCGACAGCCTCGTCCTCGCTGACCCCTGAGAATGGCGACATCAGCCAGCCAACCACGGAGAACGAGTCGTTGAAGTCCGCCGCCGCACGCAACATGCACACAACATCATTAATCTCGCCGCGTATGAAGAAATCTTCGCTGACATCACGCACGACCGGGACATTGAACTTCTCGAAAGCCTCTTCGATCTCGCTGTACACGGTTCGAGAGCGCGTCAACACGGCGAAGTCCGAAAATTTCACCGGCCTGATGATCCTCGCGGCCTTGTCCCACACCGTGCGGCCCTCGCGAACCCACGACAGAATACTAACGGCAAGCTCATCGGCAAGATTTTTCCTCGCGCTCGTTATCTCCAACCCGCCACGAGCCAAAAATATTTTGAAGTCCGGCATCGTCCCCAAGTCTCTTTCACCGCCTCCGGCGGCCGGGGTCAGCCTCTCAAATCTCAGCCCGCGCATCGACTCGGATCGTCCAAGACCCTCACGCCACAACGACGCGAAAATCTCATTAATCTTAAAGAGAAGCGGCTTGCGAGTTCGGAAGCTCACGTTGAGGGAAATTTTCCGGTCGGCTCTGTTGATAGTTCGCGCGAACAGTGACGGGTCAGCGTGTCGGAACCTATATATGGACTGCTTGGGGTCGCCCACCGCAAAGAGGCTCGACTCGTCGGACAGCTTCGCGAGTGCCTCAATCATGTTGAACTGCAGCGGATCCGTGTCTTGAAACTCATCGACAAGAATATGAACGAAATTCCGCCTCACGGAGTTGTTATCTATCGCGTGCCGCGCGTGCAGGATCATATCCGAGAACGACAGGAGGCCACGTCGTCGCTTCATCATGTCCCACATGCCCCACGAGACGGCGCAGAACTTTAACAGCGTCTTCCTCATGGTGATCTCCTCGGGCAAGAAATCTTTGTCGAACGTCCGCGAGATCTCTTTCAGGACGGTCGGCCGGGTCTTTCGCCAATCTCCGAGCGTCATTCCGAGGATCGATTTAAGAGTTGCGAATGGCTCGTATCGCGTTGCTTTGATGTTTTTGTCTGCGTCGATGACGAGATTGTCATAGAAGAGCCAAAGAGCTTCGATCTTGTCGGGCGAGTGCAGTTTCTGCCACGTCAACAGAGCGTTCAGCTTGGCTCCGGGGCCGTCGGGCTTCTTGGCCTGAGGAAGCTCGATATCCTTGAAGATGTCCCAGACCTCGCGCCACTCGTCCATCAGAATATTTCTAATCAGCGGCCGGGTGTTCGCAATCAGCTCGTTATCTTCCGACCACGCGAGCATCTCTTCCCACGAATGACCCGACGAGGCTTGAAGATCCGCAACCTCCTTAGCGAAGTCGCTGAGAGCTTCACCGCCCCACTTGTTGACAGCTGCGGCCATGAACTCGTCAGCGTCAAGCTCCGCCGCGACCTCACGGAGGATTTTATCGCCATACGTCCGGGCAAGCTCACGAAGATTTGCGAACTCGGCGGCGTTGGTGATGCCCTCCCAAAACTCTTGCTCTTGCTGAGGCGAGATCACGGAGGCCATGGGGTCGATGTCGAGCGACAACCCCGACTCGCGGATCAGCCGACCAGCGAATGAGTGAATGGTCGATATCCATATGTCAGAGAGCCCGTCGAGTATCTCGCGCCTGCGATCCGTGTCATCGAAATTTTCGAGATCCCGCTCAATCTCCTCGACGATTCGAGATTTCATCTCAGCGGCGGCGGCCTCGGTGAAGGTCAGCGTCAGAATATTCGACGGCAATAATTTTTTCTTCTCTATCAAAAGTCTTGCGTAACGTTTCGACAGCACCCAAGTTTTTCCGGTTCCTGCGCCGGCTCCGACGGTGATAAGGCTCTCGTCCGCCGTGATGGCTTCGCGCTGGCCTTGTGGGGTGTTTGGTGGAAGTGAAAAGTTCATAAAGTTATCTCCTTTCGTCGTTGGCTCTGTGAGCGGCCGCCAAGTCGCCCGGCATCACAAGATCAAGTTGCCGGGGTGTCGTGCGCGTGCGTCGAGGATAGCCTGCGCAAGTTTTTTTCTCTCAGGGTGTCATATTTATATTGACCTTTTTCTAAATTATAAAAAAAGAGGAGCAGGAAAATCAATTCCTAACTCCCCAATCCTAATTCCTGAGTTATTCCTCGTCCATTCCGTCCTCGTAGAACTCACCGAAGAGCTCTTTCAGCGAAGGCATATCCTCCGGGATCGGACGCGCGACCCATGTCGTGTTCATGTAGTGCTTCAGCGTGATGTTCTCGCTGACGATGTTGCCGCCCCACGTGCCGCAGCCCATCGAGTTGGTCGGAGGCATTCCGTTGGTGGAGCTTCCGGCGTTGCCGCGGTTGTTGGGCTGACGGATCATGCAGCGCGAAACAGGAGCGCACATTCCAAGACGATGAATGTGATCGTCATCGAACGAGTAAAGCCCGCAGGAATGTCCTTTGCCGCCGGACTTGTCGAAGATCGTCAGCATGATGTCGAGAGCTGTCTGGAACTCGCCGCCGTATTTGAACAGCGTCAGGAGCGTCGTCAGCTTCTCTGTTGAGAAGAAATGTTCCTTGCCGATGCACTTCTTGATATCGTCGGCGTTGTTGATCGTGAAGCCCTCTTTCTGTCCGTTGTTCGGGACGGCGATGAACTTGCGGTCAGCAGGGATCTCAAAGCCCGCCGCCTTAGCGAGTGCCTGAGCCGAAATCGCGACCGTGTCAGGAAGTCTGTGGCCTGTCTCGTCCCACATGACTTTCTTAATTGCCTCGGCCTGCTCCCATGTCGGGATATACGCGCCCTCTTTCACGAGTCCTTCAACGAAGTCATCGTATACAGACTCATGAACAATCAAGTTGCCATCGCACGAACAGCCTGAGCCGAAGTCCGAACACTTTGAAATTCTCGTGTTCATTGCAGCCTCGTAAGCTCTCTCTTTGGTGTTGGCGGTGTTGTCGACGATGACCGTCGAGTTGCCCGCGCCCGAGCCGTAAGCCGGAACGCCAGCCGAGTAAGCAGCTTTGACCATTGGACGGCCACCCGTCGCGATGATGAGGTCAACTCTCTTCATCAACTCCTGAGTCAGCGTGATGCTCGGCTCCTCGATCACCTGAATGATGTCAGCCGGTGCGCCCTCGCGCTCAAGAACTCCGCGAATGATGTTGACGGTCTTGCAGGTCCTCTTCTTCGCTCTGGGGTGCGGCGAGCAGA
>JAFSJO010000107.1 GCA_017449415.1 Synergistaceae bacterium
GAGCGGAGCCGGGACTGTGAAAGGTTCGGGGACAGCTTCGGCATCAGGCAAGGAGCCTTTGAACTTCAATTTTAAGTTCGATAAACTCGCGTTAGCGTCTCTTGCGTCGGCTGCGGGAGTTGATGTAACGGGCGAACTGTCCGGGACGTTGAAGATCAGCGGAGCTAACGACAATCCCGAAATATTCTTCAACGCCGGGATCCCAGCTCTCAATGCCGCGGGCTTCTCACTGAATAACATCGTCGCGGATATGTCAGGCAACACAAAGAGCTTGAAATTCAACAAGGTTACGGCGGAGGTCGAAGGCTCCGAGGTGATCGCGCTCGGCAACGTTCAATTCACGCCGCTGAAATATAACATCGCGCTCAACGGCAACAACATCAAGCTGGAAAATCTCCTGCGCGACAATCCCTCAATGAAAGGCAACCTTTCGGGCAACGCGGGGCTGACATTCAACCTCACGGGCAACGAGAAAGGCGCGACGGGCAAAGGCTCACTGACCTCACCGGCGATAAAGGCTTTCGGGCTGAACCTCACGAAGGTCAACCTGCCACTTGCGTACACGGGAAATTCTTTCGCGTCGAACAATGGCACGGCGAGTTTATACGGCGGCTCGGCCAAGAACACTTTCAACTTCGACATCAAGAACATGAAGTTCACGGACAACATTGAAGCCTCCGGGGTCGATGTCAACGGGCTGATACAGGACGCGGCGGGCGGCCTTGAGGGCAAGATCACGGGGACGGGCAAGCTGACCATGAAGATCAACGGAGCTGTAAAAGACGAGACGACCTACTCAGGCTCGGGAAATTTCTCGATGGGTGAGGGAGCGATCACGGGCTTCAAATGGCTCGACCTGATCACGAGGCTGCACAAGAGCAACGGCATCAAGTATGTGAGCGTCAACGCTCCGCTCTCATTGCAGACGGGAAAGCTCATCATCAAGTCCGGCGCGATCGCCAACGCAAACAAGAATGACGCTCTCTACAAATACGCGAAGCTCACGAAAGACGGCGTGATAAACTTCGGCGGCAAGGACGTAACGATGGACTTCACGGCGGAGGGCAACATCAACTATCAGCTCATCAACGCGATACAGGGCGGAAGCTCGGGGGGGATCGACGCATTGCTGAAGGGCGGTGCGGCGAGCTTCCAGGAGGGTTTGAAAGCGTTCATCACGGGCGGACTAAAGAAAGCTGAGGAGGTCGCTTCGACAGGAGATTTCAGAGTTATGTCGATAAGGATCTCCGGCAAAGCAGCTTCGCCATCGTTCTCGGCGTTGAAGATCGGCCCGTCGACCCTCAAAACTCAACAGAAAGCCAGCACAGCCGACGCAACGACCAAAGAGTCTCTAAAGGAGAAAGCTGTCGAGAGTGTCATTAACGTCCTCGTGCCCGAGAGCAAAGTTATCAACAAGAAGTCCATTGACGTTAAAGGGACGAACGTTAAGGCCAAGACGAAAGAGAAAGTCGACAACGCCAAGACGAGCGTGAAGAAGAAAGTTGACGATAAGAAGACAGAAGTGAAACAGAAAGTCGAAGAGAAGAAGACGGAAGTCAAGCAAAAAGTTGAGGACGAACTCAAGAAAAATCTTAAAAAGGGATTGGGAGGACTCTTCAAATGATAAGGATACTTCAAGACCCTGTGAGGTTGTTGCTGACGCTGCCGGCTCTGATATGGGCGCTGTCGTTCCACGAGTTCTGCCACGGGTTCGCCGCGAAGATGGCCGGGGATCCGACCGCTGAACGTTACGGGAGGCTCTCGTTAAATCCTTTCGCGCATTTCGATCTAGTTGGGACTCTGATGCTGCTGTTCGTGGGTTTCGGCTGGGCCAAGCCAGTGCCAATAAACGCGCGATACTTCAAGCACCCGAGGCGCGACCTCATCATCGTGTCTCTTGCCGGGGTCGCGGGGAACATTCTCACCGCCGTGGTCGCAGTGTTGTTTCTGAGATTTCTGGGAGCTTACTGGTACAGGTTCACGGGACGCGCGGGGCTGATCTTCATCGTCCAGATGGTGAATATCAACATGGGACTTGCGGCTTTCAACCTGATCCCGATACCTCCGCTCGATGGCTCGCGAGTTCTCGAAGCGTTCCTGCCATACGAGTACATGCGCTATTACTATTGGCTCGAACGCTACGGAATGATTATCTTGCTCGTGCTGCTGATGACGGGGATTATAAACGTGATATTCGACCCGATCGTGAACATTCTCTGGAAGCTGTTGCCAATGTAAGGGCTGAAGCCTAACTCCTCAACCCTTACATCTCTAAATCAAGGCTCTTAATGATGTCCTTGATAATCTTCGCGCTCTCTTGGAGCTTTCTTCTCTCCTCGTCGTTGAGATTTTCGGGGATCATGTCCTCGACTCCATTCTTGCCGACGATCACCGGGATACTCAAAGCCACGTCATCAATCCCATAAGCGTTATGAAGCAGGCTCGACACCGGCAGCACGGACTTCTCGTCGCGAATCACAGCCTCGCAGATTCTCTTCACAGCCATTGCAATGCCGTAATAGGTCGCGTGCTTGCGTTTGATGATCTCATATGCGCTGTTCCTCACTTCGTCCTCGATCCGTTTCATGGCTTCCTCGTGGTTGTGATGTCCTCGCATCTCGCAGAAGTCATGTAGCGGGACGCTCGAAACGTTCGTTGTACTCCATGTCGCAAACTCGCTGTCGCCATGTTCGCCGATGATAGCGGTGTGAATGCTCCGGCTGTCGACCCTCAAATG
Source organism: Synergistaceae bacterium (assembly GCA_017449415.1). Classification (GTDB taxonomy): domain Bacteria; phylum Synergistota; class Synergistia; order Synergistales; family Aminobacteriaceae; genus JAFUXM01. Next base: position 2,738 of record JAFSJO010000107.1, read on the forward strand.
TTCACCGAGCAGATATTTCAGCCTCGCCGTGTCGAGGACAGTCCCCGAGCCGAAGACATGACCTTCGGGCATTCCGCTCAGCTTTATCGCGATGTACGTCAGGATATCGACGGGGTTGGCCACGACGAGCATAACGCCCTTGCAATCTCGTTTCGCAAACTCCGGCATGATCGACTTGAAAATCGCCGCGTTCTTCTTCACGAGGTCGAGACGGGTCTCGCCGGGCTTTTGATTGGCTCCGGCAGTTACGACGATTATGGCCGCGTCTTGGGCATCATCATAATCTCCGGCGTATATCTGCATTGGACGCGCGAGCGGCATTCCGTGGCCGATATCGAGAGCTTCACCCTCGGCGCGATCCTTGTCAACGTCGATCAAGACCATCTCCGAGAACAAGCCGCTCTGCATCAGGGCGAAAGCACTCGAGCTTCCGACGAAGCCACAGCCCACTACAGCAACTTTTCGTAAATTAACTTCGCTCATGATATTCAGATGAGGAGTCGACGCTTCCAACTCCTCACTCCTCACTCCTCATTCCTAACTATTCAAAAGGTAATCCAAGCACATGCGAACCCCGAAGCCTGACGCGCCTTTCGAGTAGACTCCGTATTCCTTATCTTTGAAGTCTGGCCCGGCTATGTCGATGTGCGCCCACGCGATATCTTTGCCGACGAACTCTTTCAGGAACATCGCCGCGAAGATAGCTCCGCCATATCTGTTGCCGCTGTTGACGAGGTCAGCATAAGGAGATTTCAGGGACTCCGCGATATGGTCATCATCGAGAGGCAAACGCCACAGCAGCTCACCGCGACGAGCTGACGAGTTCAAAACTTTCTCGGCAAGTCCCTCATCGTTCACGAAGAGTCCCGCACGCCACTTCCCTAACGCGACCATACACGCGCCCGTCAGGGTTGCCATGTCGATAATAGCGTCCGGCTTGATCTCGCTGGCCACGCACAACGCATCAGCAAGCACCATTCGCCCCTCAGCGTCGGTGTTGTTGATCTCGATCGTCTTGCCGTTGCGAGCCTTGACGATATCGTCCGGCCTGTACGCGCTCCCCGAGGGCATGTTCTCAGCTACGGTCATGAAGCCGTGAACTTCGATGTTAAGTCCAAGCTCCGCAACTCCTTTCATGATCGCGAGGACGTTGCACGCGCCTGTCTTGTCGCCTTTCATGGTCAGCATGTACTCGCTGGGCTTGATATCGAGTCCGCCGCTGTCGAAGGTGATCCCTTTGCCAACGAATGCGATTTTCTTGTCGGCTTTCTCGGGTTTGTATGTCAGGTGAATGAAACGCGGGGGATTTTTCGATCCGCTCCCGACGGCCAACACTCCGCCCATGCGCTCGGCCTTTAATTTATATTCGTCCCAAACTTCGCACGCGAGGTTATATTGCTTCGCTACCTCCTCAGCTTTCTGAGCCAGCACTGACGGCCATATCACGCAGCCGGGTTCGTTGACAAGCTCACGCGAGAATATCTGAGCCGCCGCAAGCTTCTCGCCGATCGAAATCTCTTTCTCGTCGTACACGTCCGAGTAAATCTCGCTCAGAGCGAAAGGCTCGTGATGTTCGTCCTTGGTCTTGTATTTGTCGAAGACGTAGCCACACAGTCCCGAAGCCTCGCCCAGCGACATGGCAAGCTCTTTGAAGTCTTTCAGGTGGCCGAGAGTTACAACGACGCTTTTGTTTCTATCGCGACCCGCCGAACGCAACCCCCACGCTAGAGAGTCCCGGATCAGATTGATGTCGCACTTCTTACCCTCGCCGAGGCCGACCAGATAAATATTTTTGAACTTCGCATCGAACAGCGGCAGCTTCACGAGACTGCCTTTCTTGCCTTTGAAGTCCTTGCGCGAGACCAGCTCAACAACAAAATCTCTGAGCCGATCATCAAGCCCAGAGAATTTTGAAAAGTTTTCGGTGTCTTCCTCGCGTAGGAGCAACAGGAGCGCATCGGCCGCCTGATCGCTGAAACGCTTAATTTGCATTGGCTGTTGCCCTCTTCACGAAACCTGATCTAAGGCACTTCGTGCAGACCCTCGCTTTGAGAGTCTCGCCGTCTCCAGCGTCGACCCTGACCGTCTGAAGATTGATGTTCCAGCGTCTTCGGGTGTGTCTGTTTGAATGGCTTACGGCGTTGCCCGCGACGGGGCCTCTTCCGCAGAAATCGCAAAACTTAGCCATAATAAAAAATCCTCCTAATGAAAAATCAAATAAACTCGCAAAGATTATAACATTTCTTTGTTCGTGAAAAACTTTTGTTGCTATAATTTTCACACTGAAAAAATTTTTTAACGAGGTGATTTTTATGAAGAAATTTGTTTCTATGGCTGTGGCTGTCGCTCTGCTTCTCGTGGCTTGCTCGGCGTACGCGTGGGCACCGTCGAAGAATGTTACCGTCATCGTCGCTTACAAGGCCGGCTCGGGCACTGACAACACCGCTAGAGTCCTCTCGAAGTTCGCGACCGACAAGATCGGAAAGACTCTCGTCATTCAGAACCTTGAAGGCGGCTCAGGCTCGATCGGCTGGACTGCGTTGGCGAACGCTCGACCCGACGGACATACGATAGGCTTCATCAACCTCCCGACGCTTTGCTCGAACATCGTTGAGGAACTCGGCGACTATAAGATCGATGACTTCGTTCCGATCTGCAACCACGTCAATGAGACTTCGCTAGTGATGGTCGCGGCCGCCAGCCCTTTCAACTCGATCGATGAGCTTGTGAAGTTCGCGAAGGAGAATCCCGGCAAGCTCAAAGCCTCGACCAACGGCATGAAGGCATCGAACCACATCGGCGCGGAGCTGTTCGCGAAGTCAGCGGGCTTCAACTACATGCCGATACCTTACGGCGGAACGGCGGATCAGCTGCTCGCGCTGCGTCAGGGCGAAGTTGACTTCTCCGTTGCTAAGGAAGCTGACATAGCCTCAATGATGAGCGAGGTTAAAATTCTGGGAGTGTTCTCGGAGAAGCGTATGGCATCATTGCCGGACGTTCCGACACTCGGCGAGCTTGGCCTCTACGATAAGTGGTATGGAAGCGCACGCGCAATCGTCGCACCGAAAGGGACACCCGAGGACGCAATAAAGTTCTACGAGGAAGCTTTCAAGAAAGCCATGGAAGACCCCGAGTACATCGCCGCCGCTGAGAAAGCCGGAGTTACGACGCTGTACATGAACGCCGAGGACACAGCGAAGCTGATCAATCAGCAATATCAGTTCTGCACCGACGAAGTCGCGAAGCTCTGGGACTAGTGTCAGGTAGGAGTTAGGAGTGAGGAGTTAGGAGTTAGCGTCCTAATTCCTCATTTTATTTTGAGCAAAGGAGAAACTTCACATGAAAATGAAAAAAACTGACATCGGAGTCTGTCTCGTCATGTATGGCGTGTGCGCTTTCTTCCTGTACATGACGCTGCAGCTTCCGAAAGCCGCGCAGATTTATCCGTTGTGCGTGATCGCGTTGCTGGCCGCGCTGACGACCCTCCACGTCTTCAACATGATACGAGCCGCAATCAAAGAGGGAGTCGAGAGCGGACTCGATGACTTCAAAGACTTCGTTCCGTCGCAGTTCTTCACGCTCTTCGCGATGATCTTGATATATCTGGCCGTGATGCCTTACCTTGGTTTCTATGTCGCGAGCGTCTTATTCATGAGCGCGTCGCTGATCTTCCTGCGCGTGAAGCTGTGGCAGGCCGTCCTCGCCGAGATCGCAATAATCGCCCTCGTGTATTGCGCGTTCACGTTGTTCCTCGAAGTGCGGCTCCCGGCCGGGATACTCTTTGAGTAAGGAGGCGAGTCAAGATGATTGAAACTTTATCGTTAATGGCTGGCGGCTTCGTCAGTGCGCTTTACCCCGTGAACATTCTCGCAATGATCGCCGGGGTTACGATCGGGATTGTTATCGGCTGCTTGCCGGGACTGTCGGCGGCTATGGGTGTCGCGTTGCTTCTGCCAATGACGTTCTCAATGGAAGCATCGACAGGAATGATCATGCTCGGAGCTATCTACTGCGGCGCGATATTCGGCGGCTCAATCTCGGCTATTCTCATTCACACGCCGGGGACTCCTGCGAGTGCCGCGACAGCGATCGAGGGCTACCAGATGACTCTGAAAGGTCAGGCGGGTAAGGCTCTGGGCACAGCGTGCATAGCTTCATTCTTCGGCGGGCTGCTGTCGTGCATATCGCTTTACTTCTTCGCTCCGGTACTCGGACAGCTCGCAATGAAGTTCGGATCGCCGGAATATTTTTGGCTTTCGATCTTTGGACTGACGATAATCGCCGGCGTGTCTTCTAAGTCCATGGTCAAGGGCTTGATGAGCGGTGCTCTCGGGCTGTTGCTCTCGACGATCGGAATGGATCCCATGCAGGGAGTGAAGCGTTTCATGTTCGGTCAGTCGTCGCTCTACGAGGGCATCAACGTAACTTGCGCGTTAATCGGACTGTTCTCGATGAGCCAGGCTCTGATCCTCGCGGAGGCCAAGATTAGACAGCGAGCTAAGGCGGCGAAGTTCAACGACAGAATGATGCTGACGAAGGACGAACTGAAGACGATAGCTCCGACGATCGGACGCTCGTGGATCATCGGCAACCTTGTCGGGATTTTGCCCGGCGCGGGAGCTTCGATAGCGTGCTTCATGGGTTACAACACTGCGCGGCAGTTCTCGAAGAACAAAGAGCTATTCGGACATGGAAGCTACGAGGGTGTCGCGGGGAGCGAGGCCGCTAACAATGCCGTAACAGGAGGCTCACTTATCCCGATGCTGACCCTTGGGATCCCCGGCGAGAGCGTTACGGCTGTCTTGATGGGCGGGCTTATCATTCAGGGCCTGACCCCCGGGCCTAACCTCTTCGTCGGCGAGACTGCGAAGATGACGTACACATTCTTCGCGGGCTTTGTGCTGATTCAGTTCTTCATGTTGGGGATAGGCTTGCTTGGGTGTCGTGGCTTCGCACACATAGCTCGGCTCTCGGACGCAATATTAATTCCTTCCGTAACGATCTTGTGCGTGGTCGGTTCGTTCGCGATACATCAGAATTTCGTTGACGTTGTGATCATGTTAATCTTCGGAGTGATTGGCTGGCTCGCTAGGAAGTTCGGCCTCAACAATGCCGCAATCGTCCTTGCCTTGATACTTGGCCCGATTGGCGAGAAAGGTCTGAGGCGTTCGCTCTTGCTGTCGGGCGGAGACCCGCGGATATTGTTCTCGACTCCCGTGTGTTGGGTGCTGATAGCTCTGTGTGTTCTTGGAATTTTGTCGCCGATCCTTATGGACAGAATGGCGGGAAAAGAGATCGAGAGTTAGGAATTAGGAGTGAGGAGTGAGGAGTTTTTGAGCCTCGCTCCTAATTTATATTGCGCATGGAGGTGAGCTATTTGAGCCTTGATTCGATACTTATGATAGTGCTGATTATTGTTTTGGTCATCATGATGTCGATGTTTGTCTTTTTGTTCGGAGCTTTGAAAAATTTTCTGCTCGAAGAGATTCAAGAGGCCATCATTGCATCGGGCGAATGTACTGAAGATGTCGGCGAAGAAGTCAAAAAATTCGACGAAGCTCTGAACGCAATACGACGCGAAAATCAAGACATGCGCATGGAGATTATGCAAAGCCTCGCCAAAATCATCAACGCGATCTCACAATCAGACGGCAAAGCAGAACATGAGAGCAGCAACATCTTGAAAGAGTTGAGAGAGATCGTTCCGGCTCTTCACACTGAGATCTCGAACATGCTCAAAACACTGTCCGAAGGCTCCGGAAAGTTTCAAGACGAATCCATGAGAAATATTGAGGCCGAGGTGAAGAAGCTTAGTGATGCTATTAACGCCGCCGTGAACAATCTCAACAAAGCCTCCCAAGCTCAGAGCGAACGTTTAGCCACAGTGGCCGGGGCTGTTCAAACAGTGCTTGATAAGGGAGTTAAGGACTTACAAAACGAATTTAACAAGACCGATAGCGAACTGAAAAAGATAACAAAAGACGCTGTGAAGCGAATAAACGACGACTACCAGAATAACATGAAGAAAATGTTTCAAGCTATGGCGGATAACCTCGCGGCGATCACAAGAAAACTCTCTTCAGCGTCCGAGCGGGAAAAACGCCCCAGTCCTCCAGCGGCTCATAGCGTAAAGTTTGATAATTCAGGACAGGGGCATATACCATATGAAAAAGGAAAATGAAAATGGACGTTCAATTCGAAGAAATTTTTTCAGACCTCGTAAACTTCAGGAAAGAAATCGGAGCTGAGTTAGTTCATGTCGATTATGAGGTGGAGCCTGTCCGATTTCTTTTGTACAATCCGAGCAATCCGAATAAGCCCGGAAAGTTTCATTTTTTGGCTTGTGGATCCGTGAAGAATAAGGCTCTTCTTGCGAACTGGCGGCGGATTTCGTACAGCAATGGCAAGTTCAGACTCTTGAATGGTTCAGAAAAAGAGCTTGAGCCATGTAAAGATTGCATAAGAATATGGAACAAGCGATTTCCTCACAATGGCGTTAAAAAAAAAGCGGTTCAACATAGACAAATTTTTCGGCCAATGCGGTTATAACCCGGACATATGGGACGGAATAAACATTCAAGACATTCAAGAAATCGACTACGACACATTCAGAGCGGACTGCTTTTTGTTATATCGGCCTGTCGGTGGTGCAGTATTCCACTTCATGAAGTGCAAAGAGGTTCGCGCTGATGAAAAAATCGGCTGGATAAAGAGCTATCGCTTCACAGACGATCTCTCGGGGGGTTTTAAGCTGTTCGACGGCTCGAAACAAAAATTGCCCCCCTGCGAATGTTGTTTAGCTGAATGGGACAATGGAAACGGCTGGGAAAATTACAGCAGCGCAGATGACAGCACAAAGAAGACCATCAAGGATAATTTCAACATAGAAACATTCTTCGATCACTGCAGTGAAAAGGAGCCTCGTCCGGCTGAACTCTCTGAACTCTACAAGCTCATGGACGATAACATCGTGTGGCTAGGTGCTGATATCGATAACGACTACCCCCGCAATTGGAGCGACATCTCAAACATGTACCGCGCCGCCAAAAGATACCGCTGTGGGCAATGCGGCGTAGACCTGAGCGAACATAAGGACTTGGCCGTAACTCATCACGTTAATGGCGTTCACAGCGACGTAAGCGCAGAGAACATAAAAGTTCTGTGTGTGTGGTGTCATTCCAAGCAACCTCATCACGAAAAGACAGTCAGGATAAATCGCGATCAATATCCTTTATTGAGAAGATTATGGCGAGAACAAGGCATCAGGTTTGAAGATGTCTCGTAAACGCCATAAGTTTTGCGTGGTTTTACTCGCTTAGTGCCGCGACATTGCCGCCGCTGGAGAAATAAATCACTCCGTCAGCATACGCAGGAGCCGAGATTATTCCGCCGGTCTCGTAGGTGTTGCGGACTCGTCCTGACTTAGCGTCGATCTCGTAGATGTTGCCACCCTCGGGAGTTGCGAAGACTTTTCCGTTAGCGACGATTGGTTTCGCGCTGACGCTTCCGTTCTCGCAGTTGACATTCCACAATAACGAGCCGTCTTTCTCACTCAACGCCGCCACAAAGCCGCGCCCTGTTCCCACTGCTATGATGCCATCGCCGACCACCGGAGTCGTAGTAACGGTGTCTTTGATGTTCACGTTCCACTGCGGAATGACTGCCTTAATCTGGAAGCTCTGCACCGAGCCGTCCCATGACGAGAAGTAAACGTTGCCGCCATTCACTGCGGGAGTGTTGATAGCTCCGCCCGCGCCGCCGCCGTTGACTCTCTTGCCGGTCTTGGCGTCAATGATGTTCAAGATACCGTTGTACTCGCCGAGGAATACAAGACCGTCCGAATATGCCGGAGCAGTTCTCAAGCCCTGCTCGTCAGCCTGGAACGTCCAGACAGTCCGACCCGTGTTCACGTCGAGCGCGTAGAGCTTCGCGTCAGCTTTCACGACAAAGGCCAAGCCATCGCCGATCGTAACGCCGTCATTGACACTCTCGTTAAAGGTCGTGCCGGGCGTGTAGTCCCAAACCTTTGAGCCGTCAGCGAGTTTCAGGCACATGATGCCGCCGTCGGATTTCGCAAAGATGACTTTATCGCCAGCTACCGCCGGAGTTCCGATGATCGTACCCTCGCCGGCGTTGGTCCAGACGATGGAGCCGTTGCTCTTGTTGACAGCGTAGAATGTCCCGGAGACATCGCCGAACAGCAAATTATTCTGATAGATCACGAGGTTGCTCGAAGCCGGAGCTTTTATCTCCCAGCGGACTCCGTGGAACGCAAAAGCCTGCGAAGCCATCACAAACACAAACACACATACAAGCAATAAACGTTTCATCTTCATACTGATGTCCTCCTCATTCTGAATTAAAGCAAAATCGCGCCTTTGTCGGCAGAGCTTACGAGCTTCGCATAGCGTGCAAGATATCCCGTCTTGATCTTTGGCTCGTTGGGTGTCCAACCTTCGCGGCGTTTGGCGAGCTCTTCATCGGAGACTTTCAGCTCGATCTTGTAGTTGTTGATGTCGATGCTGACGATGTCTCCCTCGCGGACGAGTCCGATGTTTCCGCCCGAAGCCGCCTCCGGCGATACGTGACCGATACTCGCGCCTCTCGTAGCTCCAGAAAATCTTCCGTCCGTGATGAGAGCTACGCTCTTGTCGAGTCCCATGCCGCAGATCGCGCTTGTGGGGTTCAGCATCTCGCGCATACCCGGCCCGCCTTTTGGCCCCTCGTAACGAATTATCACAACGTCGCCGGGTCTGATGCTGCCTGCGTAAATCGTTTTGATCGCGTCGTCCTCGGAGTCAAAGACTCTTGCCGGGCCCTCATGCTTCATCATCTCTTTTGCGACAGCCGAACGCTTCACGACACAGCCGTCGGGAGCAAGGTTGCCTTTCAACACCGCGATGCCTCCGTTGGGCGAGAAAGGATTTTCGATTGGTCGAATGACCTCAGTGTTGAGGTTCTCGACCCCCGCGAGGTTCTCAGCTACTGTCTTGCCTGTAGCGGTTATCAGCGAGGTGTCGATTAAATCTCTCTTCGCGAGTTCTTTCATGACAGCGTAGACACCTCCGGCGCGGTCAAGATCTTCCATGAAAGTATCTCCGGCGGGAGCTAAGTGGCACAGGTTCGGCGTGCGTTCGCTGATTGCGTTGGCGTGGCTGAAGTCGATCGTAACTCCGGCCTCGTGAGCTATCGCCGGCAAGTGAAGCATCGTGTTCGTCGAGCAGCCCAGAGCCATATCGACGGCTTCGGCGTTGTCGAAGGCTTTGGCGGTCATGATGTCCCGCGGCCTGATGTTCTTCTCGACAAGCTCCATGATCTTCATGCCCGTGAGCTTTGCGAGTCTGATACGAGCCGAGTATGGAGCCGGGATAGTGCCGTTGCCTCGCAATGACATTCCGATAGCTTCGGTGAGGCAGTTCATCGAGTTGGCCGTGTACATTCCCGAGCATGAGCCGCATGACGGGCAGGCGTTCTCGGTGTAGTCATCGACCCCGGCCTCGTCGAGCTTACCAGCGTGATACGCTCCGACAGCCTCGAACATATGACTGAGGCAAGTCCTTCGTCCGTCTTTGAGGTGTCCCGCGAGCATTGGGCCGCCGGCGCAGAATATCGTCGGAATGTTGACGCGAGCCGCCGCCATCAGAAGCCCGGGGACGTTCTTGTCGCAGTTGGGGATCATCACAAGCCCGTCGAACTGGTGAGCGATCGCCATGGCCTCGGTGGAGTCTGCAACCAGATCCCGCGACACGAGAGAATATTTCATTCCGACATGCCCCATAGCGATCCCGTCGCACACCGCGATAGCCGGGAACACAAGCGGCGTACCTCCTGCGGCGTAGATGCCCTCCTTGACAGCCTGAGTGAGCTTGTCGAGGTGCATATGGCCGGGCACGACTTCGCTGAACGAGCTTACAACTCCGATGATCGGGCGTTTGATCTCCTCTTTCGTGAGGCCAAGAGCGTAGAGCAAACTCACATTAGGAGTTCTGTCGACCCCGGCTTTGATGTTATCACTTCGACACGTCATCGAGGCCGCCGCCGTCCTTCCAGAGCATCTGCTCGCGGAGCTGCTTACCGATCACTTCCATTGGGTGCTTGGCGAGCTGGTCGCGCTTTGAGTTGAAGAACGTGCGTCCGTTCTTGTTCTCGGCGATCCATCTGCCCGCGAAAGTTCCGTCCTGAATGTCAGAGAGGACTTTTCTCATGTTGGCCTTGACCTTGTCATGCGGAAGCACGCGAGGCCCCGAGACGTATTCGCCGAACTCAGCCGTGTCGGAGATCGAGTAGTTCATTGCCGCGACTCCGCCTCTGTTCACGAGGTCGATGATTAATTTCATCTCGTGGATACACTCGAAGTAAGCGTTGACGGGGTCGTAGCCAGCCTCGCAGAGGACTTCAAAGCCGCACTGCATGAGGTCGACAACGCCGCCGCAAAGGACAGTCTGCTCGCCAAACAGATCCGTCTCGGTCTCCTGCTGCATTGTCGTTTCGAGGACTCCGGCTCTTGCTCCGCCGATCCCAGCGATGTAAGCGAGCGCGGTGTCGAGGCATTTGCCAGAAGCGTCCTGTTCAACAGCTACGAGGCACGGAACGCCCTTGCCCGCGACGTACTGACTTCTGACGGTGTGGCCGGGGCCTTTGGGAGCCGCCATGAAGACATCAACGCCTTTGGGAGCGACGATCTGTTTGTAGCGAATGTTGAAGCCGTGAGCGAACGCGATTGTCTTGCCCTCGGTGAGGTAAGGCGCGATCTCGTTGCGGTAGAGGTCAGCCTGCTTCTCGTCGTTGATCAGTATCATGATGATGTCGGCTTCCTTGGTGCATTCGCTGACCGTCATGACCTTGAAGCCGTCAGCCTCCGCGACAGGCCAAGACTTTCCGCCCTTGTAAAGTCCGACGATAACATCACAGCCCGAGTCCCTCAGGTTAAGGGCGTGGGCGTGTCCCTGCGATCCGTAGCCGATGATGGCGATCTTCTTGCCGGTGAGCTTTCCGAGGTCGCAATCTTTCTCGTAATAAACGTGTGCCATGAAAAAATTTCTCCTTTTCAAAAAATTTTGAACTGAAATATTGTAGCTTATTTTTCAGATTCAGAGAGGCGAGTTGAACATGGCAAAAAATTTTTTGGCTTTACGAACAGCGAAGCTTCGAAAATCTCGTGGATTTATTTTTCGCGATTGCGTTATGGAGGGTTGCGAGGTTTGAAAAATTTTTGAGTTTTTGTAGTTGCAAGAGTAGTTGAAAAAATAGCTCCCGCTGAACCGCGAAAGCTATCTTGAAATGTATTATACCACAAACTACACGAACGTAAAGAGCTTTCGCTGTATGATACAATGAACAAAATTTTCAGCAAGGAGATCGAGACATGTCAGAAGAATTTATTGACGTTGAAGTAATCAATTCCACCGACAAGGCCAAGACCGTCGACCAGAAGTACGAAAAGAATTTTTCCGACGAAGGATTTTGGGAGAAGATCGCCGGAGGCTTCAAGAGTGCCGGGGTCGAGGTGGTCTACAAGGCCGCGCAGCTCTACTATGTCATCAAGAAGCCCGAAGTCCCCATGCACATCAAAGCTACGATAGTGGCGACGCTCGGATATTTCATTCTGCCGATCGACGTTATCCCGGACTTCATTCCGATCGTGGGCTTCAGCGACGACCTCGCGGCGATAATCGCGGCTCTGATGATGGCGGCTCTGTACGTCGATGAGGAGGTCAAGCGTCAGGCCAAGGAAGTTGTCGATAAATTCTTCGGGCCGGGGACATCGAAAGACCTTGACTAGCTCGCAAGCCGAGAACGGCGACGTTATAAAAGTCAATCGGGGCTTGTACAGCCACTACGGAGTTTACGTCAAGGACTCCGGCACTGTCATTCATTACACCGGAGCGACGGGCCCGGCGGATTTTAACGGAATGGTGCGCGAGACATCGCTCGAAGAGTTTCTGAACGGCGCGGAGGGTTTCACGGTCTGCAAGTTCGAGAAGACTCCCGACAAGCTTCTCCCGTCGTTGATGATGAAGAGGCGCGGAGTCTTTCAGCTGTGGCAGATGATCCGAGTGTTGCGGCTTATGAGCTATCATCTCTACTCGGGAGCTGAGACCATCGAACGCGCACGAAGCAAGCTCGGCCAAGGCGGCTACAATCTCGCGCTCAACAATTGCGAACACTTCGCCGTGTGGTGCAAGACCGGCGTTAAGGACTCCTCGCAGGTCGATAATATTTTGGATCTCATCACTTACGCTCTAAGCTGACTCGAAGCCTCGCGGAAGCTCAAAGA
>JAFSJO010000108.1 GCA_017449415.1 Synergistaceae bacterium
GGCGAGGTCTTCACGGACAACTGGGCGAACAGTTCGCGAACCAAGCGTGCGCCGTACAATTTTCCGTTTATTCGCGGCGTTGTCGTTATGTGCGAGATGATGGCGGTGGGCTTCAAAGCTCTTTCAAAGTCCGCCGAGGTCGCTCTCGAGGAGGAAGAGGAGCAGCTCACCTTCAAAGACATGCTGATGGCGATCCTGATTGCGATCGTGGCGGTCGGAGGTCTGTTCATCGCGCTGCCGCTGTGGCTGGCCGGGCATCTCGCGAGCGAGCCTCTTCACGTGAACATCATCGAGGGGATTTTGCGCGCCGTCATCTTCATAGCTTACGTTGCGATAATCGGGCTGTGGCCGGACATTCGGCAGGTCTTTCGATATCACGGCTCCGAACACAAGACCATCAACGCTTTCGAGTCCGGAATGGAAATGACCCCGGAGAACATAATGAAGTGTTCGCGTATTCACCCGCGTTGCGGGACATCGTTCCTGTTGATTGCGGTGATCGTCAGCATAATAATTTTTTCGCCCGTCAAGACTCTTATCGCCGGCGAGAGCTTCGTGTTGCAGGTCTTGGCTCGGATAATTTTAATTCCGCTGGTGATTGGGATCTCCTACGAGATCATCAAGCTTGCCTCGAACTCCGGGAAGATCGGATTTTGCGTGATAGCTCCGTTCCTCACGCTTCAATATCTCACGACCCGCGAGCCGGACATCAGACAGGCCGAAGTCGCTTTAATATCTCTTGATACGGCATTGGAAGGAGTGCTTCTGTCATGAACATCGAGCCGAAATTACAGGCAATCGAACAGGAATATATTGAGACTGGTGAGAAACTCGCCGACCCCGCAGTAGCTTCAAACCCGAAAGAGCTGCAAATCCTCGGCAAGAAACGCGCACAGCTGGAGCCGGTCGTGATTAAGTACCGCGAATATCAGGAGGCTTTGAAGTCGATCGCTGAGGCGAAAGAGTTAATCAAGTCCGGCGATGCTGACCTCGAAGCTCTCGCCCGTGAGGAGCTTGCGACACTCGAACCCAAGATCGAGAACTTCACGCACGACTTGACGCTGTTGCTGCTGCCTCGCGACCCCAACGATGACAAGAGCGTCGTTGTCGAAATCCGAGCAGGCACCGGCGGAGACGAAGCAACTTTGTTCGCAGCGGATCTGTTCCGAATGTACGTGAGGTTCTGTGAGCGTCAGCGTTGGAAGATCGAGATCATAGACAGCTCCACGAACACGGCCGGGATTGGCGGCTACAAAGAGATCGTATTCCGGATCGACAGCAACGGAGCCTACAGCAAAATGAAATATGAAAGCGGCGTCCATCGAGTTCAGCGCGTCCCCGTTACTGAAGCGAGCGGAAGAATCCACACGAGCGCGGCTACTGTTGCGGTGTTGCCTGAGGCTGACGATGTCGAGGTCGAGATTCGTCAGGAGGATTTGAAGATTGACACGTATCGCTCCAGCGGCGCAGGCGGTCAGCACGTCAACATGACAGACTCCGCAGTCCGTATCACTCACCTGCCGACCGGGATCGTCGTAACGTGTCAGGACGAGCGGAGCCAGATCAAGAACCGAGCGCGAGCTATGTCGTATCTGAAGACGAAGCTCTACGACCTCGAACAGCAAAAGCAGGACTCCGAGCAGGCTAGCGAACGCCGCGGCATGATAGGCTCAGGGGATCGCTCCGAGCGTGTCAGGACTTACAACTTCCCGCAGAACAGGATCACCGACCACAGAATTAACTTGACGCTCTACAAGCTCGAAGCGTATCTTGATGGCGATCTGTACGAAATGATTGACGCTATGGTCTTGGCCGAGCAGACACAGAAATTACAAAATCTTGAAGGCTGACGAAAGACAGTTAGGAGTTAGGAGTGAGGAGTTAGGAGTTGGAATTTTCTCACCCCTCACCTCTCACCCCTCACAAGAATTTTATTGGCTCGCGTCGTACGCGCTTGGCGTTGATGTTGCCACGTTGATGGCGCGGAAAGATTTCACTCCCGACGAACTCGCGAAGCTCAAAGCTGTATTCTCGCGCCGCGAAGCTCATGAGCCTCTGCAATATATCATGGGCGTGGCGGACTTCTACGGGCGCGACTTCGAGGTTGGGCCGGGGGTCTTGATCCCGCGACATGACACGGAGACCCTCATTGAGGCCGCCAAGGAGATTTTCGAGCCGGAAAAAGTTTTTAAGTTTCTGGATTGGGGGACAGGCTCGGGCTGTATCGCGATAACGATCCTGCTGGAGTTCAAAGGCTCCTTTGCTTACATGCTCGACCAAAGCTCCGAGGCGATCAGCTACGCAAAGAGAAATCTCGCGCACTATGAACTGAACGACCGCGCCGAAATCGCTTCCGCGATACACGAAAAGAATTTCGATCTCATCGTCAGCAACCCGCCTTATATTCCGTCAGGTGAGATTGAGACTTTGATGCCCGAGGTTCGAGATTATGAGCCGCGTTCAGCTCTCGACGGTGGCGAGGACGGAATGAACTTCTATAGATTAATCTTTTCTCAGGCCAAGGAGATATTAAAGCCCGGAGGGTATATAATTTTAGAAACTGGCAACGCTACGCAGGTAACTACATTAAAATTTTTTGACGACGATTTTGTTTTTGTGAAAGAATTTTTCGATCTTGGCAATTTTCTCCGATGTCTGCTATTTAAGTTCAAAGGGAGGGACTAATAATGAAACGTTCAAAGCGCGGGGGCTTTACGCTGGTGGAGCTGTTGATCGTCATCGTTGTGCTTGGAGTCTTGGCGGCCATGATGATGCTGTCGAGTACGGCGGCGGTGTCTTCGGCGAAAGCTAGCAACATAATCGCGGGGCTGACGACTTTCAAGAAAGCTCTGACTCACTTCTACATTGATAACTACGACAAATTTGTGAAAGAAAACGGCACATATATATTCAAAAATGTAAATTTTAAGAACGGCAATAAGACCGAACCAATACATAACTTAGGAACTTTGATGCAGAAGGCTCCGGAGCTTGTAACAAAATACATCGGCAACTCCTCTCAGTTCAAATTCGATAAGCAAAACTGGCACAACGATGCCACAGGTGGCACGTACAGATTTGAAGATAACGGCGGCGCTAATAAAAGAACCGCGTGGTTCGTTGGCTACACTCTCACCGATGAAGAGATTGCGTCAGGGGTCAACGAAAAGCTAGTGGCTCGCACACCGTCCGTGGGACTTCTTCACAATCAGGGGACTACAGGAGTAAATGGCAACTCCAAGACGCAAGTTATTAAACCCTATGACGGGGGCAAAGTGGTCTGGATGAAAGTCCTCGACCTTGAATAGAAAATGAAAATGAAGACTAAACGAAAAGCTGAAACGCTCGCGGAGAGCGTCATATCAATGGCAGTGTTCGGTGTCCTGATGTCTGGCGTGTGTAGCTTCATGAGCAATCAGACGCAGTTCATAGCATGGACGCGGCACAGAGACGAACTCATGTACAAAGCTCAAAAGCTCGTTGAGTACAAGTTGCCCGAAGCTCTTTTGGAACACGACGAACACATAGGACACGACATAAAAGCCGACAACGCGACCACATGGCGGACGACCGCAATAAACGATCTCGAAAAAAATATAGGCAGCTTCGACTGGGACATAGACAAAAGAATATTAACCGTCAGGATCACGAACGTCTCGATGGAATTTTTCTTTCCCAAAAATTAACTTCTGGACGCGGTGTCCAGAAGTTCGCCTTTAGAATTTCTTTTTGCACTCCCGATAAATTTTCATGACGGCCTCGACGAGCTTGTAAACGTCGGGCTTCAATACGTGAACGATCTTCAAAGACTCCGCCCTGTCGAGTAGATCCTTGACCATGATAGAAGAGAATAATATTACGGGCATGTTCTCGGTGCGCGAGTCCTGTCGCAACGTCTCAACGAGGCTCAGACCGTCAAGCAGCGGCATCTCGATATCCGACACGAGAAGGTCGAAGTTCTCGCCCTGATCCAGCAACAGCTTCCGTGCCTCAACTCCGTCCTTGACGGGATAGATACTCGCGAAGCCCGACTGTTTGAGAACGTCGCAGGTCTGTTGACGCAACAGCGGCGAGTCGTCCGCCACCAATATATGGAAGTCTTCAACGTGGCCGAGCTGTTCATGATACGCGCTCAGCTTGTTCTGATCGAACATGTGTTCGGCAACCGCCGGAGCCGTCTCTTGAATGATAGCCTCGTAGTCGAGCAACAGAATATTACGCTCGTCCCTCTTGATGATGTATAAGACCCACTTCAGCGACACGCCGCGCATCTTTGAGGAGTCCAAGTCCTCCGCGTTGACCTGTCGTATACGCTCGACACCGTCAACAAGAAATCCCAGCTTTATGTCGTTAAACTCGACCACCATGACCTTGGTCAGGTGCATCGGAACGTCGGAGTGAATTCCAAGAAATATTCGCAGGTCTATCAGTGGCAGCAGAGCGTCTCGTAGTGTCGTTATTCCTATAAAGGCCGGAGTCTTCGTTGGGATAGGCCGACAGCCCGTCCAGCGCAAAATCTCACGAGTTTTATTTACGTTTATGGCGAAAGCGTCCTTGCCAAGCGTGAAGACTACAACTTCCCATTTACGGCTAGCCGCTTCGACATTTCTCTTCTCTTCCATAACTAAAAATTGCCTCCCTTTTAATAAGACATTTAGATTATAGCAAAGCAAGCTATAATTTAGCGGTGTGTGAAAATATAAAAAACTAAATAAGAAAGGACTGTAATACTTTGTTAAAATCCCGAAAGATTTTTCTAGCGGCTCTGGCTCTCGTGTTCATTGCGTCGGCGAGCTGGGCAGCTTCGGCGCGTTCCAACATGCCGGCCGGGGTTCAGAGCTTCGCTCCGACAGGTACAGTGCCCGATAACGTTTCGTTTAGGGCAGTGTTCCGAAGTCCGGTTGTGAATAAGAACCAGACCGGCAAGGTTATCACGCCCGAAAATTCTCTATTCCCGTTCGAGGTCAATCCGCCGCTTCAGCTTGAAGGACGCTGGCAGAATGATCGCACCTTCACGGCCAAGCTGTTGGCTCCGCTCCGTAGTGCCACGACATACACGGCGACGCTGCGCGAGGACTTGAAAGACAGACGCGGCAACAGGATCGGCCCGGGCACGTTCAGATTTCAGACCGAAGGACTTTCGCCCACGGACGTGAGAGCCTCAATGGGACGCGACGGCAACGCTTACTTCACATTAGGCTTCAACATGAGGATCGACCCGGCGAGGCTGAAGGGCTTCATGCGCATCATCAACTCCGAGGGGCGCGAAATGCCTTACAACATTAACGGCGGCTTGCCCTCACGCTCCATAAGGGTCGCTGTCCCGGTGCCGAGAACTTCATCGCGTCAGAGGTTCACCGTAACTATCGCGGCTGGCCTCAAGTCAGGCGAGGGCGATCTCGGATTTGAAAAAGACTTCTCCGAGTCCGTCGTGCTTGATCCCGTGCTGATGGTCGAGGGGCTTTACAAGAGCGAGAACGAGATCAGAGCCAACTTCAATTTCGGAATCGATGCGGCGGCGGTCAGGAGCTTCGTTGATGTCGAGCCGTCAGTCGATGATCTCAGGATCGAGTCAAGTTGGAGCGACGAGACCATCATACTGCGCTCGAAGGAGTTCAAGCCGCGCTCGCGGTTCGTCATCACGTTTAAGAGGGGCTTCCCGTCGAAAGGCGGCCTCGTCCTCAAAGATGACTACAAGCAGGCCGTGATAATGCCGGACTTGGATTCGCAGGTCAGCTTGCCGGCTTCGGGGACGTACCTGACTGCGCTCGATAAGGGACTGATCCCGATAGAGCTGCTGAACGTCAAGAAGCTTCAGATCGACATGTGGCGCATGTACGAGAACAATATCCCTTACGTGCTGCACGATGACTATGACAACTTCCAGAAAGACATCGCCAGACGAGTCTACACTAGCGAGATCCCGCTGAACCTTCCGTTGAACGAACGCGTAAGGCGCAGTATCCCGGTCGAAGAGATGGCCAAGGGCGAGCGCGGTTTGTTCCTGCTGACCGTCCGAGACTCCGAGAAATCGTGGTGGGACGAAGCTACGCAGATGATCAACCTCAGCGACATGGGCGCGACTGCGAGACTTTGGGACGATGCGATCCTCGTGTGGGTTAACACGCTCACCACGGCACGAAGCATCAACGAGGCCACCGTCAGAGTCTACTCGGACAAGAAGCAACTGCTCGCCGAGGGCAAGACCAACAACGGCGGAGTCTTCTACTTTGAACTCCCGGAGGGCGAGACATGGGCAAGCGAAAATCAGCCCGAAGTCGCGATAATCTCGAAGCGCAACGGAGACCAGACGGATTTAACTTACGTTCAGCTCACTCGGAACTTGCTCAACCGCGAAATCTTCGACACGTCGGGACGCGATTGGCTTCGCTCAGGTTACGACGCTGTGATCTTCTCGCCGCGAGACATCTACAGGACAGGCGAGTCCGCGACATTCAAAGCGATCGTCCGCAATGCCAACATGACGACCCCCGAAGCTTTCCCGGTTCTGTTCATCGTGAAAGACACGTTGGGCCGCAAGGTCAAGCAGGAGGCTATCACCCTCAACGCCAGAGGCAGCGCAATCGCGGAGCTTAATCTCCCGTCGAACGCCTTAACGGGTCTGTGGACAGCGTCGCTGGCGATCCCCGGCAAGGAAGACACTCCGATAGCGATGTATAGCTTCCATGTCGAGGACTTCGCGCCTCCGCGTCTTGAAGTCAAGCTGAATTCTTACAAGCAATACCTGATCCACAACGACACATTCACGGCTGACATTTACGCTCGGTGGCTGTTCGGGGTCGATGGCGCGGGGCTGGACTACAAAACTTCATGGACGGCACGCGAGGGAACTTTCACGCCCACTCAGGACAGATGGAAAGATTACAGCTTCGGCGACCCGTCGAGACATTTCTCTTTCACTGAGGGAGTCATCGAGGAGGGCAAGCAGCTCGACAACTTCGGAGCCGGCAAGGCGGAATTTAAGCTCGAAGAGGATTGGCACGCCCCGACGGTCATTAACGTAACTCTCAAAGCTGAGGTCATGGAAGACGGCGGACGCTGGGTCTCAAGCTCAATCACGAGGCCGTATTACTCCGTTCCGTTCCTGCTCGGGGTCGCTCCGGTCAGCGAGGTCTTCACGGTTCGTAACAAAGCGACGTTCAAGGTCGCGGCGATAACTCCGAACGAAGAGCCTGCGGATCCGGGACAGCTTGACGCGGAACTCTTCAAGATCACGTGGAATTACAACATGGTCGAGGTTGATGGCCGCAAGCGTTGGCAGAGTACCGAGGAGCTTACGAAAGTTGACTCTAAGAGCTTGACGCTCCGCAACGGACTTGGCGAAGTCTCATTCACGCCAGAAGAGTACGGCTCGTACATGGTCGCGATATCTGACCCCGACGACAACACGAGAGCTGTGTATCGCTTCTACGCCACTGACCCCGAGTACGCTGGCCGCGGTGCGCAGTTGATAGACAGGCTCGAGATGACGACGGAGAAAGAATTTTACAGGCTCGGCGAGAAGGCCAAGATCAAGATCAAAGCTCCGTTCGAGGGCTTGATGCTCATCACGGTCGAGAACTCGAAGCTCGTTACGCGCAACGTCCAGATCGTCGACAAGTCCGAAGTTGAGTTTGAAATTCCTGTAACTCAGGAGCTTCGCCCGAACTTCTGGGTCTCGGCGTGGCTGATCCGTCCCGTAACTGAAGGCGACGCGAAAGGCTGGGCAACTCACAGAGCTATCGGCCTCATGAGGGTCAAGACCGACATTTCGGACTTCAACATCGACGTTAAGATCGACGCGCCCAAGAAGATTGAGCCGGCCTCGAAACTCCCCGTAACCGTAACACTGAGAGGAGCTTCGGACGCTATCACGGCCAACTCCGACGTTGCGATCGCTTTCGTTGATGATGGCGTGTTGGGGCTGACGCGATACAAGACTCCTGACCTGCTCAACCACTTCTGGGGTCTGAAAAAATTGAACTCGGCCGGGTTTGATATCTATGACCAGCTGATCCCGGTTGAAGACAAGGCCACTGAACAGCTGCACCCCGCGGGTGATGAAGCTCTCGGAGCTTTGGCCAACGATGGAAGCGTTCAGCGTTTCAAAATTCTTTCGCTCTTTGAGGGAGTGTTATATCCTGACAAGAACGGCGAGATCCACACGGAGCTTGACATTCCGGAGTTCAGCGGTCGCGGAAGACTCTTCGTGGTCGCGGCATCAGGTCGGAGCTTCGGACGCGCGGAGGAGAAAATCGAAATCGCTCGCAGCATAGTAACTGAAGCCGGGCTTCCGAGGTTCGCCGCCACCGGTGATGTGTTCGCAGTGCCCGTGTCGATCTTCAACACCTCCAACGAGAGCAAGAACGTGAAAGTTAATATCACGCCCGAGGGCTTAATGCTCAAAGAGTCGTTCAAGGAGTTCGACATCGCCGCAGGGTCAAAGGCTTCGTTCAGCACTCAGGCGCGTGCGCTCGGCGGGAGCAACCGAGCTTTATTGAAAGTTACGACGACATGGAACGAGAACGGCGCGGAGAGGTCATTCACTCAGGAGATCGAGATGCCTGTACGCTCGGCTTGGCCTGACATCACCGTCGGAGGCTCAGGGATCTTCACGAACGGCACAACGAAGCTCGACATTCCGTTGAATAGCTTCCTTGGCAAGGTCGAAGGCTCCTTGTCGCTTGCTGACACTCCCGCTATCAACGTCAACAAGGCCGTAACGTTCCTCAACAGCTATCCGTATGCGTGCCTCGAACAGACGATCTCGATGGCGTGGCCGTTCCTTATTCTCCCGGACGCTGTCGCGGAGCGTGATCCGTTGCTGACGAATGACACGGCGTTGCAGGAGCGCACTGACGGAGCGATCACCCGCATACAGTCGATGCAGCTTTACGATGGCTCTTTCGCGATGTGGCCGGGCACCAGCGTAACATTCGAGTGGGGGAGCGTCTACGCGGCTCACTTCCTGCTCAGTGCCAAGAACGCCGGAATTAATTTCCCCGAAGAGATGCTTACGGGCGTGTTGAATTGGCTGCGCCAGTATCTCGCTTCGATGCCTGCGTTCGATACCGTTGACGAGGAGCGCGACGACCTGACGACTAAAGCCTACGCCGTTTACGTCCTTGCGTTGAATGGCGAGAAGCCTCTCGGCTGGATCGAGTACATTCGCGAGAACCAGAGCAACTTGAGACCGTCGGGTCATATCTATCTTGCCGGCGCTCAGACACTCGTCGACGGCAACGCTGACGCGCTCAGAGACATGACACTCGGACGCAGCGGCTACTCGGGTCGGACGCTCGAAAGCGACACACGCAACACAGCTCTTCAGCTCTCGATGTGGCTTGACGTTGAGCCTCAGGCTCCAGAGGTTACTGAGCTTGCCAACCGTCTCATGAACCTCGGCAGCAAAGGAAGCTGGTACAGCACAAAAGACAACTCGGCGGCGTTGGTAGCTCTCTCACGTTACAATGTCGAGGCCGCGGGCGCAAAGAGCGACATCAAGGCTCACCTCAACACCGACACCAGTGACACCGCACTACTGACCTACGCAAGCGGCGGCAAACCTGCTTCGATCCAAGTCAGCGAGCTTCCCAAGAAAGCCGGACTCTTAATCGAAGCCGACGGCGATGGGCAAGGCTGCTACTCGTGGAGCGTCAAGGGCTTCCCGAA
>JAFSJO010000109.1 GCA_017449415.1 Synergistaceae bacterium
GACGGGGAAATTTTCCACCAACTCAGCGGCTGACGGAGGAGCTGTCTATATCGCGGGCGGCACGGTGTCATTCGAGACCAGCAACACATTCGAC
Source organism: Synergistaceae bacterium (assembly GCA_017449415.1). Taxonomy (GTDB): domain Bacteria; phylum Synergistota; class Synergistia; order Synergistales; family Aminobacteriaceae; genus JAFUXM01. The sequence continues at coordinate 95 of JAFSJO010000109.1, forward strand.
GCTACGAACTCTGCGACCAATGGCGGAGCTGTCTACTTGGCCGGAGGTACAGCGAATTTCTTCGGGACGAGCAAATTCACGGCCAACAGTGCCACATCAGCCGGCGGAGCTGTCTACGTCGAAGCAGGCGTGATGACGTTCTCCGGGACGAGCGATTTCTCCAAGAACGACGCACGCAACGGCGGAGCCTTCTACATAGCTTCGAGCGTTACGTTCGGAGGAACTCCGAAATTCACGGACAACACAGCCGAGGTCAGCGGAGGCGCGATCTATCTATCCGACTCGGGAGTTGCGACAATGGCCGCCGATATTGAATTTAGCACCAACCACGCAACAGGCGGCGACGGAGGGGCGATCTACCTCTCGAACAGCAGCCACCTCGCGAACAACTCTTCAACGCTGACATTCAAAGACAATGAGGCCGGAGATTACGGCTCATCAGTCGAAGACCCCACGAAAGATGCTGATCCGACTGAAGGTTTCGGCGGTGCAATATGCTTCGCGACCTCCGGGACATCGTATTTAGGCACTGTAACTTTCAACGGCAATATAGCTCAGGCTGGCGGCGCGATCGCTTCAACTCTGGGCGGCACAGTGAATTTCAGCGGGACAGCCTCATTCGGGGACTCGGCGGAGAATACCGCGTGGCTCGGCGGAGCTATCTACCTCACGAGAGGACATTTTAATTTCAGAAACGTAACCAGCTTCCAGAATAATAAGGCACTGGATCATGGCGGAGCCATATATGCGGCGGCGACTGTGGATGAATTGAAATTTCGTGCTGCGACAACTTTCACGAATAATCAGGCGAACGCTGACGAACTCACCTACGGAGACGGCGGCGCGGTCTGGTGGGGCGGCAAAGGCTCGGAGTTCAAAACGGCTTTCACCACCGGGAGCGACGAGGGCGTTACGTTCTCGGAAAATTCGACCCTCGGAGGCACTACGGCAGTGAACAACGGATCCGGCAACGGAGGCGCAATTTACTTCGACGGGACTGACACCCTCACGTTCGATGCCGAGGTCAACATAACTTTCAAGGACAACACAGCAACCAACAGCGGAGGCGCGATCGCAACGGAAAACGGAAGCGTAACATTCGAGGGCATTGAGATCACCGACACAAATACGGCGAATGCCAACAAAATTGACTACGGCGGCGGCTTAGTCTATTCGGCGAAAGGCACCGTTACAGTCAACGACTCGACGATCGCGAATCAAAATGCTATCAGAGGCGGAGCGATCTATGCCTTTGCAGTCGAAGTAAATGGTTCGACGTTCAGTAGTAACGGTGGTTCCTCCAACGTGGCGGGTGGTGCTCTTTATTCTGGGAACGGAGGCTCCTTAACAATAGAGGACTCGGCTTTCTTCAACAATAAAACTACAGGCTGGGGCGGCGCGGCCTACTCCAATATGTCCAATGTAGAAATTGAGAACACGTATTTTGCCAATAACTCAGCCTCGGGGAACGGAGGTGCGTTAGAGCTAGATGGAACCGACACCACGATAACTAGCTGCACGTTCAACAACAACAGCGCACGATATGGCGGAGCTATAAATGTGGGTGGCGAAATTGAGATATACACAAGCTACTTCTTGGGGAATAGTGCCACAGGATATGGCGGAGCTATTTATTTCTTCCAGCAGGGCACAGGAAATGGGAAATTCTTGATCAAATCCTCAATGCTCACAAGCAACGTAGCGGACGATGGTCAGGGCGGAGGAATTTACCTAGCACCCGACGTTGCGACTATAGACAGTTGTACTTTCTCGGGCAACAGTGCTATGAATGGAGCTGACGCAAAGGGCGGCGGCCTTTATCTTGATGTCTCAGGGAGCGCGTCAACTACTGAAACTATCGTCGATAATTGTACATTCTACGACAATCAGGCCAATAACGGCAGCAACTCCAGCTCTGGCGGCGGCCTTGCGGCTTCAGGCAACATGAGAGTTAGAAGCAGTGCATTCCTGAACAATACTGCGGCTACTCATGGCGGCGGTATCTTCATCGATGTCGGAACTGTCGAAATCCTCGGCTCTATCGTAGTCGGCAACAACGCCCCCAGCGACATTTACACGGGAGCTAATGACAACGTCCGCTCCGGTGGTTACAACCGCATAGCGAATTATGAGACAAGCAACGGCCGCACGGACTGGAAGGCTAGTGTTGGAGGTGCGGGCGACGAGTCCGACTCGTTCTGGACAATGTCAACGTTCTACTCGACCAACGTACTTGACGACAACATCATCAGCGAGACAATACCGCCGAAGATCGGCTCGACCCTCGCGTCCATGGGACAGATCAGGCTCCAAACGATAGCGTTGAGCGAAGATAAGAACCTCGCGCTGGATTTGAGAGCCGTCAACATAATCCCGTATCGAAGCGCGCGCTTCCGCTTCCCTCAATACGACGAACGCGGAGTCGACAGGCGAGCTCCCGGGATAGATCTCGACATTGGCCCGGTCTACTTCGGCCCGATAGATATCCCGAGCAGTGATAAACATCCCTACGAAATCTCGCGCATAATACTCAGCGGAGTCCCCAACGAGATGCGCCGCATCGGTCAGACTGCCAGCCTGATCGCGAAAGTCTACTACACCAACCGAATGACGGTCTACGCCGGCAATGCTGACGGTGAAGAGCCTGTTACGTGGTCAGTAAGTCCGACCGGGTACCTGAGCATAACTAACGACGGTGTCATCACCGCATTGAGGCTCACGACGCAGGAGAATTACGTTACTGTTACGGTCAGGACACAGCGCCCGAACAGCTTAGGCGAATATGCCTCGGACGTTGCGCGGGTCAAGATAGTTGAAAGCGATTTCGGCGAGTTCAACATTTCACCCGAGCCAACGAACTCCGACGCAAAGCAGATACTCCGCGACCTCCGATATGACTTCACGGAATACAACATGGGCTACGGCCTCATCGACAGAACTCAGGAGGAAGTCTACAGCGACGTATTCAAAGGAATATTCGGCGACCTTTGGAGCGCAACCCCGTCCGTCGTGTCGAGCTTCACAAATTCCGAAGTCAACCTCGCCACAGCTTATAACTCTTCAGACGGCTACACTCCATCGAAAGGCGCGGGGTTCACTGTCAGCTTCGCGGGTGTCAACACAGGCGACCTAGCTCCGGTTGTGTTCCCGTGGAAATTTTCGAGCCTTGAACTTCAGGAGGCACTCGGGAGCAAGATTTACGCCAACGTCCTCCCGGATATCGAGGCGGCTTACACGTACGGCGTTCCGATAAGCTACTCGGCGGCTGAAGAAATCTTCTCAGCTCTGAGATTTAAGTTCGAGGGCAAATATATCTCGTTGCCTGTCATTGGCGACGACGCGGTGAGCATCTCCGACGCTATCGACGCTAAGGTCTTGCAGCTCGAACCTGTCGACGGCGGCAGGGGGCTGCTTGTGAAGCTCACGGCCAGCATTGCCAACGTCTACTCGTCGGGCAGTGAGGTCGCAGGCTCAACCAACAGCAGCGGAGCGAAGCTCATCAATAATAAAGTCCTCGTGATCCCGGACGGCTCAGACGACGGCGAGATTTACGGGACTATGTGGCTCACTCAGAACAGCGGCGTGTCAACGTCCTCGAAGACAACGACATCGACAACCACAGGCAAAACCTCGGACAGCGGCTTGGGTGGCTCATCAGGTGGCGGCGGAGGCTGTGCCTCAGTGAGGAGTGAGGAGTTAGGAGTTAGGAGTGTGCTGCTTTTGGCTCTCGGCTTCGGACTCGTGGCTTTCAAGAAACGCCGCAACGCTTAATCAAAATCATTCCTGACTCCTAATTGCTTTTTTCAAGCTCGAATTTCAGTTTAATCTCTTTAATCTGACGTTCGAGCGTTTTTATTTTTGCCTTGGCTTCCAAAATCTTTTTCTGATCTTCCTTCGAGGGATTGTCATCAAGCTCCATTGCCTGAATGTAATACTGCGTCGCCTCAATCTCGTCCTGAAGGCTCTCTATGCTCAGGTCGCGAATTTTTCTGTAGTCGGCGTTGTTTCTCTTGCTGGTACCAGCCGCCGCACCCAACGCTCCAAGGCCAAGGCCAAGCCCCGCCACGAATGGAACAGCTGCCGCGATACCAAGCCCCGCCGGGGAACCGACAACGTCGGCCAATATCCCTGACAGCCCGGAGCGTTTGTCGCCTTGCGCATATTCCATCAGAGCCTCGCGCGGAATTTTGTAACCCTCGCGGTCGCTTGCTCCTTTGATGGCGTGTATGTCTCCGTCGCGGATCTTCTTTCGCACCGTGTACTCCGTCAGCCCCAAAATCTTCGCGGCCTCAGCCACTGTAAAAAAATCAAAGTCGGCCATCTCTTCACCTGCCTCAAAAAATTTTCTGTTGCTTTTTCTGTTAAGTTTTCAGTTGACTTTCACACACATGAATTATATAATGACTGCCATAAAATTCAAATGGAGTTTTTACAGTATGTTCGATTATAGCGAAATTTTGGAGGAGCTGTCATCAGGCTCTGAACTTTCCGAAGAGCTTCGGCGCATCATCGCGAGCAGAACGTCCATGCCGAACATTCCATTTCCGACGATGGGCGGGCTGATCTTCTGGAACAATATCGCCGAGTGCAACGGTTGGAAAATTCAGCAGAACATGATAACTCAACACGCGAGAATAATTGACGCTGACGATGTTCGCATAGCGTGGGGAACGCTCGACGAGATGAAAGACCTGTTGGAGGAGATGGCGAACCACCTCAAACTGCAAAGGAGCCTCAGGAAGCACGACAACCTCGCCGCGCTCGAAGAGATTAAGAAGCTCAAAGAGCTGTTGGACATTGAAGCAATCACTCAGGAAGAATTTTCAGACAAGAAAAGAGAACTTTTGAGCAAAGTACATTAAAGAGAGGTGAAAAAATTTGGTGCAGAAGAATTTATACATCGAAAAGATCCGCGGCGTTTCAGAAATCCTCAAAAAATATTCCGATGATGAGCTGACGAAAGACGCTTCGACCGTCGAGAAGAATATCAGCGATTGGGCGTTCCGAGTTGTGTTGATCGGCGGCTTCTCGGCTGGCAAGAGCGCATTTCTGAATAAGCTGTTGGATCGCGAACTTCTCGCGGAGGCTCAGGGGCCTCAGACCTCGTTAGCAACTGAAATCAGCTGGGCGGCGACAGATTTTTGCGAGGCTGTATCGAGCGACGGATCGATCAGAAAAATCTCCGTCAGCGAAGCGGTCGACAATCCACCGAAAGATGCTGAGTTCATCGCGATCCATCTCAACACGAAATTCTTCAAAGATCGGCCGGAGATTGTCATCGTTGACTTTCCCGGACTTGATTCAAACCTCGAAGCACATGATCGAGCCATCGCGAGCTACATTGGGCGCGGGAGCGCGTTCGTGTTGTTTGTCCCGGCTTCCAACGGAGTTTTGCAGGAGTCCGAGCGTCGCTTCATCGTTGAGGCCGCGCGTTATCCTCAGGGGCTTGCGTGCTTCGTATCGAAGAGCGATCTTGTTCATGAGGAGCAGGCCGCCGACGTTGCGCGTTACATCAAAAAGCAGATTTCTGACATCTACGGAGCTGATATCCCCGTTGAGATAATCTCATCGAAGGAAGACAGCAAAGAAGACTTCATGAACAAGGCCGCGACAGCGATCGACGCATTCAACCCGCAAAATCTTTTCGATGTAACTTTCATGCTCCCGATAAATCTTTTAATCCGCAAAGGCCTTGCGATGATCGCGTCAAAGATCGAGGCATCGAAGCTAGATACCAGCGAGCTTAATGACAGGATAGCGGAGTGTGAAAGGAAGCGCAAAGAACTTCAAAAACAGCTTGAGCGCGAATCTCGTGAGCTGGATCGCAAATACGAACGTGAGATAATCCCCGGCATCGTCAATCGAGTTAATGCGGCTCTCAACGCTTCGATCTCGTCGCTGACTGACGCGGCAATCTCTGGACAGGCTCGCTTCTCGTCGGCTGTGCAATCCATCATCAGGCCGATATTGAATGACGTTCCGGAAAAAATTTCCGCGAGCTTGCGATCAATCACCAATAATATTCTGCTTGCGATCCCGGATAAATCCAGCGGCGAACGAAATTCAAGCGACGATGAACGATTGAGGCAGATAATACTCGATGCAGCGGAGATAATCACGGCTCCGATAATCGCGAAAACTCCCGACGATAAGACACCACCGCAAAAGGATAAGAAAGGAAGCGGGGTCGGCACTTCAGTAGCGGCTGTCTCGGCGGCAATGATCAATCCGTTTTTAGGTTTCGCGGTTGCGCTTGCGCCTGTCGTGGCTGAGCTGATCGTGGCGTTCAGGGGCAATCGTGCGGCGATGTCAGCACAGATGAGCCAGCGCGAGATGGTTCGCCAAAATCTTGAAGAGAGAGTTATCCCGGAGATCGTTCAGAAGCTCGAAAGCGACATAACTCCAGCAATGCTCGAAGCTCGCGATGACATGATGGAAAAAATCCAAAACTCAATCGGCGAAGCTATAGCGATCGAGGAAAAAGCCTTGCAGGACGCGAAAACTCAAATCGATGCACAGCGCAAGGATAACGACAGCAAACTCGCCGAGCTAACTCGCGACTATCAAGCTCTCGAAGCATTTTTAATCCCGGAGGTGATCTAATGAGCAGTCTGCTTGAAAGGATCGACAGCATCAAAAAATTTTTCGATGATGAAGCAAATTCCGATCTTCTCGATCGCGGCATAAGGTCGGGAATATCGTCCGAGGCTGGATCAATCGCCGACAAATACGCCGACATCATGAAAGAAGACAGCGCGCTGAAACTCGGCATCGTTGGTCGCGTCAAGGCCGGCAAGTCGTCATTTCTGAATGCGTTGCTGTTTGGAGGCCGCGACGTTCTGCCAAAGGCTGCGACACCGATGACAGCGGCATTAACGAAGATTTCGTATTCCGAGACAGGCAAGAATGAAGCAAAAGTCATCTTCTACTCGCCATCAGAGTGGGACAAAATCGAAAATATGGCGCGAGAGTGCGAAAAAATTTTCAAGGAAGCCTATGACGGTCAGGAGAGCGGCTCAGACAACATAAAAGCAGGTCTCAGGAATGTTTACGCGAGCCTGAGCCGAAGCCCCGCGGCCGAAACCGTTACCCCCCCCCCCAAAAAAAAAATTTACGTACGATGAAATAAAGAAGCAGATTTTAGCGAACCCCGAAGCCTTATCAGAACAGCAACGGGCAAGCCTCGAACTGTTTGAGATGGCGAGAGCCAACGAAGTCAAAAGAGGCGTTTCAGTCAGAAATCTGCTTGGTCAGGAAAAAATAATCTCCGGCGACCCGACACAGAACACCGCCGAGTTCATGCACAGCCTTCAGGACTACGTCGGCGCGGACGGAGCCTACACTCCGATAGTGAGCTACATTGAGCTTTCAGTGAATGATGAAAATCTGAAAGATTTCGTGGTGGTCGATACTCCCGGCCTCAATGATCCCGTAACATCGCGAAGCGAGCGCACCAACGCATTTTTAAAAGAGTGCCACGCTGTGCTGCTGTTGTCGAGCGTAACGCAGTTTTTGAACTCCGCCGACTCTGATTTAATCGTCAGAAAGCTCGAAGACGCGGGAGTTTCCAAAGGTTACATAATCGGAACGATGATGGATATCGGCGTGCGCGAGTATGACAGGAAGAGCGGATCATTCCAGCGCGATTACATGGCCAGCAAGCGAGTTTATAGCACCAGAGCAAGCGAAGTTTTTGCACAGCTCGCCAAGGACGGCAACATCATCAGCATCGAGAAAAATCCTGAGTTTGTGTCCGCGTTTCTGTTCACGATAGCACGCAAGCGCGAGCGAAATCAGCCGCTGAATGATGCCGAAGAGGATTTGATCTACTGGTGCAGAAAATTATTCCCGAATGATGCCGATGAAGTTTTCAAAGGATCCGAGGGCTGTGATGTTTTCTCCGGTTTCGCGTCAGTTCAGAAAAACATCATCGCACCGATAAGAGAGCAACGAAGCGAGATAATCGCCGCAAAAATCGTGAAGTTCGAGGCCTCCACGCGAGCTATGTTCCTGCGCAAGCTCGAAGAGGCAATCATCGACGCGGAGAATAGGCTCAATCAAATCCGAAATAGTGATGAAAACTCGCTCAAAGCACGTCGCGACGCTTGTAGATCATGCCTCCGAAACAGCCGCCACGATGTCAAGGTTATCTTTGATGAGATCGCAAACCACGCCGCACGAACCATAAACCGCCTCAAGATCGACATTCATAGTTTGATGTCAGAACACAGACATTTGAACATCACTACCGACATCGACACGCACGTGAAATCAGAAGGCTGGATATTCAAAGATTACTATTACGAGACGACACGAACGCGCAGAGCTAGTGCGGCACAGGCTAGCGGCAACATTGATGCCTTTGCTGGCGAGGCTGAACGGCTGATTGAGAATGAATGGTCAGATCTGATTGATGTAGATGCGATAATCGGACGCGTAAAGCGCGCTATCGACGGAGCTTTCGACGCGATGGGGCAAAAGTCCGGCAGCGAGCTTACAGGGCCATTGAATAGCGTGTTGAGTGGTCTCACTGTCCGAAAAAAAATCGACTCTATCAAAAAGGCAGGAGAGGCGAAAAAAGCAATCTACGACAAGTTTTCAACAGATGTTACTGACAGCGACATAGCGCGGCTCGAAAGAGTTCAAGATGAACAGCTTCACGAGGTTTTGGCATTCATCGAAAGCGAGCTTGATGACGAGAACGACACCATCAGAAATATGATGAATGAACAGTCGGGAACGTTTATTGATAAAGTTGAGAAAGCTCTCGACAGCAGCATGAAGGACATCGAAGCGCAGTTGAATGATCGCGAGAACAGCATCAAACGCTACAAAGCGTTCATCACTGCGATTAGCGGATTGAAAGAGGAGCTTCAACGATGAATTTTACGACAGATTTTGATGAATTTGAAGCCGCTCACGGCGCATTGGAAGATGACAGCAACCAATATTTGACGAACGTTGATAAAGGCTTGTCGCTGGTCGCTGACGTGGTTTCGGGCGAGAAAGTTTCGCAATCCACGGCCATAGATGACACGATCGACTTGATTTTTTCATCGTGCGGCCATGTGAAAGTTACTGATGAAGCGGAGCTGTCGGCGAGGTTGAAGCGGCTTGCGGAGCGACTTAAAACTCCGATGCGATACAAAGTTCTGAACGGCAAAACAGTTATTGGTGTCGGAGGAACATTCAGCGCGGGAAAATCAAGTTTCCTCAACTCTTTGCTCGATGATAAGACTGCGCTCCTGCCGGTGGATCAAAACGCTTCCACATCAGTGGCGACATACATAATGAAAGGTCGCTCAGACATAGCCGCCTGCAACATTTTCGGGCGCGAAGTCAAGTTAAACTCCGATGCTCTTCAGGCTATATCGCACGGATTTTTACGCAAGCACGGGCTAAATTTGGCGCAATATCTGGACTTCATCGCGGTTCAAAGCTCGTCCCTGCCTGTCGATGGCGTAGCTCTGCTTGACACTCCCGGCTATGATAACGGACTTGATCTCAAAAATCTCGGCGATAGAGCGAGATCTCAGCGGGCTTTGAAGTCTGTTGACAGTCTCATATGGCTCCACCCAGCGATGAAAGCAGTTGAAAAGCCACATATCGACTTCATAAAGAGCCTCGGCGAGGGACTTGAGGTAATACTCGTGGTCAGCAAGTGCGACGAACAGCCCGAGATCTATCGCGCAAGTGATCCCGCAAGATCCCACATTGTTCAATCGATACGAAGCGGCTTCGTCGATAAAGGCATCAACATTTGCGGCGTTATCCCATACACGACACAAGACACTGACTGGCCTCGCGGCAAGAGCTGCAAACGTCAGGTGATTGAGTTCCTAAACAAATCATCGAGAGCAAAGAAGACCGTTACGGACATCAAAAGCGAGATCGACAGCGCAATAGCAAGCCTCCGCAGCGATTTTTACAGCTCGCTCAATGAACTCGAAAGACAATCGAACAAACTTGCTTCGGATTTCGATAAGGCGGCCAATCCGCTGGATATTCCGTCAGTGATAAGGCTTTATGGCGTGTTGGGATCGCAATCCGCCAACATCAAATACGACCGCGAAATCTTTGAAAATGCCGTCGCGAAGCTAACTCGATGGGTGAAAGAAAGGCTCGGTGATTGAAATGAAAAATCCGTTTGAAGTGCTTGCGAAAATTTCATCGGCTGAAGCTGTTGAAGATAGCGAACTTGTGAAGCTCTGCGCCGGAATGATGAAAGCCATCGAGACGCTCGAAAACATCATCGAGGGCAGCCCGTTCCATGGCCGCGCAGCTCTCCGCAAAAACATCAATGAGGCCGCTGGTGATGCTCTGATGCTGTGCCAAAAGCCGGAATTAATCTGCCGCTCGTGCGTCGGTGTCGTCTACAGCAACAGCGCAGGCAAAAAAATCGTCAGTCAGATATTCGGCGACAAGTTCATTGATGGCTTGCCGTGTCTGCTCGTTCATGCTGATAAAGTCGGCTACTCGATGTCAAATAAATTCGGACAGGAACTAAATTTCTCAAACGATGAATATGACGCGCTGATTGAGCTTTCAAAGCACGGAATAAATCTGAAAGATCTCGTCTCGTCAGTGTCATATCTCGCGCCAATGAAAAGACGCTCAGCCGTCGTAATCATCATGCCTGACGAAAAATTAATCCGGCTGTGCGATGTCGTGATCGCGGTCGGAGGATCGAAAGCTGACGCGCCCGGAGATATCCCCGTATGTGAGGCTCGAAGCGCGTCGGAGCTGGAAAATTTTTTGGATCAGTACAACGGCAAGAGCAACAATGTAACGCTGACGGATAGATTAAAGGCTGAGATGTTCACATATGAAGCTGAACTTGACAGGCTCGTCGCGAACTATCGCAAAACTTCGGAGGCTCTTGGTCGCGAGGCTCGTATGCAGAACATCGCGGGAACTTCGGAGCTAATTGCAGACAAGATCAGGGAGATCGATGGCTTGATCCGAAACCTCGAACGCTGGAAAAATTGGCAAGCCGAGTTTCAACAGGCTGAGCGCAAAACTCTCTTCGAGATGTCCGAAGCTCTCGAATCGGCAATGTTAAAGACAGTCCCGAGTGAGATAGCATCGAAAAACTTCAGCCGTGTTCATGCGGGTTTAACGTCTCCGAAATCTATGTTGCTGAAGATCGCTTTGAAGTTAATCGCGCTCGGAAACGTCAACGCAGCTCTGAGCTATCAACGCAAGGCCGAGAGCGTCTATCCTGATACGGCGTTCCTGATTGGATTGTATTGCAGGGGATCGATAGGCTACAGCGAGGTCGAGAAACTGCGCTACATGCCCGACAGCGACGATGTTTTGAAAGCGAAAATCCATTTCCGGCGCGAGTTGAATCTCAGCGAGAAAGATTGCGCCAACATCGCCGGGATATTGCGCGAGCTTGAGTCGCCCGACGAGTTATATTTCTACGCTATGCACGTCTACAATTTATATCGCGATAGAAGGAGCGTGAGCTTCTCCGACGTTACGAACGCTTTCAGGCGCGCTGTGCTTGCAGGGAGCAATGAAGCTGCGTACATGTTCGCACAATACTGCGCAGGAAACGGAATCTTTGACGGAACGAAAGAGATCGCCGACATGGCTTTCCCGATCGCTACGTGGGCGTGCTTCCTGCTGTGCATGAAGGACGGCAAGACCTCACTAGCGCAACGTTATTTGAACTTCTCGGCGGCTCTTGGAAACTCCGACGCTCTGAAATTTTTGGCAGACTCGTGCTGGAACGATCGCAGAAAATCATCAACAGGCGTGAGCTTCGATCCGAACTACGGAAAATTCACCGGCATCGACACAAGAGCAAACTCACGCGCCATTTCGATCTACGAACATCTCGATAACTATTCGAACGTGTCGGACTTTCGAGAGAAACTCGCGCATTTCTATTTCTGCGCCGGAAATTTCACGCGAGCCAGAGACTTGCTCCCCGACACGCCGAGGACAGCCGACGGAGCTTTCGACCTCGCTGTGATGTTGAAGTACGCGCACGGCGGAGGACGCGACCTCAACAGAGCCAACAGACTCATCACCAGAGCCGAGGAGCTTGGCCACCCGTTCGCTAAGGCTTTGAACGAGCGTTGGTTCATTGAGGAAGCTCAAAAGCTCAGGAAGAGCTACGGAATGTAAGGAGGTGATGTGGAACTAAAAACTCGCGCCCATTACTCATTGGAAAAATTTTAATTTTATGAAGGAGGAACTTTATTATGCCGTTACCATTTTTAATTCCGCTCATCACAGCCGCAGGAAGCGCAATTGCCGGAGCCGCGACAACAGTAGCCGCCGGGGCAGCAGCCACAGCCGCAGCCGTAGGAACAACAGTCGCAGCAGGAGCAGCTACAGCAGGTGCAGCACTTGCCGCCGGAGCAGCAGCAGCTGGAGCAGCAGTAGTAGCCGCCGCGCCTTTCATCGCAGGAGGTGCAGCAATTCTTGGAGGTCTCGCCATCACAGGAGCCGTCATCGAAGCCAACGAGGAAGCCGAACGCAACGCACGCCGCCGCGCTCGTGAAGCCGCCAACCGTGAGCGCGAGAGAGAAGCTCAGAAGAAGGCCGCCGCTTACGCCGAGAAGATGAAACAGCTCGAAGGCAACCACAACATCAGCGACGAGCGCAAAAAAGCCCTCCTGATCGAAGCCTCGAACATTAAAGGCGAGTTGCAGGGGACAATAGACGGACTTCGCGACAAAGGTATTCAGCCGGAACAGGATACTCTCGACTGGAATAAGATGCTCGGAGAGATGCGCGAGAAGTCAGGCATAGCGGCGTAGTCATGGGCTGGCTGTCTGAGGCATGGGGCATTATCGAAGAGTCTTCGAGGAGAGGTTTTCCACCCTGGATTATTCCAGATCCGGGGCCGACTTTCCCCCTTCCCGGCGGTGATTGGCTGGACGTTTGGGAAATCATAAGGGAGCGTAATCGCAAGAAGCGCGAAGAGGCTCAGCGACAAGCCCGTGAGGCCGCCAACCGTGAACGTGAGAAGGAAGCTCAGCGCAAAGCCGCCGAACTCGCTAGGAAGCAAAAGAAGCTCAAGGACGAGCACAATCTCAGCGACGAGCGCATGAAGGAAATTCTGACCGAGGCCGACACCCTCAGCGGCGAGCTGCAGGGCACTATCGAGGGTCTCAGGGATAAGGGCATGGAACCCGAGCAGGCCACTCTCGATTGCGAGAAGATGCTCCGGGACATGAAAGACGAAAGCAAGCTCCAAGAGTGAAAATGTTTCACTGTGATCAATGCGGCGAATGTTGTCGACATCTTCCGGCTTTGGAAATTTACGAAGCTCTTCACGATGGCGATGGCGTTTGCCGCTATCTTTCCGAAAATCTCTGCACGATCTACGAGAGCAGGCCGCTGATGTGTCGGGTCGATGAGGCTTACGAGAAAATCTTTTCCGCCTCAATGACCCGCGAGGAATATTACAAGCTCAACGAGACAGCTTGCGAGAAATTAAAGAGGAGGATTTAGTTTTTCCATCTCCTGTATAATTGTGGAAAGTTTTAGCGGAGGTGAATGAAAATGACAAGCAACGACCTTTTCATTATCGAAGTCTTCAACAACAGAATGAACGGCCTCGAAGAGAAAATAGTGTCGCTACAACAGGAAATGAACAAAAAGTTCGATGAAGTTCATCAGGAAATCGCTGAGGTTCGTCAAGAAGTCGGCGAGGTTCGTCA
>JAFSJO010000110.1 GCA_017449415.1 Synergistaceae bacterium
CGGGGGAATACAAGACCGCCGCCCAGCCGCCTTTGCCGGGATTGGGGGAAGCTCCGCCGTCAGTGTAGATTATCACGTGGGGATTCATGGCAATCACTCCTCAAATAATATATCAATCACGACCGGCCCCTCCGTGTATATGTCGCCCGACGCGATCGCGCTGATGATGACCGGCTCAGTGATCGACGCAAGCTCTTCGACGGTGTTGAAGAACGTTTCGCCATCGAGAGTTCCGACGCTGTTGGTGGCGGGGTCGGGTAAAATTCCATCGCTCAGAACCTTGTTGCGAAGCTCACGCAGGAACACATGCAAAATTTCTTCGGGAGTTGTCTTTGAGTTCTCGCGGTCATTGATGAAGAATTTTCGGTAGACAGGCTCGCCGCTTCGATACGTGATGATGCTCGGGCCGTTCTGGAAGACGACGTTAATTTTCAGATTTTCGCCGAGCGTGTAATTCTCGCCCGACAAGGCTCTGACGTATTGGCGAATGTCGGAGCTTTCAAGCTCACTGATCAAAGCCGCCTCGACCTCTGGTTCAAAGTTTATTGGAATGTCGCGCAGCCGCGTGAAAGCCTGATCCGAAATCTTCGCGAGGACGTTCAACCTAACTTGCTGCTTCAACACCGCAAGCCCCGAAATGATCTGCCCACGCGTCAGCCCCGGCTCGAAAGCTCGCTGACCCAACAGGACATTCGCACTTAAAGCTATTGACTCGCTCTTCATGGCTTTCAAGTCATGTTTCAACTGTTCAGACTCCTCGCGCATGACTTTCAACGAGGCTTCGAGTTCTTCTTTCTCATGTTCGAGAATCAATTTATCGTTGCGCATCGAGTCGAGTTCAAAGCCCGTGAGTTCGAGACTTGCTGACGCTTCCGCGAGGCTTGCTCTCATCTCGGCGGTGTTCTCTTCGCTTCTGTTGAGCTGAAATTGTAAGTCATACATCTGTTGGCGCAGCATCTTCATTCCAAAAAGAGCCGTCCGAACATCCTGCGAGAACACGGCCATGACCGCCAAGATCCCCACGGCTATGAAAGCTCCTGTCATTGCGGTGATGAGCTGACTCGTGCGCTTGGGTCGAAGCCCGAACAGAGAAATTCTCTTCTTGCCATATTTCGAGCCGAGCGAATCGCCAAGCACAGATAGAGCCGCCGAGCCGAATATCAGCCCCAAGATTAAAAGCCAATTTGTCCCCGTGAGAAAGTCGCTAAACAAAATTTTCAGCTCCTCGCTTTGATGAAAGGCTCAAGCTCCGCCGCCAGCACCGCAACGAATATCAGCACACAGCCGAGGCCGCTCCGAAACGAGACAGGCTCGCCGAGGAAGATAACGCCGCTGATGAGTCCAAAGACTGACTCGAGGCTCATTATGATCGTGGCTCGTGCAGGCTTGACGAACTTTTGCGCGCATATCTGGATCATGTAACAACCGAACGTACATAGAATTATCGTGAAGAGCAGTTCCGGGAGGCTCTCGACGTTGATAAGCTCCGGCCGTGTCTCGAACAACAGCGAACTCACGAACGCAAGCAGTGCCAACGTTACAAACTCCGCGAAGCTCAGCGTGATGGGATCACAGCCGCGAGTGTATTTTTCGATCAAGATCACCTGTACGGCGAACGTCGTCGCGCATATCAAGGTCAGGAAGTCGCCGCGGTTGAACGTCCCGGACATCTCGTCGCCCGTCAGCAGGTACATGCCCAACACGCACAATGCCGCCGCGCCGAGAGTGATCCAGCCCGGGAAAATTTTTTTAATCGCCCACACGAAGAACGGCACCTGCAGCACGTAAATCGCCGAGATGAAAGCCGACCTCCCGCCGCCGATATATTTCAGTCCTACGGTCTGTGTAGCTATCGCGAGGAACAATAAAAGTCCCAAGATCGCGCCGCTTTTGAAGTCGTGAGCTATGGATTTGTTCACGCGCTTGTGAAAGAACAAATAGACCAACGCCGCGCCGGCCGAAAATCTCAGGAACAAAATCCAACACGCCGGATAAATCCCGACCAGAATTTTCATGCTTACGAAGCTCACGCCCCAGAAGAACGCGCAGTAGAAGAGGCCAAGATCCGCCAGCATTATTTAATTCTCCGCGCTTCGAGATAATATCTTTTCTCCTGAGCGTGTCCCATCGAGAAAGTCTTTCGCGGCAACACGCCGGACTCCGAGATCACTTTGAAGAAGTCGCGCTTTGCGTTCACATCGAACGGCGGCATCTCGAAGCCAACGGAATTTTCTGCGCTCGAAAGTTCCTTCAGTGCGTCGAGGTCGTGAATGTAATCTATCTCAAAATTCTTCTCGCTCTCGTCGAGATATTTCTGCAACACAATGAGAGCCGAAGCTCCTTTGGACTTGTCGATATTGACAACGCCGCTCTTGGCTCCGGAATAAAAATTAATCGGCCATGAATTTTTCTCGTTGGCGCGGCCTTTCACGCAAATATTTTTCTGAATATCATCGACGACCTCATCGACCGAAATATTCTTCACAAGCCTGTGGATCGGCTCAAACTTCAAAGCCTCGTCGTAAATATTTTCAAGCTCCACCATCGCATAGCGTGAAGTCAGCCCAGCTTCATAGCACGCCTTCGCCGCCGCAAGTGAGTGATTGCCATCTCCGACAGCGAAGAGGACAGAAAGCTCTTTCGATTTCCTTTTAATGTAGCTGTTTATTCTCATGCTCAAAGCTCTTGACTGTTCGCCGCGCACCAGCCAGCCCCGAATATTGCCGCCTCCGAACATGAGGTTGAAATCATAAAGTTTCTTCATGCTGTGTCGTGAGAGCGTCAGAGGTTCGATCAGGTCGCGCCGATCGTCATCACATAACAGGATCACGTGAGAGAGTTCAATAGCGGCGTTCTCGCGAATGGCCTTGCGTGGCGGGATACGTTCGGTTACGGTGTGTTCAGTCGCGCGGATTTTGGACTCCGAGCCGGGCGCGTAGTCGTATTCTTCGAGGTCAATCACTCCGACGACACCACGCCTTACTGAGCCGTCCAGCAGAGTTCGCTCAACATACACGTAAGAATTTTTATATTCCGTAAAGAAATTTTGTTCGAGGTAGTCATTCATCGCCGAGTTTATCTGCGAGATTTTTTGCACGTCAGCTTCGCCGAGCATTGCCTCGGGGAGGATCAAGCGATACGCCGACGGCGAATAGCCAATGAACTTTTCAACTTTCTCCCAATACTCCGGCTGTGAAGTAAACTGATCGCAGGCGATGACCGCCCACTTTGAAATATCATCTACATCGGGCAATAACAAATTTGCTGCTCCGAAAATAATCCTTCAGTCCTTTCTTGAAATCTTGACTGGGATAATTTTATGGCGCGGTATATCTAGCGTCAATTCGTGCAAATACGGTGAAATTTCTCATGAAACACTGCGCCGTGTTCGTATTATAATTTCAGCAAAAATTTTTCAGGAGTTCTGATTTTCCATGAATGAATCTTTGAGCCGCAACCGAAACACGATCATCACGACCGCCGGGGTCGTAGTGTTCTTGGCCGCTGGCATGTTGACTATGTTATTTTTCCCGAGGAAATCCGAAAGACAGCTCCGCCACGAAGCCTCGCAAGCAATCTCGCAACCCGCTACAAAGGAAGCTGACCCCTCAAAGGACATCGCGACCGTCCCGGAGCCTCCTAAGCCCAAAGCTCCCAAACCCGACTGGTATGTCTATGTCGTGGGTGAGGTCAAGAACCCCGGATATTACAAAATCTCTGCGGACTCACGAGTCTTTCAGGCGATACAAGCCGCCGGCGGCTTCACTTCAAAGGCCGATCAAACTTCCGTGAACATGGCCAGCCTTATGGCGGACGGACTTCAGATTACTGTCGCTCCCAAGGGAGTTAAGAAGCCCGTAGCTCAAAGCCGAGTTGCGATACCCGGGTTAGCTCCCCAACGGTCAACGCCGCTCCCTATTGCCGCGAGACAGCCTCAGCCTCAGAGTGATAGCGGTCTCGTCGATATCAATAACGCCACGCAGAAAGAACTCGAACAGTTGAAAGGTGTCGGCCCAGCGATCGCAAAGAGGATTGTCGACTATCGCAACGCGAACGGGAGATTTTCAAGTCCCGAGGATTTAATCAAGGTCAAGGGCATCGGCAGCGCGAAGCTCGAAAAAATGCGCTCTCAAATCCTCATAAGGTAATGGAGATACTGCGGCGGTCTCCGGCTCTTGGCCTGTTGACGGCGTTGGCGGCTGGGCTTGCGTTGTGGCCTCACGTCGGGAGTTGGGCGTTGTTTGTGGCTGTGCCGGTGTTCTTTGTGGGCGCGAACTTCCTTTCGTATGAACATGACTTGCCGGGGCAATGGAAGATCTTTCTCACCGGGCTTGGCCTCGTCATGCTGCTCTCGCTCAGAATTTTTTCCGTCCTCTCGGAGGCTGACATGTCCGAGACTAATCTTCATAACGAGGTCGGACTTGTCTCTCTCGTTCGTCCGTGGGGAAGAATGTACGTCATGATCATCGACACTGAACACAATGGCAGGCTCGCGGCTCGATTACGATTCGCCGAGTACATGGAGGGAACTCGAATAATGTTCGACGGGTCGACGCGACATTTCAAGACTGCGGACACTCCGGGCGGCTTCGATGAGCGGAATTACTGGAAAGCTCGGGACGTTGAAAGCTGGGTGAGCCTCCGCAACGTCGAAGAGTTACCCTCGGGGTTCAGCATACCGCTGATGCGTTACAGGATCTTCCGCGCACTCACCATACACATGCCGAAGCTGACGGGCGAGTATCTCAAAGCCGCGTGGCTCGGTCAACACACAGACGAGCTAGACAGACAGCACAGACGTTGGGGCACGAGCCATTTGCTCGCGGTGTCGGGCTTCCATGTCGGGATCGCGGTCTTGTGCGCAAGGCTCTTATTCGGGCAAAATCCGTGGCTCCTCTCGATCATCATGTGGGCTTATATCCTCCTGACGGGCGCGGCACCCTCAGCAATGCGAGCTGGGCTCATGATCCAGATCGGGATTGCTTCACAGCTCTTCGGACGAAGAGTCAACGGAGCCAACTCCGTGAGCGCGGCGGCGGTTCTGCTGCTGGCGTTCCGTCCGTTCTTGTTCTGGGACGTTGGCTGGCGGCTCTCCGTGATATCAGCTCTCGCGATAACGATGATGCCGAAGACTAAACTCGGGTGGCTCTTAATCGGCCCGGTCGTGAGCATGTCGACATTTCCGCAGATCATCACGACATTCGACTCGATGCCTTGCGCCGGGCTCGTCATAAATCTATTTGCGCCGTTCTATTTCGCTTTCGCCTTTGTGATCGCGTCGGTGTTCGCGTTCCTGTCGCTGATAAATTTTCCTGTCGTGGGAAATTTCCTCTTCGCGGTCGAGGGTATCTTTCTGTTATGGGAGCGCGTGGCGGACTTCATAGCGGACGTGATCCCCGGCTCGTTCGGCTATCACACGGGCACATTAATCATATGGACGGCGGCCTCGATGTTCCTTGTGTGTCGATATTTCGAGTTTTCAGCGGCGAGGACGGCGGCAATAATTCCCGTGATGACGTTCGCGGCTTATTTGCTTTTTGGCGTGTTATAATCTTCGCGTAACAAATCCATTTCATTAAGGGGGATATACAATGGCAAACAAATACGCCGGAACACAGACCGAAAAGAATTTGCAGGCGGCTTTTGCAGGAGAGTCGCAGGCGCGTAACAAGTACACGTATTTCGCTTCAAAGGCCAAGAAAGAGGGCTTCGAGCAGATCGCGGCGTTGTTCCTCAAAACTGCTGACAACGAGAAAGAACACGCAAAGATGTGGTTCAAGGAGCTTGAGGGCATCGGAGACACAGCCGCCAACCTCGCAGCAGCCGCTGACGGTGAGAATTACGAGTGGACGGACATGTATGAGGGCTTCGCCAAGACAGCCGAGGAAGAGGGCTTCAAGGCTCTCGCGGTTAAATTCCGTCTGGTCGCGGCGATCGAGAAGCATCACGAGGAGCGTTACAGAGCCTTATTGAAGAACGTCGAGGCTCAGCAGGTTTTCGCCAAGAGCGAAGTCAAAGTCTGGGAGTGCCGAAACTGCGGACACATCGTCGTCGGTGAGAAAGCCCCGGAGATCTGCCCGGCATGTGCGCACCCGAAAGCCTACTTTGAAGTCAACGCCGAGAATTATTAATCTCTGAACGAACTCAAAAAAAATCGCTCCCCTGTCTCAAAGGCAGGGGAGCTTTTCGTAACTTCTTTTTTATTTCTTCTTAGGAGGAAGAGCCTTCGGCTTCGGTCTCGATGATGATGAGGATTTGCCTGAGCTTTCATGCTCAATCTTGAACTGCGACAGCGACTCCGTGATGCTCTCAACGAGTCCAGTCTGGTCAACTGCACCCTGAGCGGCACGCTCGGCGATCATGGCTGTCTCGTCCATGTCGTTCTTGATGCTTTCGAGGTGTTCGAGGATCTCGGTCGTTGCTTTCGTAACGTTGTCGATGCCCGCGGCGATCTCACGGCTCGAAGCTGCCTGCTCTTCAGCGACTGCGGCGATGTTCTGGATCCTGTCGTTGGCCTTGTCGATCTGTCCGATAGCCTCAGCGAGTGAATCCTGCGCGCCGTTGGCCTTCTCGGTCGTCTCGTCAAGGAGGACTGCTGTCTCGTCGCTCGATGTCTTCGTCTCTCTGGCCGCGTCCTGCAACGTCTCGATCAAGCCTCTGACGTTCTCGGCGGCTCTGCTCGACTCTTCAGCGAGTTTACGCACCGACTCCGCGACAACTGCAAATCCGCGTCCTGCTTCACCGGCTCTTGCAGCTTCGATAGCGGCGTTGAGTGCCAACAGGTTCGTCTGGTCGGCGATTGAGGTGATGTCCCCGATGAACTCGCTGATCTTGTTGACGTTCTCGACGAGTGCCTGAAGTTTAATTCCGCTCTCTTTCGTCTTTCTCTGAAGAACTACGATGTTGGCGATTGCCTCTTTGACCGTGTTGACCGCGTTGCCTGTTACTGTCGTCATGTTGGAGATGAACTCCGCGCAGTCCGTGGCCGCCTGAGCACTCGTCATTGAAGCCGCTGACATCTCTTCCGTGCCCGCGTTGCTCTCCTGCAATGACGATGAGTTGCTCTCCATCAGCTTCACGACGTTGGCGACGCTTGAACGTACGTTGTTGGCGTAGTCAAGGTTCTTGCCCGCGTCCTCTTTCATGTTGGCCGACTTGTCATGGCTTTCGAGCGCAAGGCCGCGAATGTCGTAAATCGCTGTGCTGAGCGAGTTGAACATATCCGAAAGAGCGTCCCCGAGTTCGCCAAGTTCGTCTTTGCCCTCGTAGCGGAAGTCCGAACGAACGATTGACATATCGCCGTTGCTTGCATTGCCGCAAAGCTCAACGACACGACCGAGAGGCTTGGAAATTGACTTGGCGATGTAAAGAGCAATTCCGATACCGATTACGATAGCCACAGCCGCCAGCGTGATAACCAGCGTCATGGTGCTGCCGAGCGAATCGTGTGCGCCCTGTGAAAGGTCAACGATCCTCTGCGTGCCTGCGTCGGTGATCTTGTTGGAGATGTTGACGAGCGTGAGGCCGTCAGCGAGCAATGCCGCGAATGCCGGTTCGGTCTGTGTGAACGAGTTCAGAACGTCGTTAAATCCGTTCTTCAGCGTCGTGAAAGTTCCGCGCCCCGCCGTCATGATGTCTCTGACCTCTTTGAAGCGCGAGCCTTCGTAGAACCTGTTGTACTGATTTTCACCGTTGACGAGCTGCTGAACGATGTCGTTCATCATCTTCGCGTCTCTGTTCCACATTGCGATCGCGTAGTTTCGAGCCGTGATAGCGAACTGTGTACGAAGATCTTCAGCCAGCCTGATGCGGTCAATGTCCGTCTGGAAATTCGCGCCCTCAAGGTTGGACTTGAGGTTGTCTGACGTGATCTTGTACTGCATGTCGATGACGCTCTCCAACAGTGCGATCATCTTGTCAATCTCCTTAACGAGAGTAGCCGAAACTGTGCGCTTTGTACGAATCATCTGCGACGCTTTCGCGAACGTTGACTCCGCATTGCGAAGAAGATTCTCCATTTCGCCGAGGCTTGAAAGGCTCGAAAGCGTCGGGTTCTGCGCGTACATCTGCTTGCCTTTGTCAATCAAGCTCCGCAGCGAAGCGAAATATCCGGACAATTTTTCCATGTCCTCATCGCTCTCGGAGAACTTCAAATCTCTGACACCGGCTCTGATGAAGCTGATCTGGTTGGTGAGTTCGACAGCGAGCTTGACTGTGTTGTCGACAACGAGCTGAAGGTACTGAACATCGGACTGAACGGCTGAAATACTTGTCCACGAAAAGAACACTGCGACCCCGAAAAGTGCCAAGACAATTCCGAAGCCGATTGTGAGCTTACCCGTGATTTTGAAATTGTTTAACATGTGTAAAATACTCTCCTTGAAAAAATTTTGTGAAAAATTTAACTACACTACATCAACGCTTCTACAGCCTTATATTTCAGGGGGCGATCCCCTCCTTCGCCATAAGCCACGAAAGAGCCGCGAACGTCTTAGAGTCTCGTATCTTTCCATCTTTTATCATGACCGGTATATCACTGAAAGCTACTTCCAGTACCGAGACATTCTCATCTTCATCTTGGGGCAGTGATGACTTCTCCAAGCCCTCAGCTAGGAAAAGCGTGAAAAGCTCCGTGCAAAATCCCGGCGAAGCGTAAAACTCGCCGATCCTGTAGAGATTTCTGGCCTTGACGTTGAGTTCTTCCTGCATCTCGCGCTCGGCGGCGGTGACTGGATCCTCTCCCTCTTCGATCAGTCCGGCGCAGACCTCGAGCGTCTCCTCGTGAACAGCGTAGCGATACTGACGCACAAGCAAAACTTTCTTATCCTCCGTAACGGCGATCATGCCCACGGCGGGTTTGTGCTCAACGACCTCACGCGACGCGATATGACCCGACGGCGTGCGAACTTCATCGCATCTCAGGTTCAAAATCTTTCCGTCAAAGATTCTGTTCTCTTTAACGCAAATCTCTTCTATGTTCCTTATGTCTTGCGGCATATAAACACCTGCCCTCTTTACCTCAATTAATAAATGATTTCGATTAATTATAGCGCAGAAAAAGGGAATTAGGAATTAAAATTTTCTTTTCTAAAGCCCCTCGCCCAATCGCCGCCCGAAGTTCTCCTCTTGCCCTCGCTTTGAACTTCGATGAGTTCGACATCGCCATCACAGCACGCAATCACGGGGCCGACCTCGCTTCCGGAGTTGCGAACTCTCGCACGCCAGACCTTAACTCGCTTGCCATTGATGAACATGAAAGCTCCGCCGGACATGTCGAGAGCGCGCACGGTGTCGCAAAATTTCTTCGCAGTCATCTCCCTCGAAAGCTCAAATTCAGTTTTCATTAATTTGTCGGCGTACGTAGCTCGCGAGTCGTCCTGAGCCGTCAACGTGAACTCGGGAATTTTTTCAAGAGCCGAGGCCGCAAGCCTGCAACCGATATCCGCGAGAGCTTTATAAAGGTCGGAGGCGTTGAAGCTGTCGGGAATCTCGAACTTCTCTTGCGCCAAAATTCCGCCCGCGTCCATGGCCTTGACGAGTTGGAAGACGCTCACGCCGGTGTAGCTCACGCCGTCAAGCAAAGCCCGCTGGATCGGAGCCGCGCCCCTGTACTCCGGGAGCAACGACGGGTGAATGTTCAGACAGCCATATCTCGGAGCTGACAAGAAAGGCTCTTTGATGATCTGGCCGAAGTCGATCACGAAGATTAATTCTGGAGTGTCGGCCTCGAACTCGCGGAGGAGATTTTCATTTTCGTTCAGCTTACCTGTGCGAGTGGCCGCGAGCCCAAGCTCATTAGCTTTCAGTTCGACGGTCGATGGATTTTCTTTCCCGTTGCGTCCCGAGCGTGTCGGAAGTCCCGTAATGATCTTCGAGAACGTCAAGCCGTTGTCGATGAGATTATCGAGACACAGCGCGGCGAAATTCCCCGTCCCCACGAACCAAATATTTTTCACTTTCATCATATCTAGCTCCTAACCCCTCACTCCTAACTCCTCACTGTTTAGAAGTGTCCGCCGGTGTTCTTGGAAATTTTTTTCTTGATGGCGTTGCGTTTGAGGCTCGAAAGGTAATCGACGAATAATTTTCCGTTCAGGTGATCCATCTCATGCAGGAACGCCCGCGCCGTGTAGCCCTCGCCCTCGATCGTCTGAAGCTCGCCTTTCTCGTTCTGAGCTTCGATCTTGACCCACAGAGGCCGCAAGACGTTCGCGTAGATGCCTGGGAAGCTCAAACAACCCTCCTCGCCCTCCTGAGTCCCTTTGCGGTCGATGATCTTGGGATTGATGAGGACGTAGCTCTTGTCTTCGTACTCGACGATCGCGACTTTCTTCAACACTCCGACCTGCGGAGCCGCGAGTCCAACGCCGTTGCTTGCGTGCATGGCCACGAACATATCGCGGACGAGCTTCTCTAACTCTTCATCGAAGACCTCGACCGGCTGCGCGATCTTTTTCAGAACCGGGTCGGGATATTTTCTTATCTCCAAAATCTTTTCTTCCAAAACTTTTTTCACTCTCCCTAAAGTTTTTCGTAGATTTTATTTTATATCATGGCTCACTTCAACTATGCTACAATTTTGCTTTCACAGTGGAGGTAATGAACGAATGAACGTAATCTTGATCGGCGGCGGAGGCCGCGAACACGCAATAGCAAAATACATCGCCAAAAATCCCAAAGTCGAAAATCTCTACGCGCTCCCGGGCAACGGAGGAATTTCAAACTTCGCCGAGTGCGTGAAAATTTCCGCCGAAGACATCGACGGCATCGTGAAGTTCGCAAAGGATAACGCGATCGACTTCGCAATCGTTGCGCCCGATGATCCGTTGGCTATGGGAGCTGTTGACAGGCTCGAAGCTGAGGGCGTGAAATGTTTCGGCCCCGCTCAGAACGCCGCGATAATCGAAAGCAGCAAAATCTTCGCCAAGGAGCTAATGACCAAATACAATATCCCAACAGCAAAATATAAAATTTTTTCAAAGATCGACGAAGCTCTGTCTTATGTCGCCACTTCGGACTGCCCGATCGTCATAAAGGCTGACGGGTTGGCGAAAGGCAAGGGCGTAACGGTCGCGGAGAATTTCAAGCAAGCTCGCGAGGCTATTATGTCGTGCATGAAAGACAAAACTTTCGGCTCCAGCGGCGAGAGAATATTAATCGAAGAATGTCTGCGAGGCCCGGAGGTCTCAGTCTTGGCATTCACGGACGGGAAGACTTTAATCCCGATGGTCTCGTCGATGGATCACAAGCGAGCTTTCGACGGCAACAAGGGAGCCAACACCGGCGGCATGGGAGTTGTTGCGCCGAACTTCTACTACACTGACGAACTCGCGGACGAGTGCATGAAGAAAATTTTTCTCCCGACGCTCAACGCCATGAACTCCGAGGGGCGAAAGTTCAAAGGCTGCTTGTACTTCGGACTGATGCTCACGAAGGACGGCCCGAAAGTTCTCGAATACAATTGCAGGTTCGGAGATCCCGAGGCCGAAGCTGTCCTGCCGTTGCTCGATGGAGATTTATTCGAGATTATGCTCGCGGTTCGCGACGAAAGACTGAGCGAGGTCGAAGTGAAATTCAAGAATGCCGCGTCGTGTTGCGTGGTGCTTGCGTCGAGAGGCTACCCGGCTTCGTATCTGACGGGTTACGAGATTGACTTCGGAGACGCTGAAAAAATTCCGGGCGTTGAGATCTTCCACGCAGGGACGAAGCGCGAGGGCAACAAATATTTCACGTCCGGCGGAAGAGTTTTGGCTGTTACCGCTGTCGCTGAGGACTTCACGTCGGCGCGAGAGAAAGCTTACGAGGCCGTCAAGCTCATCAGCTTCGAGGGCATGAGATACAGGACAGACATCGGAGGAGGACATTAACATGGGACAGATTCAAATTATTGTCGAGGGCATGACCGCCAGCGGCAAATCCACGATCGTAAATTTATTGTCAGAACGGCTCGGCTTCAAGATCATGCCGGAGGAGTTTCGCGACCCGCTGGACTTGTTGAGCC